>SFCP01000155.1 GCA_004558535.1 Bacteroidales bacterium | reverse complement strand
GTTGCTGCCCATCACGGCGGCCCACAATTCCTGCGTCACCTCCGTCTCGCCGATGTAATAGTCGCTCAGCGTCACCGTGTGCGTCGGCTTTTCATCATCATAGGGTCTTTTCTGCTCAGAGGTGGCCCCCATGGTGAACGTGCCGCCGGCCACGGCTATCATTTTAAACCTGACGCCATTGACGGTGTACTCTTTGTTTCCGCCCTTGTCCACGCCTCGCAGACCGACTTCTGATGCGCACGCAGGGAAAGCGGGGAAAGAAAAATTATGCAAACACTTAAAAGGGTAAAAAGGGATTTGACTTTCATTTTTTATTTGTTTTTTGAGGTTAATTTATTCTGAAGTTTCGGATGTTAATAAAAACGTGAACATATATTCGTCGCCCGGCAGGAACGGCAGAAGCCCTGTAAAGGTACAGCAAAACGCCCACTTGCCCGTAGTTTCCGCCTACTTTTCTGCGCAGAGCCCGGGGGCACATGGCCCTCGCGCCATCCCTGTGCCGAACCGGGCACAAAGCACGGGTGAGAAAGCCGAAAATGGGCATGGCCGTGCCGGGATGGATTTTCCTCCCGCGTGGTGGTGTGGGCCTTCGCGCTCCGCCGCTTGGCGCGGCTTCACTTGCCGAAGACCCGCACCACCACTTCCCTTTCACTTCGTTTCTTTCTCTTTTCTTTTTCTCTTCTTTTTATGTCAAACTAAAGGGCGAGGCGCAGCCCGAGGCCGTTGTACCCGCTGTCGGGCGTGTAGTAGCCGCGATCGGCGGACCGGCAGCGGTGGGCGTAGTTACCCCAGTCGCCGCCACGGATTACGCGGTAAGAGCCTGTACCCGGTCCCGTGGGATTCGTCTGAGAGGACGAGCTGTAATTGCCATACCAGTCTTGACACCACTCCAATACATTCCCGCTCATATCGTAGATGCCCAATTCGTTCGGCGACTTCGTCTTCACGGGGTGCGTGGTGCCGGTTTCAAAATCTTCGTAGTACCACGCCACATGCTGCTGCCGCTGTACTGATACCCGCGGGAATTACGGCCGCCGCGGGCGGCAAACTCCCACTCCGCTTCGGTGGGCAGGCGGAAATTCGCACCGGTCAGTCGGTTCAGCTTTTGGATAAAGGTCTGGCAATCATCCCAGCTTACCTGCTCCACCGGCCGCTGCATATTCCCGGTAAAGTAAGAGGGATTGCTTCCCATCACGGCGGCCCACAATTCCTGCGTCACCTCCGTCTCGCCGATGTAATAGTCGCTCAGCGTTACCGTGTGCGTCGGCTTTTCATTATCATAGGAATCTTGCTGCTCGGAGGTGGCGCCCATGGTGAACGTACCACCGGCCACGGGCTTCATCGTAAACGAAGCGCCGTTGGCGGTGTACGTCTTGTCGCGACCGTCGAAGACCACTTTTGGCTCGGGCTGCTCGTCGCCATCATTCACTACCGTTGTATCTTCTACATTCTCCCCTCCGGCAGTGGAACATCCTTTAGCAAATAGAATGATAAGCGCAATACCAACCACGATACTCACCACGAGGATAACGGCGAACCGCTTATAGGACTTTTCTTGCCGGTCACCCGAAATAATGGTTTCTGTGGAAGATCCCGGTTCCGGTGCGGGCGGTTCCGGTGCGGGCGGTTCCGGTGCGGGCTGCGGTTTCACCGCCGCATCCAACAAGGCCATAAATTCGCGGACGCTCTGTGGCCGGTCTTTCTTGCGAATTTCCAAGGCCCGCTCCACCGCTTGAAGCGTGGCGGCACTGATATTGGCAGGAAGAGCCAAATCGTCCTCTTCGTCATTGAGGCGGTTGGCCGGAGATTGGGGCGCACGGCCGGTCAGCAGGCAATAAAGAGTAGCACCCAATGCGTAGATATCCGTGGAGGGCAGGAACTGCCGAACATCGCCCTGCGTCTGCTCCAGCGGGGCATAGCCGGGCGTGTAGCCGAGAAGCGTTGTCGTGTTCTCCCCACTTGCGATATCGTACTGCTTCGACGCGCCAAAGTCAATCAGCACAGTGCGGCCGTCGGATTTCACCATGATGTTGCCGGGCTTCAGGTCGAGGTGCAGACGGTTGTGGTCGTGCACGTAGACCAAGGCTTCACACACCTGTCGGATATAAAAGAGGGCGTGCTTCTCAGGCAGCGGACCGTTCTTGCAGAGACCGGCGAGGGACTGTCCATCCACGTAGTCCATCACGAAATACGCCGTACCGTTCTCCTCGAACACATTGCTCACGCTGACGATACCCTCGTGATGCAGGTCACTGAGGGCCCTGGCCTCGCCGATGAACTTCCGCTTGTATTTGTCCACCATCTCGTGCATGGTCTGCGCGGCCACCGTGACGTGCCGGGTGTCAGTATCACGGTTGCAGTAGCCCTGCATGAAAAATTCCTTGATGGCCACCCGCTTCTCAAGCAGAACATGCTCAGCCTCGTAGGTGCAGCCAAAGCCGCCGGCGGCAATGAAGCGCACGATGCGGTAATTGCCGGCATTCAGCAACGTGCCGGGTTGTAAATAACAGGATATTTCAGACATATAATTGTTCGTTTATTGCTTGGGCGGGTCGAACGCAGCCAATCTTATGCAAAGATTGTGCAAGGTGAGCGCAATAAAGCTTGCTTTGATTGCCGAACCGCAGCCAATCTTATGCAAAGATATGTTTTTATTGCCAAATCTATCACCTAAACAAAGAATATTACGCGTTTTATTGGTTTGGCAAGGAAATTTCTGTACCAGCTGAAAAGACAAAAACCGAGAAAGACCCCTTGCGCTGGGTGCAATGTCTCTTACGAGCCATGGACGCTGTGGCCGTCTGAAAATCCCTCGAGCAAGCTCAGGTATTTTCAGCCGGCTGCAGCATCCCCCTATCGGGTTTTGCATCCAGCACAAGGCGATAAACAAAATAAAACCTTTCCTCCGTGACAAGGATGAGTCACTCAAGTCATCCGTTCAATTCGTAGCCGCTATTCTCCGAACAAGGATTTATTCTTGAACACGGATTGAACGGATTTGACGGATTTATTTACGCCTCATTATTCATCAGAGTTGTTACATCCGTAGTCGCTCAAGTCATCCGTATAATCCGTTCAATCCGTGGTCCCTTTTACCCCGTGGTCTTATTTTTACCATGCATACTTTCTCCAGCAAATGGGGCGAAGTTGAAAGGTTTATTTTTGTTTATCGCCTTGCAGAGGATGGAAGCCTTCTGAAAGAAGGTGGTGTCAGGTTTTCGGTTTGGGCGTTAAGAGCTTGCTCTTATAAGACCAAAGCGGAAGCCTGGCAGCAGGGCGCAGCCCCCATCCTCTGCAAGGGGTTTTTCCCGGTTTTTCTATGTTGCAGTCCAAGTAAATGGACTATTATTTTTGGTAATCTAAGTCATTTTGCCATATTTCCGTCACTTTTGGAGCATGACA
>SFCP01000154.1 GCA_004558535.1 Bacteroidales bacterium | reverse complement strand
GGTGCAGGCCGACAAGCAGTTTGACATGCAGATCTATACCAACCGCAACCACAACATTTACGGCGGAAACACGCGTTATCACCTCTTCACCCGTGTTTGCAACTTCTTCGACGCACATTTGTTGAAATAAATCGTGCCTGCGAGATAATATATCCTATTACAGTCCTGTCAGTCTGCTCCGTGAGAGCGGGCGGGCAGGACTTTCTCTTTGCCCACCGGCCGCGTCGGTCCACCTGTCGGCAGGCCGGTGTCGCAGCCCCCCCTTTCTTGTTGACCTTTATGGAGGCTCTCTATACCATCGCCCTTACCCAAATGCCCGGTTTGACGCCGCAGCACGTACGCACGTTGCTGCGCGAGATGGGCAGTGCTGCCGAGGTGTACGCCCATCGCCATGAGTTGGCCGGCCTGCTTCGCCGCGTTTTGCCCGCAGCGGGCGGGCATTTCGCGGATTGGAGCGGTGCCTTGCGGCGCGCCGAGGAGGAGCTTTCCTTCGTGCGGCGCTTTCGCGTGGAGGTGCTGACGTATGGTGCGGCGGCCTATCCGAGGCGTTTGCGCGAGTGTCCCGACGCACCGGTCGTGCTCTATTTCCGCGGGTCGGCCCTGCTCGACGCGCCGCGGGTGGTGAGCGTGGTCGGGACGCGCCGCTGCACGCCGCAGGCCCTTGACCGGACGGAGGCTTTCGTGCGGCGGTTGCAGGCACGGGCTCCCGGCACCCTCGTGGTGAGCGGATTGGCCTACGGCATCGACCATCAGGCGCACGTGACGGCCCTGTCGTGCGGCCTGCCTACCGTGGCTGTGATGGGGACGGGGCTGGACCGTATTTATCCGGCGGCCCACCGCGACACCGCCGTGCGCATCATGGCATCGGGCGGCGGACTGCTCACCGAGTACCCCTCGCGGACGATACCCTTCGGCGAGAACTTCCGCCGGCGCAACCGGATTGTGGCCGGCTTGGCCGATGCAGTCGTCGTGGTCGAGACGCCCGAACACGGCGGCAGCATGCTGACGGCGCGCCTGGCAGCCTCCTACGACCGCCCCGTCTTTGCCTTTCCCGGCAGTCTTGACGCCGAGGGCGGCCGCGGCTTGAACCGGCTCATCCGCAGCCAGGTGGCGGGGCTGATTGCCTCGGCCGACGACTTCCTCTCCGACATGGGCTGGGCGGGGGAGCTGCCATGATGATAAATGTCTGACCTGACAAAAGAAGCATAGCCTTATGCGTAAAATCCTCACCCTTGTGATGGCCGTCTTTGCCCTGTCGGCAGCGGCCCAGCAACCCTTTCCCGGCGACAGTGCCCGCGCGCTGTTCTACGGCGAACCCTATTTGCAATACGCCACCCCCACCGGCGTCAGTGTGATGTATCAGACCACGTGCAGCGTGCACTCGTGGATAGAGTTAGGCCGCGACTCGCTGCACGTCGACACCCTGCGACAGCTCATCGGAGGGCAGGAGGTGGTACACGATGCCGAGCATCGCATCCGCCTCGCCGACCTGCAGCCGGGCGCCACGTACTGGTACCGCGTCTGTGCCACGCAGATTTTGCAGAATCAGTCCTACAGCAAGACATTCGGGCGCACCGAGCGTACGCGCTTCTACCGGTTCACCCTGCCCGCTGACACCGTGCGCAACTTCACCGCCCTGGTGTTCAACGACCTGCACTGCGTGCGCAGCGTGGAGCAAGCTATGGCGCGGCTGGCCGACAGCATCCCCCACGACTTCGTGGTGTTCAACGGCGACTGCCTGCCCGAACCCGCCGACCGCCGGCAGGCGCTGGATGCAGTCCATGCGCTGGCCGACGCCTTCGACGCCGCCGAGACGCCCTGCATCTTCCTGCGCGGCAACCACGAGATACGCAACGCCTATTCCTCCGGCATGCTCAGCCTGTTCGACTTCGGCCCTGCCGGCACTACCTATCACGCTTTCTCGTGGGGCGACACGCGCTTCGTCCTGCTGGATTGCGGCGAGGACAAACCCGACGACACATGGGTCTACTACGGCCTGAACGATTTTACCGCCTTCCGCCGCGACCAGGCAGCTTTCCTGGCCGACGAAGTGCGCAGTCGTGCCTACCGCCGTGCCGCCCGCCGCGTACTCATCCACCACATCCCCCTGTGGTTCTCCGATGCCGCCCACGACCCCGGCGGCGAGAGTGCGCCCTGTCGCGAACTGTGGGCCCCTGTCTTGGCGAAGGCCCCAGTCGACTTGGCCATCAACGGGCATACGCATCGTTTTCAGTTCTATGAAAAGGGACAGTACGGCAACCTCTACCCCATGCTGATAGGCGGCGGACCCTCGCTGCGCGATGCCGCAGTCGTCGTGATTGAGAAGCGCGGCAGGACGCTGCGCACCAAGGTCCTCGATGCAGCCGGCAGCGTCCTCTTCGAGCGCACTTGGTAGCCGTTCAACTTTAACGTTTTTAAC
>SFCP01000041.1 GCA_004558535.1 Bacteroidales bacterium | reverse complement strand
CCAGTTGCCGTAGACCTCGGGTTCCCAATAGAAGATGCCTGCACAGATAGAGGGGTCTATGTCGCGCGGGCCGTTGCCGTAGGCAGCGTTGAGATTGTGCAGTCCGTCGAGGAAATCAGCCAGCACCTGTGCGCCCGTGGAAGGGTCGTAGGCCTTGACACCGACTTCGCTGATGACGACGGGTACGCCGTAGCGCAGGTGCAGCGTGTTGACCTGCTGCACAGCCAGGCGGTTGACCTCGGCCCACGTCTTGGTGTTGTCGTCCACTTGGGGATAGTGGCTCAGCGCAATCATGTCGAATTTGCCGCCGAGGGCCTTGAATTTGTCAAACCACCAGAGGTTGTTTTCGTAGGCGTGGTTGAGGTGGGGCATCACCTTGGCCGTGGGGAATACCTCCTTGGCAGCCTCGTATCCGGCGTTGTAGAGGGCCACAAATCGCTGCCATCCGCCGGCTATGTCGCCGTTGTTGTTCCACAGCTGTCCTGTCGGGTGCAGCATGCCGTTGCGCGTCTCGTTGCCCACCTGGATCCATTCCGGTGTGACGCCGGCCGCGCGCAGTGCGGTCAGGACGCCGGTGGTGTGTCGGCCTACGCTGTCGAGCAGCGCCGTCTCGCCGAGGTCGGTCCAGGCTGCGGGCGTCTCCTGGCGCGAGGGGTCGGCCCACCAGTCGCTGTAATGGAAATCGATCATCACACGCAGTCCGGCCTCCTTGGCTGCCACGGCCTTGCGCACCACGTCAGCGCAATCCGAGAAGTGGCATCCCTTGTTTTCGGGCTGCACCCAGACGCGCAGGCGGACGGCTTCCATGCCGATTTCCTGCATGAGGGTCATGCAGTCGCTTTCCCGGCCGTCCACGGTGTAGAACTTCTTGCCATCGGCGGCCATTTCCGTGTACCAGCTGACGTCCGCGCCGCGCACACAGTCGCTTACGGTCACTGCGGGCGGGTTTACGTCGGGCTGTTCGGGTTGCGGCGTATCGTCGACTGCGGGATCGTCGCTGCCGCAGCAGATGAAGAGCGCGGCGAAGAGGGGAAACAGATATTTCATGGGGAATGTAGGATTTTGTTATATAGGGGGTTCGTATTATTCGTTTACCAGCTGATGCTGCCTTTCAAGCCCTTGCCGCGAACGCTCAGGCGGGCCGTGCCCTCGGTCGTGCCCATCCGCACGATGACCGTACACATGCCGCCGAATGCGTGCATGCGGGGCTCGTGGAAGAGGTCCAGACAGGTGGCGTCGCCGTTGGCTGCGGCCTCGTAGGTAGCATTTCCGCTCACCGAGAACTGCAGCAGTCCGTCGTAGGCAGGACAGAGGTTGCCGTCCCGGTCGACTACGCGCAGGGTGAAGTAGCAGAGGGTCTTGCCGTCGGCGGCCTGTCCCTCCTCGGGATTGGCGCGGACGATTTCGATGTGGTGCGGCTTGCCCGCGGTGCGTACCTTGGTGCGCGCAGCCTCGCAGCCGTGGGCATCATAGGCCACTACCTCCACTTCGCCGGGTTCGTAGACCACCTCATTCCACATCAGGCGGTAACGTTCCTCGACGGTCGTGGCCTCGGCGGCGGAGAGTTTCTTGCGGCGTCCCTGGCTCTTGCCATTGACGAAGAGCTCGGCCTCGGGATGGTTGGTGTAGACAAAGACAGGGGTCACCTGGCCCTCACGGCCCGGCCAGGTCCAGTGTGGCAGGACGTGGAGTGTGGGCTGCGCGGGGTTCCAGACGCTGCGGTACAGGTAGTAGCGGTCCTTGGGCAGGGAAGCCAAGTCGATGATGCCGAACATGGAGGAATGGTTGGGCCAGGCGTCCGTGTCATAGGGCGAAGGCTCGCCCAGGTAGTCGAAGCCGGTCCAGACGAACTGCCCGATGGTCCAAGGGTAGTCCTCGGCCAGCGCAAGGTCTATGTCGGGAATGTTGCTCCACGAGCAGTATTCCAGGTCGTATCCCGAACTTTGGTGGTCGTCATAGGTGGCATCGCTGCGCCGCACGGCCGGGAATTTGTACACTCCGCGCGAGCTGACCGTGCTGCTGGTCTCGCTGCCCAGCACAATGTTCTGCGGCAGGCGTCCGTAGGCCTCTACGTAGCGGTGGGCGCGGTAATTGAAGCCGGGAATGTCGATTTGTGCCGCGAAACCGTTGTCCAGCACGCACGACACCTGGTCCATGCCGCAGGTGACAGGACGTGTGGGGTCCTCGCGGTGACAGATGTCCTGCAGGAAGCTGGCCACCTTGTAGCCCTCGGGCGAGCACTGTGTGGGCACCTCGTTGCCGATGCTCCACATCACGACCGAGGGATTGTTGCGGTAGTGGCGGAGCATATTCACCATGTCGCGCTCGGCCCATTCGTCGAAGTAGCGGTGATAACCGTTGTCACACTTGGCAATGTCCCACTCGTCGAAAGGCTCGATCATCATCATAAATCCCATCGAGTCGCAGAGCGCCACGAGCTCCGGCGCGGGCATGTTGTGGGAGGTGCGCACAGCGTCGCAGCCCATCTCCTTGAGCAGTCGCAAGGCACTCACGTTGATGGCAGCGCCGAGCGGACCGAGGTCGTGGTGGTTGCAGACGCCCTGGAATTTGCGGTGGCGGCCGTTGAGGAAAAATCCCTTGTCGGCCACAAATTCCAGGCTGCGGATGCCGAAGGGCGTGGTGTAGGTGTCGCAGAGCTGTCCGCCGCAGAAGATTTCGCTCACGGCCTTATATAAATACGGTGTCTCGGGCGACCACAGGTGCGGGCTTTCGACGATGAAATTCTGGGTGAAGGGCTGCTCGTGGGCGATGTATCCGCGGTTGGTCTTCTCGGCTACGACGTTGCCGTCGGCATCCAGGATGCGTGTGCGTACCGTGAGGCAGCAGGTGTCGGCTCCCTCGACGGAGGTGCGCAGGCAGACCGAGGCGTAGTCCTCGGCCACGTGGGGCGTGGTGACCTGTGTGCCCCACACCGGAACGTGCACCTTGTCGGTCTGCACCACGTGTACGTTGCGGTACAGGCCGGCGCCGGGATACCAGCGGCTGCTCTGCGGCTTGTTCTCCAGGTGTACGGCCAGCACGTTGGGCGAACCGTCGCTGTGAATCAGGCTGCTGACGTCGCAATGGAAGGAGTTGTAGCCGAAAGGCCAGAAGCAGGCTTCACGGCCGTTGACATAGACGCGCGCTTCGCTCATGGCGCCGTCGAAGACGAGGGTGGTGAGGCGCGCAGGGTCGGCCTGGAAGGTGGTGCGATACCAGCCCTCGCCCACGTAGGGCAGTCCGCCGGTGCGTCCCGTCTTGACCGAAGCCTCGGTCTCGCCGTTCTGCGTCACGGCCACGTTCTGCAGGTCGTGCTCGCGGCTGAACGGACCGCGGATGGCCCAGTCGTGGGGCACACTGACACGTGTCCAGTCGTGATCATCATACGTTGGGTCGGAAGCCTGCGGGCAGGCTCCCCGGAAGAAGCGCCAGCCGTGCTCCAGCGTCTGCTCGCTGCGTTGGCCTACGGCCGACATGGAGCTGAGAAGCAGGGCAAGGGCTGCCGCGAGAATGGTTTTGGATTGCATGGTATTGGAGATTTCAAAAAAAGGCTAAGACAAGAAGCGCCGGCGGGCAAGGACTTCGCCCGGACGCAATGCCTCGCCGGATGGCAGGACAAGGACTTGCGGGCCGCCACGGCCCCTTGGCGCGCGTCCGGCGGGCCGGGAGTTCACCTCCCCACGGCCTAAAGACTGTGCAAAAATACCTATAATTTTTCATAGCCTTGATTTTTTTCGTAGTTTTGCACTCGCTGACGGAAAGTTTTTCCCATTATGATACGCAAATTCGACTTCTTAGTCATCGGTTCCGGCGTGGCCGGAATGAGTTATGCCCTGCGTGTGGCCGAATCCGGCAAAGGGCGTGTGGCCTTGGTGTGCAAGACCAATATCGAGGAAGCCAACACGGCCAAGGCGCAAGGCGGCGTGGCCTCGGTGACCAACCTCAAGGTAGACAACTTCCAGAAACATATCACCGACACCCTGATTGCGGGCGACTACATCAGCGACCGCCGGGCCGTGGAGCAGGTGGTGAAGGGCGCGCCCGAGGGTATCAGACGACTGGTGGAATGGGGCGTGAACTTCGACCGCAAGGAGGATGGCGAGTTCGACCTGCACCGCGAGGGCGGCCACTCGGAATTTCGCATCCTGCACCATGCCGACGACACCGGCTTCGAGATACAGCGCGGACTCATCGAGGCAGTAAAAAATCACCCGGCCATCACCCTGCTCGAGCACCACTTCGCCGTGGAAATCATCACGCAGCACCACCTGGGCGTGGAGGTGACGCGGCGCACACCGGACATAGAATGCTTCGGCGCCTACGTGCTCGACCCCGACACGCGGAAAATCGACACCATCCTCTCGCGCGTCACCGTCCTGGCCACCGGCGGCATCGGTGCCGTCTACTCCACCACCACCAACCCCAACATCGCCACGGGCGACGGCATCGCCATGGCCTACCGCGCCAAGGCTACGGTCAAGGACATGGAGTTCGTGCAATTCCACCCCACGGCCCTCTTCCACCACGGCGAGACACATCCCGCCTACCTCATCACCGAGGCCATGCGCGGCTACGGCGGCATCCTCCGACTGCCCAACGGCGAGGAGTTCATGCAGAAGTATGACCGCCGCCTCTCGCTCGCTCCGCGCGACATCGTAGCCCGGGCCATCGACAAGGAAATGAAAATCCACGGACTCGACCATGTGTGCCTCGACGTCACCCACAAACCCGCCGAAGAGACCCGCCACCACTTCCCCAACATCTATGCGAAGTGCCTCTCCATCGGTATCGACATCACCCGACAGTACATCCCCGTGGCACCGTGCGCCCACTACCTGTGCGGCGGCATCAAGGTGGACCTCGACGCCTGCTCCAGCATCAAGCGCCTCTATGCCGTGGGCGAGTGCGCCTGCACCGGACTGCACGGCGGCAACCGACTGGCGTCCAACTCGCTGATAGAAGCCGTGGTCTACGCCGAAGCCGCCGCCAAGCACAGCCTGAGCCACCTCGAGGAGTACACCTTCAACGAACAGGTGCCCGAATGGAACGACGAGGGCACGATGACCAACGAGGAAAAGGTGCTCATCGCGCAGGACGTCAAGGAGGTGGGACAAATCATGTCCAACTACGTCGGCATCGTGCGCAGCAACCTGCGACTGAAGCGTGCCTGGACGCGACTGGACCTGCTCTACGAGGAAACCGAAGAACTCTTCAAGCGCGTGAAAGCCACTCCCGACATCTGCGAACTGCGCAACATGATCAACGTGGGCTACCTCATCACACGCCAAGCCCTGGAGCGCAAGGAGAGCCGCGGACTCCACTACACCATCGACTATCCCAAGCACGCCTACGACCAAAACTGACCAAAGGCACGCGCAAAGCCGGCGCGACCCCCATCTGCCGGCTTCCAACTAAGTGCTTTGTAGAAAAAACTAAGTGCTTTGTAATTTTTTCTAAGTACTTTGTAGTTTTTTCTAAGTACTACTTAGTTTTGCACCAAGTGCCTTGTAGTTTTCAGGAAGTAGTGGCCATCGGCCAAAGGTCTGCCGACCGCTGCCGGCCACTGCCTGCATTTCACCCCCTCTCAACCCCGAAAAAACCCCTTATCCATGCGCCTGACCACCCTGCTGCGTCCCGCCTTTCGCGGACGTCCGAAAGCCATAGACCGCTTTGCCACCGACGCTGAGCAAATCCAGCGCCGCGTGCTGGCACGCCTGCTCCGGCGGGCCGCCCGCACCGAGTGGGGACAGCGCTTCGACTATGCCGCCCTCAGCGACTACGAAGCCTTTGCCGCCCGGGTACCCCTCAATACGTACGAAGAGCTGAAAGCCGACATCGACCGCATGCGCCACGGCGAGCGCGACGTACTCTGGCCCGGACGGGTGCGCTGGTACGCCAAATCATCCGGCACGACCAACGACAAGAGCAAGTTCATACCGGTCAGCGCCGACGGACTGCGCGACACCCATTATGCCGGCGGCACCGACGCAGTGGCCCTCTACCTGCGCAACTACCCCGACAGCCGCCTCTTTGACGGCCGCGCCCTGATACTGGGCGGCAGCCATGCGCCCAACTACAACCTGCCACACTCGCTCGTGGGCGACCTGTCGGCCATCCTCATCGAGAACATCAATCCGCTGGTCAACCTGGTGCGCACACCGCCCAAGCAGATTGCCCTGCTCGCCGACTTCGAGGAAAAGCGCGACCGCATCGCCGAAATTGCCCTCCGCCAAAACGTGACCAACCTGAGCGGCGTGCCCTCGTGGATGATGGCCGTCATCAACCGCGTGCTGGAAATTTCGGGCAAGAGCTATCTGGACGAAGTCTGGCCCAACCTCGAAGTCTTCTTCCACGGCGGCGTGGCCTTTACCCCCTACCGTGAGCAGTACCACCGGCTGATCCGCTCGCCGCGGATGCGCTACATGGAGACCTACAACGCCTCGGAGGGCTTCTTTGGCCTGCAGAACGACCCCGCCGACCCCGCCATGCTGCTCATGCTGGACTATGGCGTGTTCTACGAGTTCATCCCGCTCGAGGAGGTGGGCAAGGCCGACCCCACGGTGCTCCCCCTGTGGGCCGTCGAGGCCGGACGAAACTATGCCATCGTCATCTCCACCTCGTGCGGCCTGTGGCGCTATCAGATTGGCGACACCGTGCGCTTCACCTCCGTCCGTCCCTATAAATTCATCATCAGCGGACGCACCAAGAGCTTCATCAACGCCTTCGGCGAAGAGCTGATAGTGGACAATGCCGAGCAGGGACTGCAACGCGCCTGCTCGCTGACCGGCGCCGTGGTGAGCGAATACACAGCCGCTCCCGTTTTCATGGACGACCACGGCCGATGCCGCCACCAGTGGGTCATAGAATTTGAAAAGGAACCGGCCGACATCGCAGCCTTTGCCCGCGAACTCGACCAGGCGCTGCAGGAAATCAACTCGGACTACGAGGCCAAGCGCTACAAGGACCTGACCCTGCAGCCGCTGGAAGTCATCCCGGCGCGCCGCGGCCTCTTCAACGACTGGCTGAAAAGCCGCGGAAAACTGGGCGGACAGCACAAAGTGCCGCGCCTGGCCAACAACCGCGACATCATCGACCAGGTGCTCGCACTTAGATAATTAGGAATTAGAAATTAGGAATTAGGAATTTGCAGCACACCTTGCACCGTAATTCCTAACTCCTAATGCCTAACTCCTAATGCCCCCTTTCCTGATTGCCAACAAGTGCAGATGATTTCCCAACAGGGGCAGGCGCTCGCCTAATTCCTAATTCCTAATTCCTAATTCCTAATTCCTAATTAAAAGAAGATTCCTAATTCCCAAAAACCGTGTCCCGCATTCTTACCGTCCTTATCCTCATCATTGCCCTGTGCCTGTCCTGCGCCAATCCCGGCAGCGGGCCTGACGGCGGTCCCTACGACGAGACGCCGCCCCGCATCCTGGCCATGACGCCCGCCATCGGCACCACCCAAGCCAAGGCGAAAAAGGTGACCATCAGCTTCGACGAATATATCAAGATAGAGAACGCCTCGGAGAAAATCATCGTGTCGCCACCCCAAATCGAGATGCCGGAAATCAAGACCCAGGGAAAACGAATCTCCGTCGCGCTGCTCGACACCCTGCAGCCCAACACGACCTATACCATCGACTTCTCTGACGCCATCACCGATGCCACCGAGGGCAATCCCCTGGGCAATTTCACCTACTACTTCGCAACGGGCGAACAGCTCGACACGATGGAGGTATCGGGCCACGTGCTGGCGGCCGAAGACCTGGAACCGGTCAAGGGCATCCTGGTCGGACTGCATCGCGACACCACCGACACAGCCCTGCTGCGCCGCGCCTTCGACCGCGTGGCCCGCACGGATGCCGCCGGACACTTCTGTATCAAGGGCGTGGCCCCGGGCAACTACCGCATCTACGCCCTCAACGACATGGACGGCGACTTCCGCCTGTCGCCGGGCGAGCGCATGGCCTTTACCTCGCGCACCATCACGCCCTCGTCCTTTCCCGACCTGCGCTTCGACACCCTGTGGACCGACACCGTGCACTATGACACCATCTGCGCCGTACCCTTCACGCACTACCTGCCCGACGACGTGGTGCTGCTGGCATTTACCGAGACACGGACCGACCGCTACCTGCTCAAGACGCAGCGCGACGTGCCCGAATGGTGGCGCGCCTACTTCACCGCCCCCTCGCCGTCGGGCCACGTGCCCGAGGTGCGCGGCCTCAACTTCGACGCCACAGACGCCTTTCTGGAGCAGCGCAGCGAACGGGGCGACACCATCACCTACTGGCTGCGCTCCCTGGACCGCTTCCCCGAACCCGACACGCTGCGGATGACCTATACCTACGAATGCTTCGATGACTCCATCGCGCAACACGTACTCCGCACCGACACCCTCGAACTCATCCCGCGACACACACTGGCCAAACGACTCAAAGACCAAGAGGACGCACTGGCAAAATGGGAAAAGAAACGCGAAAAGCGACACCGACGCGGCGATTACTCCGACGAGACACCACCGGTGGAGCCCCTGAAAATCACAGGACCGGCCCCCTCGCGACTGACACCCGACCAAAATCTCACCCTGGGCTTTGAGGAGCCCCTGGTACGCCTGGACACGGCGGCATTCCACCTGTTCCTGCAACAGGACAGCCTCCTGCACCCCATCCCGGGCCGACTGCGACCACGCCCCGGCGACCTGCTCAACTTTACCCTGCAGGGAGAATGGCGCCCGGGCTGCCGCTACCAACTGCTGGTGGACTCGGCCGCTGCTACCGGCCTGTCGGGCAAAACCTCGCTGCCGCTGAAATTCGACTTCTCCGTGCCACGCACCGAGGAACTGGGCTCGCTCTTCCTCCTGCTGCCCGACATCGACTCCGCGGCCGTGGTACAGCTGCTGCAAAAGGACGGAAAGGCCCTGCGACAGCTCACCGTGAAGAACGGCCGCGCGGACTTCTTCTACCTGAAACCGGGCACTTACTACCTGCGACTCTTCCGCGACCCCAACGGCAACGGACAGTGGGACACAGGATGCTATGCCGACGGACTGCAACCCGAACAGGTCTACTACTTCCCCGCTCCCATCGAAGTGCGGGCCAACTGGGACATCGAACAGACCTGGCGCACGGACGAAATGCCGCTGACAAAGCAAAAACCCGCCGAACTGATGAAACAAAAAGCCGACAAAAAGAAAACCGCCCGCAGCAGAAATGCCGAGCGCGAACGAATGAAGCGCTGACATACACTGCCTGCGAAAAAACAATACTGCCATGAAAAAAATTCTCGCCCTACTACTCATTGCCATCGGCCTCGGCACCGCCGGAGCTTGGGCACAGTGCTCCTCGCGCAACACCGCGTTCAAGAGCGGTGAGACGCTGATCTACGACCTCTACTTCAACTGGAAATTCGTCTGGATAAAGGCCGGCACCGCCTCGATGAATATCACACGCACCACCTACAACGGACGACCTGCCTACAAGACCTACCTCATCACCCGCGGTTCGCAACGCGCCGACAAAATCTTCAAGATGCGCGACACGCTCCTTGCCTACACCGGCATGGACCTGACGCCACAATACTACATGAAAGGGGCACTGGAAGGCAAGACCTATCGCAAGGAAGAGGTATGGTACAGCTATCCCTCGGGCGACTGTCACGTCAAAATGCGCTACCGGCGCGACAACCAGCCGGCCCGCAACAACGAATTTACCAGCGCCTACTGCGCCTACGACATGATCAGCATGCTGCTGCGCGCCCGCTCGTTCGATCCCTCGGGATTCAAGGTGGGACACCGCATCAAGTTTCTGATGGCCGACGGCAAGCGCTGCGAATGGCAAAGCATCGTCTATCGCGGAAAGAAGAAGTTCAGAGTAGAAAACAGCACCACAACCTACCGCTGCCTCGTATTTTCCTTCATGGAAACGGAAAACGGCAAGGAGAGCGAAGTGGTCAAATTCTATATCACCGACGACGAAAACCACCTGCCCGTACGCCTGGACCTCAACCTGAACTTTGGCGTTGCAAAAGCCTACCTAACCGGCGCCAGCGGACTGAGAAACCCGCAGAAAGCCAAGCTGAAATGACAATCCCCGACCGCCTTCCCCAAAGTCAGGCTATGAGCAGCTGATCCTACCGGTATCCCCCGGCAAACCCGGTCCGGCAAAATGGCCAATCAGCTGCGTGCGGCCATACATGAACGAAACTTCCATCCCACGGCCGTCACTGACAAGACCACGCGGGCGGAACGCCTGGGGAAAAACTGCTTGACCAAAACATAGACAGGCCCGGGAAAAGTTCAAGAGACACTCAGAAACGGATTTGTAGCTACCTTGATAAACGCAGCTTCCTCATTGATTGTACCGGCTTTTTGGATAAAACTATCATATTTACGGTGCAAAATATGATACCAGTATCAAAAATTACACTCTAATCTGATATTTGAACGCAAGAAATACTTGGACAAACTTATTGCAGGACGTGGAAACGGTCTTGTGAAGATTATAACAGGTGTCAGACGATGTGATAAGAACAGCTATATCGTTTAATCCTACTGTCCGCCAACCTTTCCTGAACGTTTGAACAAAAGGGCTGATTCCATTTGCAGGAGTCAGCCCAAAACGGTTATTCTCCTGACTTCATCACTTTGTCTGCCATTAGATAGCGCACAATGATAATCAGCGAGTTACGTAGAATAATTGGGTGGTTTTGGGTGGCGCAAACGAAAAAATGTATACCTTGTTACAATAATGTGGCCGAAAAGACACGCAAAGTCACGGAAAGTGCGTAGTTTTGCAGAAAAATTCCGTTATGAAAAGACTGGCAACTATAATGTTTGTACTCATTGCTCTATGCACTACTATACATGCTCGTCAATTTGAAGATTCTACGCATCACAGAGCTTCCCTTTCGGGATTGCTAACATCTTCTGATGCATGGCAAGTAGATTTGGCTTATCATTATATGATATTTCCGTATTTAGGCGTTGGGGCTGGAATTGGAAGATGGGGCAATTACTATGTTGATGGCTATGCATCCGGCTCGAATTGGCACATTTCAAGTGATGATGAGAAACCTTGGAATATTTATCTGCGTCCTTCAATAGTATTGAAAAGCCCTGCGCTTAAAATTAAAGATACATATTTAGGCATTTATGCCGAACCAGGATTAATGATGAATATTCCGTACCATAGCGTTTATATTGATAAAACAACAAATTGGCCTGAAACTAAATCTGAAAAAATAAGCACGAGCAAAGGTCAATGGTGTGCAATGGATTTACGAGTTGGAATTTATGTAAACGTAGGACATTGCGGAATAAGTGCTGGTTATACGATGTCGAATTTTGACATATATAGTCAACGAAGACATCTATCTTATAATGGTGTTTCATTCAGCCAATTTTATTCCAAGAAATCCTTTATGCAAGGAGCATATCTGACCTTATCCTATTATTTCGAGTAAACGCAAAGAGCCGCCCCGGAGGGCGACCCTTAAAGGTGGAGAGAGGGAGAAAAAGGGTCAGACGTTGCGAAAGGCTTGTTGAAATCAGCCAAAAAACACGGCGGAGAGAAGTATGGACTTCTTGCAAGACAGAAGTCGAGCCCTCCCCTCTATGGTTTAGCGGACCGCGATATTCCTCATCCGGGAAACGGGGCTTCATACTGCCCGGCGGCGGTCGACAGCAGGCGCTTCACTTCGTGGACCAGGCTGTCGGGCTGCAGCACGACGAGGTCGGGGCCGAACGAAAGGAGCTGCGCCACAAGGTCGGGCGTCAGGGCCACGCAGACCGAGAACTCGCCATCGGGCCCCTCGCTCTGCGATTTGTGCAGGGGGCGGGTGCGCAGGTAGGCAGCCAGCCGGGGCACGGCACGAAAGACTACGTGGGCCTTGCAAAACTGCGGACCGGCGTATGCCCCTACGCTGTCGCGGAAATAGGTGGCCGGATCGAAGCCCTCGGGTATGCGGTAGCGGTCGGGCAGGAGGGTCATGCAACTGATACGGTCGAGGGCAAAGAGACGGAGTTCGCCGTGGTGGCTGCTGTGTCCCAGCACGTAGGCCCAGTCGTTGACACAGTGCAGACAATAGGGGGCGAGACGCGTGCGGTAGGGGGCTTTGCCGGGCGGCGTATAGGTGATGTCCAGGCAGTGGCGGTCGGCGGTGGCTTCGTGGATGAGGTCGGTCCATGCGCGCAGCATGCAGTCGGTCATGTCTGTGTCCTCGGCGTCGGCGTCGGAGCCGGCAAGCAGGTGCTCCAAGGCAGGATCGGGCGCGGTGGCAGCAGTGACAAGGTAATAGCGCCCGCTGCGGCATTCGGTCTCCAGTCCGTAGAAGCGTGTCATGCGCAGCCGGTTGTCATAGAAAGTGCTGCGCGCCATCGGCTTTCCGCGCGGGTCTTCGTCGCGCCAAGCCTCGGCGATTTCGCGCAAAGTCATGCCGGCATGCCGGCGCAGCAGCCGGGCCATCCAGAGCGCCTTGTCCATGGTGTCGTCCTCCCGCTCAGTTAAACTTTCGTCCGTGCATCAGGATGCCAAACCGGTTGCCGATGGCGCGTCCTATCTGTTTCCACTGTCCGTGTCGCACGTGGAGCCACAGCTCCTCGAAGCTGCGGCCCACCTTCACCCAGGGATGGTTCCACCCCTGCATGCGGTAGACGCGGCGACGGTAGTCCACGTGGTCGATGACGGCAGCGGGATGGCGCAGGGGGAACTTCATCTCGTGGCGCCCCATGGTAAAGATGCGGCGGTAGCCGGCGGGCAGCATTTCGACGGTGCCCGAGAAGTGTGTCGAGTCGGCCACGATGCCGATGTTGTTGATCTGATTGACCACGGGGACGATGGCCAGCTGCGAGTGGAGGAGGAGCGAGGCGTGGAAGATGGTCTCGTAGTACGCCTTGCCGCTGTCGCGGTGAGCGCGGCACATGGGGATGAAGTTCTTCCACAGCCGCCTTTCGCGGGCAAGGGCATTGAGGCGCGCCATCTTGTCGGCGTCGTCCAGGAAGGTGTAGTGCTCGTCCCAAAGGTCGACCACGCGGCGCCAAGAGGCCCATCCCGAGATGGCAAAGACGGTGGAGAAGAAATAGTCGTCGGCAACGTCGGTGGTGCGCTCGTCATAGTTCATGCCACAGACCATGCCGATGCGCTCGTCGTGCTCGTAGCGGTCGAGCATCTCCTTGCAGAAAGTGAAGAAGGACTGTGTGGGCACGTCATCGTCCTCGAGCACGATGCACTTGTCGGTCATCGAGAAGGCCCACTTTTGGGAAATATACTCTGAGGGGTCGCAGCCGAAATTCTTCTCCTGATAGAGTTGGTGCACCTCGCACGGCCAGTCTACGCGACTGACCACTTCGCGGCAGGCAGCTATGCCCGGCAGGTCGCGCTCGCCGCGCGGGCCGTCCTGATAGAGGAACAGGCGCGCGGGACGGGCCTTGCGCACTTCGGCAAAGACCTTTTCCAGCACATCGGAACGGTTGAAAAACAAAATCAGGACGGAGACATCCAGCGTGGGTTGGGATTTATTCATGACGCAAAGGGTGTTAGCTTTTTGCAAAAGTACTAAAAAAATTGGGTAATCAAGGGAAAATGCCTACTTTTGCACGAAGCGGACGCCGGCCAGTGCCGCCCCCAAGCCTTCGGCAGCACCGGGCACACCTCGTCGCAGCCGATGCGGTGCCCCCTCTCCGGCAAGAGGCGTCCCACCTACACCCCCATTTCAACCATCGCCTATGGACTCTACACGACAACAGAAGATTTCCCGCCTCATCCAGAAGGAGTTGAGCGATATGTTCCAGAAACAGACGGCTGCCCTCCACGGCGTGCTGGTCTCGGTCAGCGCCGTGCGCATCAGCCCCGACCTGAGCGTGTGTCGCGGCTACCTGAGCATTTTCCCCTCGGAGCGGGCCGCTGACATCCTGGACAACATCAACGGCAACGTGCGCGAACTGCGCTACGAACTGGGCCGCCGCCTGCGCTACCAGCTCCGCATCATTCCCGAGCTGAAGTTCTTTATCGACGACTCCCTGGACTATATCGACCACATCGACGAACTGCTGGCGCGATAGCCCAGCGCAAAAATACCTGCGCCTTGTCACTATCCCTGTTCATCTCGCGGCGCTACCTCTTCTCCAAGAAAAGTCACAACGCCATCAACATCATTTCCGCCATCTCGGCTTTCGGGGTGGCGTTTGCCACGATGGCCATGCTCTGCACGCTGTCTGTGTTCAACGGATTTCACGATCTGATCAGCAGCCTCTACACCAATTTCGACCCACAGCTTGAGGTGCGTCCCGCCAAGGGCAAGTTTGTCGACGCCCACGACCCCACGCTCGATGCCCTGCGCCGTCATCCCACGGTCCAGGCCTCGTCCGACTGCCTGGAGGAGCAGGCGATGGTCCTCTTCGTGGGCCGGCCCGTCATCATCCACGTGAAGGGCGTGGACGATGACTTCCCCCGTGTGAGCAACATCGACAGCATCCTCACCACCGGCACGGCGCCCGGCCGCTTCCTGCTCCACGCCGCCGACGTGGAGTACGGCATTCCCGGCATCGGGCTGACACGGCAATTTGGCGCCGTAGATTTCGGCACTATGCCCATCTGTGCGCCGCGTGCCGGCGAGCGGATCAACCTGAGCAACCCCTCGGAGAGTTTCAACGTCGAGGACATTCGCGCCTCGGGCACCTTCTTTCAGGTGCACCAGAAGAGTTATGACGACGACTACCTGATTACGTCGCTCCGCTTCGCCCAGGACCTCTTCGAACAGCCCGACCGCATCAGCTCCGTAGCCCTGCGGCTGAAGCCCGGCACCGACACCGAGGCGGCCAAGGAGCAGCTGCGCGCCCTGGCCGGCTCGCGATTTACCGTGCTGGACCGCTTTGAGCAGCACCGCGAGACCTTCAACGTGATGCAGATCGAGAAGACGATTGCCTACCTCTTCCTCACGTTCATCGTGCTCGTGGCCTGCTTCAACATCATCGGCTCGGCGGCCATGCTCATCATCGAAAAGCGCAACGACATCGCCACCCTGCGCCACCTGGGCGCCGACGAGCGCACCATCGTGCGCATCTTCCTCCACGAAAGCCGCATCATCACCCTCATCGGTGCCGTGGTGGGCGTGCTGATGGGCCTGGGCCTCTGCCTGCTCCAGCAGGAGTTTGGCCTGCTGCGCTTCGGCTCGGCCGCGGGAGCCTTTATCATCGACGCCTACCCCGTCAGCGTAGGCCTCACCGACGTCCTCGTCGTGCTGGCCACGGTGCTTGTCGTGGGCTTCTGCACCACCTGGTGGCCCGTCCGTGTACTGACACGGCGCTTCATCCGCGGATAGCCGCGCCCCGGGCGTCTGCGAAATCACCGAACTAACCGGAGGCTGCGCTGCCGCACGGCCTCCATAAAACCCGATAAGATATGAAAAAGTACGTATGTGTAGTATGCGGCTGGGAGTACGATCCCGCCGTGGGTGACCCCGAACATGGCATAGCGCCGGGCACGGCATTCGAAGACCTGCCCGAGGATTTTCTCTGCCCCCTCTGCGGAGTGGGCAAGGACCAGTTTGAACCCGTCGCCGAGTAAGCCGCCGAAGCCATGATTGACGTAGGCGACAAAATCCCCGACCTGCTGGGCATCGACCAGCACGGCCGTGAAATCAAGGCATCCGACTTTGCCGGCCGCAAAATCGTCCTCTACAGCTACCCGCGGGCCAACACGCCCGGCTGTACCGCCGAAGCCTGCTCCCTGCAGGCCCACCGTGCAGAGCTCGAGGCTGCCGGCTACGCCATCATCGGCGTCAGCCGCGACAAAAGTGCGGCTCAGCTGAAATTTGCCGAGAAATACGGCTTGGACTTCCCCCTCATCGCCGACACCGAGGCCACCCTGCAACAGGCCCTCGGCTGCTGGGGCGAAAAGACCTTTTGCGGACGCAAGACCGTGGGCACGCTGCGCACCACTTACCTGGTGAACGAAGACGGCGTGGTCGAGAAAATCTTCCATCCCAAGGAAATCAAGACGAAGATCCACGCCGAGCAAATCCTGGACTACCTCCATCAATAGGAGGCCCGGGCCCAAGCTACCTACCAAGGGCGGTGTGTCAAAACATAAATTTTGACACACCGCCCTCATTGTGTACGTGTCCGAATTTCTCTTTATTCAAACGGATGAACCATTGAATGCCGGAGAGTATCTCTGAGCACTATAATTGCGTCGGCACGTGTGACGGACTGTTCATTCGCGCGGTCACTTCAGCAATCACTTGCGCAGTCACTTCAGCACCTTGCGCGCTGTCACTTCACCAGCAACTTGCGCTGTCACTTCACCAGCACCTTGCGCGTAGTGCCATCAGAGTAGCGCACGATGACCGTGCCGCGTTGTTTGCCGTTGATTAGTTTGTAGTAGCCGACAATGGTGGGGGCAGTCTTGTCTGTCTCCACTTCTTCTATGCCGGTGGGCATAACCACAATCTCATATTCGCTCCAAGGCGCTCGAGCTTGATAGGCGGTCTTGGCATCCTCGTCCACCACATAGACTGTTTCTAACGGAGTGCCATCAAATATCTTAGATCCTGTGCTGGGAGGTGTGGAGGGGAGCATGGTGATGGAGGTCAAACGGCGGCAACCCCGGAAGCACTGATCTCCCAAACTCATGACGGAGTTGGGAATGGTGATGGAGGTCAAACTGCTGCAATCCGAGAAGCAGGATCTTCCCAAACTCGTGACGGAGTTGGGAATGGTGATGGAGGTCAAACTGCGGCAAGCCTCGAAGCAGCTTTTTCCCAAACTCGTGACGGAGTTGGGAATGGTGATGGCGATCAAACTGATGCAATAAGAGAAGCAGGAACTTCCCAAACTCGTAACGGAGTTGGGAATGGTGATGGAGGTCAAACTGCGGCAATAAGAGAAGCAGGAACTTCCCAAACTCGTAACGGAGTTGGGAATGGTGATGGAGGTCAAATCGATGCAACCACAGAAGCAGGCATCTCCCACACTCTTGACGGAGTTGGGAATGGTGATGGCGGTCAAACTGCTGCAATCAAAGAAGCAGAAATTTCCCAAATTCGTGACGGAGTTGGGAATGGTGATGGAGGTCAAACGGCTGCATTGATTGAAGCAGTTATATCTTCTCTTGAATCATATACAGGATTAGCCGCATCCACCACCATGCGTTCAATGCTGCTGCAACCATTGAAGCAGCCATATCCCAACTTCGTGACGGAGTTGGGAATGGTGATGGATGTCAAACTGCTGCAACCCCCGAAGCACCTTTCTCTCAAAGTCGTGACGGAGTTGGGAATGGTGATGGCGGTCAAACTGCTGCAACCATAGAAGCATTCAAATCCCAAACTCGTGACGGAGTTGGGAATGGTGATGGCGGTCAAACTGCTGCAATAATAGAAGCACCTTCCTCCCAAAGTCGTGACGGAGTTGGGAATGGTGATGGAGGTCAAACTGCGGCAACCCAAGAAGCAGGCAATTCCCAAACTCGTGACGGAGTTGGGAATGGTGATGGAGGTCAAACTGCGGCAACCAAAGAAGCAGCCTTGTCCCAAAGTCGTGACGGAGTTGCCAATGGTGATGGAGGTCAAACTGCTGCAACCCTGGAAACACCATTTTCCCAAACTCGTGACGGAGTTGCCAATGGTGATGGAGGTCAAACTGCTGCAATAATAGAAGCACCTTCCTCCCAAAGTCGTGACGGAGTTGGGAATGGTGATGGAGGTCAAACTGCGGCAACCATAGAAGCACTCATCTCCCAGACTCGTGACGGAGTTGGGAATGGTGATGGAGGTCAAACGGCGGCAACCATAGAAGCAGTGATCTCCCAAACTCGTGACGGAATATGTGATGCCATTATAAGTCACTGTTTCAGGAATCACTACGTCACCGGAGTATTCATTATACGAGTA
>SFCP01000153.1 GCA_004558535.1 Bacteroidales bacterium | reverse complement strand
GACGGCATTTTTGTTTTTCCAGATTGATGACCGCACATTATTTCAACATGACTGATGATGGACCTTCAGGAACATGGACAGAATAATTATGCCGGTTTTCCTACATTCTTATTTTGTCCTTTTCGTTCATATATAAAAGAGAACCAGACACAAGGCCTGGTCCTTTCTTTTTAATGTCTCATTTCCTGGCTGATTCCCCTGATGGCTCTTGCCATCCAGGCAGCCAGGTCCGCATCGCCTGTATGGCGGTATATGGAATCCTCGTTCCATGATATGTCATTCAGGTCCGCAAGAGGTATCCGCTGTGTTCCTGTACGGCTCATGACAAGTTCTCTTTCGGACAGGATGAGACCGCCGATGCTGACCATGCTCTCGACAATGACGCATTCAATGGCATCATCGCCTCTTACAGCCCTGAACACGGTCCCGGTCCCACCATGTATGTTTGCAGCGGCTGCCTGTGCTCTATCCATAGACCGCGCTGACCTCCTCGTTCGCCGCCATCACAATCTCCGTGGTGATGTGTCTCTGTTCGCGTATCATGCCGATCTGGAGGCTCTTGCAGATAAGGTTGTTGAGCAGACGGGCCGATCCCCTCATGAGGGAGTGAAGCGTATGGTAGCACTCGTCATCAAAGAGATCAGTGCTGCAGTGAACAAGTCTCAGCCTGTCCAGGACATAGCCACGGACCTCCTCCTCATCCATTCCTGTCAGGAAGTAGTTCATGTTGATGCGCTGCTTGAAGGGCTCAAGGCTCTTGGCGCGCAGTGTTCTCAGCGCCTCGGGCTGGCCCATGAGTATGAGGGTGCAGCAGTCGACGCTGTCATAGGCGAAATTCATAAGCATGACGAATTCCTTCAGCACCTGTACCGTCAGGTACTGGCACTCGTCTATGGCCAGTATCACGCTGACGTGATCGCTGGCCATCCGTTCCATTTCGTGCTGTATCTGTGCAAACATGACGCTCTTTCTGCTTGACTCCTCGAGGCCGAGCGCATCATTGAGCGCATGGTAGAAGTCAATGGGCGTCACCGTAGTCAGCCTGATGTAGACTACCCTGTACCGGCTTTCGTTCAGGCCGTCCAGGACGCTTCTCAGGCTGGCCGTCTTGCCCGTCCCGGGCTCTCCCAGGAAGAGGCCTATGCCTTTCGTTCTTATGAGGAACTGAAGCCTGCTGGCCATCTGCCTGTAGTCGTTGCTCTGGTAGAGCCTCGTGCTGTCTATTCCCTTGGTGAAGGGATTGTAATCCATTCCATAGTATGTCTCAAATTCCATGATGTCCTGTCACTCCTAGTAATACATTTCCGTTCTCTTCGTCCTGCCGTTCTCCACTCGGTCGGTTCTCTTCAGGCGGTATCTCGCCTTGTTTGCAGGGTCGTCCAGGTAGACGTTCTCGAGCGTGGATGGGTCATAGCGCACCACGACCCTGCTTCCGATGTACTGAGAGGGAACGTCAAAATCAGTCTGCCTTATTCTTACCGTGCTGTCGCCGTTGACCCTTCTGATCTCCTCGTGGAGGAAGCAGTCATCAAGCCATCCCTGGAACTCGCCAGCCTGCTTGTTGCACGTGCGGTGAGGCTCGATGTCCTTCATGTCATACATGAATCTCTGCATTGGGGTATGGTTGTCATATTCGTCATCCCTCAGTGCCGAATGCTCCCTCAGATTGTACTCGGCAACCCACTGGTCAAGCCTCTCGTTCAGCTCGTCAATCCCGTGATAGCTGCTGCCGTCGTCCGCATTGAGCCATGAATTCCTTATGCTCAGGAAGAAGCGCTCAATCTTGGCCTTTCCCTGCGGCGTGTAGGGCCTGCAGTACACAAGCCGGGTCCCCAGCCTTGAGGCTATCAGCTTCGTGCTGCCGTTCCTGTAGCTGGATCCGTTGTCCAGTATGAGCGTCCTGCTTCGCCCGTATCTCATGACCGCTGACTTCCATACCTTCTGGAAGTTGACCGCATTGTCCGAGTAGAAGAAGCGGGCACCGACGATCATTCTTGAATGGTCGTCAATGATGGCGATGAGGTACGTCTTCACGTACTCGCCGTCCTCGTTTCTTATGTACAGGGTATGGGCCGTATCGGCCTCATAGCCGTCACATGCATGTGCGAACTCCCAGGCGCGTATTTCCTTGCCGCTCATAGGGGGCAGCTTTCCGTTGCGCAGGCCTGACGAGCTGATGTAGCGCTGTACGGTGTCCACGGAGACGCTGCAGTCGTCAAACAGCCCTTCCTCATGCAGCCTGTCCCAGACAAGCGTGCCGGTTATCTTCGGGAACTGCTCGACAAGTTCCGCAATTCTTCTCGTTGCCTCCTCGCTCAGACGTCTCGGAACGCCCTTGTCAAGCCTTTCCCTGGGCATGAGGGCATCCAGCCCTCCCTTCCTGTAGAGATGCAGCCAGTAGCTCAGGGTCTGCCAGCTGTAAATCCTGTCATTGCCATCAGGCATCCTTACGGAATTTGACGCAATG
>SFCP01000040.1 GCA_004558535.1 Bacteroidales bacterium | reverse complement strand
CAAAAAAAGCCGGGAAAAATTTGTTGGTAACCGAAAAGTCCGTACCTTTGCACCGTTTTAATGAAGCAATTGATTGTTTAACTAAAAACTTACAAACAAAAATGAAGAAGTTAGTTTTCTTGTTCGTAGCTTGCGCTGCAATGTCTTTCGCTGTTTCTTTCTCCTCTTGTGGTGGTGCTACTGAAGTAGCCAACGACTCTGCTGATAGCGCAGATAGCGTAGACAGCGTAGCTAAGGTTGCTGACAGCGTAGCTAATGCTGAGGCTCAGCCCGAAGCAAATGACAGCGTTGACAGCACTGACAGCGTTGTTGCTGAATAATTAAGCCCGGGAAAGCAAAAGCAACCCGCATCTTAATTAGTTCGTAAGCTTAACGAACAAAAGAGAGAATTGAAACCTGTTGGGATTTTTTCCCACAGGTTCTTTTTTGTACCTTGGCGAAGGGTCCTCCTGCACCATATTCTTACGACCGCAAGTCGCCGCTGCGCAAAACTAAACCGGAGAAAAATACACGATTCATCCCACTCATAAAATCTCTCCCAGCCGTCCATACAAACTGAGGGCGCGTCGTAAAAAACTATCTACGACACGCCCTCAGTTTGTATGCTTGTGACCCCGCTGGGATTCAAACCCAGGACCTTCAGAACCGGAATCTGACGCTCTATTCAGCTAAGCTACGGAGCCTTAATCGGGCACAAAGATACGGATTTCCTTGTTCCCTACCAAATTTACGCCGCCTTTTTCATTGCGACCGCTGATCAGTCTCTCCCGAAGCCTCTCCAATTTCTTCTACGGCGAACTTGTCGGGATATTTACCCTGATAGGGGCGGTAGTAATCCATGATGATTTTCATATCCTGCTCCACATTACCCGAAGGATGTAGGACTTTGGTGCAAACGATACGCTTGCCAGGATAATCTATCGCGTAGAGCAGAATGGGCAATTCGGCTTTCAGCGCAATGAAGTAGAACCCGCGCTTCCACGTGGTGGCAAGCGAGCGGGTGCCCTCGGGCGTCACGGCCAACTCAAAGCGCTCTGCTTCCCGCGCCCGCTCGGCCAGTTGGTCGGTCAGGCTCGTCTTGCGGCTGCGCACCACCGGCACGCCGCCCAACTTGCGGAACAGGATGCCCAAAGGCCAGACAAACCACTCCTTTTTCATGAGGAAGCCGGCCTTGCGGCCTATGCTGCCATAATATAGCTCGGCTATGATGAAGTCCCAGTTGCTGGTATGGGGCGCCACACAAATGACGCACTTGTCCGCGTGGGGAACCGTTCGCTCCACACGCCACCCCATCATGCCGTAAAGTATTTTACTGCAAATTCCTTTCCACATAGGCGGATGGCAATGCACGCTCAAACACCCCTATCACCGTTCCCGATTGCAGGGAGGACAGGACAGGCGTATTCAGTCACGTGCTGCGAAAAAATTAGCAGGAGATAATCTTCTTGCTCAAGGCTTCA
The DNA here is from genome assembly GCA_004558535.1 of Bacteroidales bacterium. GTDB lineage: Bacteria > Bacteroidota > Bacteroidia > Bacteroidales > Bacteroidaceae > Alloprevotella. The sequence goes on along the minus strand of SFCP01000040.1, from coordinate 13,460 downwards.
GCTTTTTCGCTGAACTCGGCACGAAGTTTCTTGTAGAAGACGCGCTCGCTCAACTTCTCAGTATGACTGATCCGCGACACATATTCGCGACGCAAATCCCAGATTTCCAACATCACCTCGTTGAGTTGTTCGTCATTACCCTGCTCGCACATTTTCAGTGCTACGCAGTCGGCAAAGAGTTCACCACAGATGTTGTTAATTTGTTTCTTCAGGTCTTTTCTACTGGCCATTTCGGTTTGTTATTTGGATATTCAAGTAAATTTGTCAGGGATAGGGAACCAACTTTCAGCCTTCCTGGCGGGCGATGATTTCCATGCCTTTCAGGATAGCCTGCTCGTTCATGGGCAGGAGCTTGTGATGACGCTCGGGCAGTGTCTTCTTGAGTGCTTTCATCACGCTTTCCAGCGACACGATGGGGTGAATCTTCAGCAGTCCTCCCAGCACGAACATATTGAAGCACTTCATGAGTTTCATCTCAGCCGCCGTCTCCATGGCGTGGATGTGATAGGCGTCGATGTCGGTGCGTGTCGGTTTGTCCAGGATGCCGAAGCTGTCGTAAATAAGTGTACCTCCGGGCTTTACCAAGGGCTGGAATTTATCCAGCGAAGGCTGGTTGAGCACGATGGCCGTGTCGTAGGTGCTGAGGATGGGCGAGGAAATTTTCTCGTCGCTCACGATGACCGTCACATTGGCCGTTCCGCCACGCTGCTCCGGGCCGTAGGCGGGCATCCAGGTGACTTCTTTTCCTTCCATCAGTCCGGCATAGGCCAAGATCTTTCCCATCGAGAGGACGCCCTGTCCGCCGAAACCGGATATAATAATTTCTTGTTGCATGCTATTCTGGGTTGAGTGGTTTGTGGGATAGATGTTGCGGCAACGGGTATCGCCACCGCTTGCATTCTCAGTCGTGCAGATGCGCCGTGGTGTCTTTCAAATCGCCCACGTGGTAATACTCAAACATGTGTTCCTCCATCCATTTATTGGCTTTCTCGGGAGAAAGTTTCCAGCCGGAGGAGCAGGTCGAGACAATCTCCACGAGGTTAGAGCCTTTTCCCTGCATAGAATTTTCAAAAGCGTGCCGGATGGCTTTTTTAGCCTTGCGGATGGCGGCAACACTGTGCACGCTTTGACGGGTAACGTAGGCAGTACCCTCGAGAAGAGCCGCCATTTCCGTCAGTTTCAAGGGGAAACCGTGAATGTCGGCACGTCGTCCCTCGGGACAGGTAGCTGTCTTCATGCCCAGCAGTGTGGTGGGCGCCATTTGACCGCCCGTCATGCCGTAGATGGCATTGTTGACAAAGATAATGGTGATATTTTCGCCACGGTTCAGTGCATGGATGGTTTCAGCCGTACCGATGCAGGCAGCATCGCCGTCGCCTTGGTACGTGAAGACGAGACGGTCGGGCCAAAGTCGCTTGCAGGCTGAAGCCAAGGCGGGTGCCCGGCCATGGGCAGCTTCCTGCCAATCGATATCGAGGTAGCGATAGGCAAAGACGGCGCATCCCACGGGACTGATGCCTATGGTGCGGTTGGTCATTCCCATCTCCTCGATAACTTCGGCGATGAGTTTGTGCACCACGCCGTGCGAGCAGCCCGGACAATAGTGCATGGCCTGATCATTCATCAATTTGGGCTTTGCGTAGACCAAATTTTCGGGACAGACAATGGTTTCCGCTGCGGTTTCGGCCTTGCCGTCCAACGTATTCTTAACTTCACTCATATATATATCCGATTTTGCGAGTGTTCTAAAGTTCTTATTAGGATTCCGTAGCCTCATGCTCGCTTTTATCAAAGCGTGAGCCACGCGGCTTCTGGAGCATGGAAGGCATGCGCAGGGCAGCCTCTGCGATTTTCACCAATACGGCAATCAGCGCCACCACGTAGCACCAGGTCGGAGCGATGCTGCCCCAATTCAGCCCGATACCCACCATGGCCACAAGGGCCAGGAGGATAAAGATGCTGTTGAGGACATTGCGCAGGTAGAGCGAGCGGCTCACCTTGCGGCGTTCCGCTTCCCGTTCGGGGTGCTTCAGTCGCTCCAATATGTCGGATTCGTGGGAATTGAGCATAGGGATGAGAATTTCGTGCGTACGAAACGAAGCCATCAATGGCAGAAACTGGAAATCAGAGCCTCCACGATTTCATCCGGCGAGGGGACGATGCCACCCAAACGGCCGAAGTGGGCCACAGGTGCCTGTCCGGCCACAGCTGCCCGCACGTCGAAGACCATCTGTCCGGCATTGATTTCCACTGCGAGCACGCCCTTTTTGCCGGCAGCCATCGCATGGATTTCCTTGGTGGGGAACGGCCACAGGGTAATGGGGCGGAACAGGCCCACCTTCAGTCCCTGCTGCCGCGCCACGCTCATGGCCTTTTGCGAGATACGTGCTGCCGAACCAAAGGCGACGATGAGATAGTCCGCATCCTCGCAGTCAGTGGTTTCGTAGCGCACTTCGTTTTCAGCGATTTCCTTGTACTTGGCCTGCAGGTGCAGGTTTCTCTTCTCCATCTCGACGGACTGCAGTTCCAGCGAGGTGATGACGTTCACGCCTCGCTTTTCCAGGCCGTGTCCGTTGGCTGCCCAGGGGCACTCGGCCGCGATTTCCTCTTCCGTGCGGCGGGGTTTGTAGGGCGGGAGTACCACTTTTTCCATCATTTGTCCGATGACGCCGTCGCTCAGGATGAGGGTCGGATTGCGGTACTTGAACGCGAGTGTGAATGCCAGGTCTACGAAATCGGCCATCTCCTGCACAGAATTGGGCGCCAGCACGATCAGGTTGTAATCTCCGTTGCCGCCGCCACGCGTGGCCTGGTTGTAATCACTTTGCGAGGGTTGGATGGTACCCAGACCGGGACCACCGCGCTGCACGTTGACGATGACGCCCGGCACCTCAGCACCTGCCATATAACTGATACCCTCCTGCATGAGCGCAATGCCCACACTCGAGGAGGAAGTCATGACGCGCTTGCCCGTACCGCCTCCACCGTACAGCATATTGATGGAGGCCACTTCGCTTTCGGCCTGCAGCACCACCATGCCGGTAGTTTCCCAGGGTTTCAGTTCCGAGAGGGTTTCAAGCACCTCACTTTGCGGCGTGATGGGATAGCCGAAGTAGCCATCGCATCCGCACCTTATGGCAGCGTGGGCAATTGCCTCGTTGCCCTTCATCAGGAGCACTTCGCCCTCCTCGGCATCTGCCGGAACGGACGGTACTTTTTCGGGTTCGTGCTGCGCCACCGGTGCATCGCAGGCAGCCGCCGCGGGACGGGCGGCAGGACGCGGAGTCTTGTAGACCGAGATACAGCCATCGGGACATACGATGGCGCAGGAGGAGCAACCGATACAGGCATCGGGCTGAGCCATATAGGAATAGGCGTAGCCCTTGTGATTGACTTCATTGGTGGTAAGGGCCAACGTCTGCGTCGGACAGGCAACCACACATAGGTTGCAGCCTTTGCAGCGATTGACATCCACTACCACAGCACCTTTTATTTTGCTCATCGCAAGTTATTGTTTATAGTTTATAGGTATGGGGTGAGCACACGGCCCACCGCATGAAGTAATAATCACGGATAAGAGATTTCCCACCTCGCCACGGGATGGCGCACCTCAGGGATTGTAGTAATCCTTGCAGTAGAAATCCAGGATTTCCTGCACCATCTGGCGCGACTGCACCGCCGGGCTGTCCGGATCTATCCGCTCTGCTTCCAGGAAAGCATTGAGTGCGCCGCGCCAGTCTTCGGTTTTCAGGCAGGCCTTTCCCAGCAAGTAATGCAGCGTGGCGTCATCGGGATGCCGGGCAAGCGCCTGCCGCGCGGCCTCCTGTGCTTCGATGGCACGGCCGTCGGCCAAGAGTTGTTCTATTTCTTCCCGGACGCTCATGGGCAAGGGGGGATTATGGTATTGGTAGCAAAGTTACACTATTTTTCAGAACGAGGCTGCGTGCCGGATAAAGTTTTTTTGTACGAAGTAGCACCTAAGTGCCCGAAAGCAGCCTTTCGCCCGGTGTCGGCCGGCCCTACCCGCCCGGCATTCAAGCGCGGCGCAGACGATAGGCCCGGTAGCCGAAGACAAACACCATCACGAAGCAAAGGAGCGGCAGCAGGAACGACACATTGACGGCCGGCCAGCCTGCCACTTCGCCGGCATCGATAATCATGCCCTGCAACGGCGGCATCAATGCGCCTCCCACAATGGCCATCACCAGGAAAGCGGCGCCCAGCGTCGTATCCGTCTCGCTCACGTCCTCGAGGGCAATGCCGTAGATGGTCGGAAACATCACCGACATGAAAGTGCTCACGGCTATCAGGCAGTACAGGCCGCCCATGCCGTCGATGGTCACGACACCACAGGTGAGCACGGCGGCACACAGCGCAAAGACGGTCAGCAAGGCCCGCCCATTGATGAAGCGCATCAGGAATGTGCCCACAAACCGGCCACTCAGGAACAGCACCATGGCCGCTATGTTGTAGCGCTGCGCCACGGCTTTGTCCAGGCCCAAGCGGTCGGCGTACTGAATGATGAAGGTCCACATCATAATCTGCGCGCCGATGTAGAACATCTGGGCCACGACGCCCTCGCGGTAGACTTTGTTCTGCAACAGCCTTTTCAAAGTGCCACGAAGGGGCATCTGTGTGTTCGTGGCGGCCTTGCCGGGCATTTTCTTGAACAGCAAAATCAGGAAAAAGACCAGCACCACCAGGCCCAGTGCCACGTAGGGATCGCGGATGACGGCCAAATCGTGCACGCGGATGCCTTCCTTTTCAGCGGCGTCCAGTCCGGAGAAGATCAACTGCCCCGCAGCATCCCGCCGGTCCGACCAAAGTGCCGGCAGCACGATCTGCGAAGCGACCAGCATGCCCAGGAGGGAACCCATAGGGTTGAAAGCCTGCGCCAGGTTCAGACGCCGCGTAGACGTCGCCTTGTCGCCGAGCGACAGGATAAACGGATTGGCCGTCGTCTCCAGAAAAGCCAGTCCAAAGGTCAGGATGTAGAGCGACAGACAGAAGAAAGTGAACTCCTGATAGGCGGCTGCGGGGATAAAGAGGAAAGCCCCGAGCGAATAAAGCCCCAGTCCCAGCAGGATGCCGTGCTTGTAGCTGTAACGGCGTATGAAGAGCGCGGCGGGAATGGCCATGGTGAAGTAACCGCCATAGAAGGCGAACTGTATCATCGACGCTTTGGCGGCAGAAATCTCCATCACCGTCTGAAAGGCGGCGACCATGGGATTGGTTATATCGTTGGCAAAGCCCCACAGGGCGAACAAACCGGTGACCAGCACGAAGGTGGCCAGGTACTTCTTCTCGACAAGTTTCTTTTGCATTATAATATTGGTGTAGTGACAGGTGACTATTGGATTTCGGCGCAGGAGGGATGCCTCGCAGCTCCCCGTCGGCAGGGGCCGGCAGGGGTTTATTTCTGCGGTTCGTACAGGTGGAACATCCTGTCCATCCTTTGCCATTTTTCGGCCGAGGTGGCGCCCGCACGGGCTTGCTGGAAGATGGCCATATAGTCCTCCCATTCCTCCTGTCGGGGCAGTTTCGCCAAGCGGGCCATGGCTTCGTCCCAATCAAAGTCGAGGGGCGTTTCCACAATCATCACGAGGCGTGTATCGAGGATGTAGATTTCCATTTCCAGGATGCCGACGGCACGAATGCCCTGCAGGATTTCGGGCCACACTTCCTTTTCGCTGTGACGCCGGCGGTACTCGGCAATCAGCGCCGGGTCGTTGCGCAGGTCCAGCGTCTGCACGTAGCGCTTCACCGGGCCGTCGTATTGGCGCACCGCATAGCCCGTCTGATAAGTTTCGGAGATATTCATAATATTAATAGGAGTATTTCGTCAGAACCGCCTGAAACCGGGAAGGGAAGTACGCCTCGACCGAGCGCGACGACGGTTTCCGCAGTCCTTTTCGGGCAAAAATACGAATAATCCGCCACTTCCGCTCATTTTCAGCCGAAAAAAGGCCGACACGTCCTGCATGCCGGCCTTTGCGGGTCCTAATAACTTATCTTTTTCCTACAGGCGGTTCAGCTCATCGCCTGCGGCACCTTTGCCTTTGTACTTGCTGCGCTGCACGTTGAAGCGGTAGCGCACGGTGACGTAGAACTTCCGGCTGTCATACTGCCCTCCCTGTGTCAATTCGGAGCGGTACATGTAGATGTGCGGCATGTTGTCGCCGGCCTTGTGCAGGAAATCTTCGCCGCCGACCGTCACGCTGAGTGCGTCCTTCAGCCAGGATTTTTGCAGCGAGGCGCCGACGATGACGTAATCCTTGGTCCGTATTTTTATGTTCTGGAAATTTCCGGGCGAGGCGTAGTAGGCGTTGGCATTGAGCAGGAAACCACCGGGCAGCTCGAAAGCGTTGTTCCACTGCACCACGGCCATGGGGTTGTTGAAGCTGATTTCACCCTCCTGCATCTGCATGGTGAGCCACTGCTTCATGCCTACAAAGGTCCACGAGGGCCTCCAGCATCCCAACTTGGGCGCCACGGTCAGCATCAAGTGCATCGAGGGAATGTCCTGATTGACATTGTAGATTTTGGTGGCCGAGGGATTGTCGGGCAGCGACTCTCCCCAGTTGATAATCTGATCTTTTTCCTTTTTGAAGGTCACCACGCCCTGCAGGAACTTCCATACGCCCATCAAGGTGACGTCGTGTGTGATGACGGGACGGAGCAGGGGATTTCCGCTCTGCATCAGGTAGCGGTTGCCGTAGGTCACGTTGTTCGACAGCTCAGAATAGCTGGGCCGGCGGGTCTTTACGTTGTAGGAGAGCATCCACTGCACGCCCTTCCATTGGGTTGCGGCGCTGAGATTGGGGAAGAGGCGGTCGTACTTGCGACTCTGGTCGGGCTGCCTCACCCCATTGTCATAGTAATCGAAGTCTACGTGTTCGTAGCGGAGGCCTGCGCCCAGCTGGAAGCGACCCACCATGGCGGAATACTCGGCAAAGGCTGCGGCATTCTGCTCCTTCAGCTGCGAATAGGCAGTGGCGAGGCCGTACTGCGGCACCGGCACGATGTAGTAATCATGGCGGTTGGTGTTGGTGTACTGTGCGCCAAAGGCAAAGCGTCCGCGCCACAGCGGGAAAGCATACTGCGCCTTGCCGGCAGCCAGTCGGTTGCGCACGGGGTTGTCCGAGGTGACGGTGCGGTCGTCGTGCTCGGCGCTGTACTCCTGTGTTTCGATGTGCAGGTTCTTGCCACCGGCAAAGAAGTCGGCATCGATCGAGAGTTCACCGCGTCCCAGCTGTCCTACGTAGTACACGTTGAGCTGGTGCTGCAAGTCACCTTTTTCGCGGTGCTTCACGTCGCTGTTCAGCTCGTCATTGTGCACGCCGTCGGCCAGGATTTCTCCGCGCAGGTAGCCGTCGCCATTCTCCATGATGCTGCGCGACAGTTCGTAGCGGGCACCTACGGAGTGCTTCTCGTTGATATCCCAGTTAAATCCGGCCTTTCCGCCGGCGTACTTCCAGTGCGCCTTGACGTTTTGCAGGGTGTGTTGCGACCAGAGCGTGTCCACCTTGACCTGCTGGTCCATCAGGCTCTCGAAAAAGTTGTGTCCCGTGTTGCCATAGACGTCGCCGAAGAGGTCGAAGTTGCGCTTGCGGTACGTCAGGTGCAGGGAGCCATCGCCCGAAGCGTAACGTCCCTGGCTGTAAGTGCCCGTAGCGTCGACGCCGAAGCCCTCGCCCTGGCGCCGCACGGTGCGGATGCGCACCACGGCATTGACGGTGGCGTCATAGCGGGCGCCGGGATTGCGGACCACCTCTACGCTCTTGATTTCATCGGCGCGGAGCTGTGCCAGTTCGCTGTTGTCGCGCACCTGCCGGCCGTTGATGTAGAAGACGGGGGCACCCTTGCCGGTCACTTCGTAGCCGTCCTGATTCTTTGTCAGGCCGGGGATATTGGCCAGTACGTCCTCGCCGCTGCGCAGCCGGGCCAGGTAGGTATTCTGTACGGTGGTGACGAGGGCGTCCCCCTCGATTTTTGCTACAGGACGGCGGGCTGTGACGACGGCCTCGCCGAGGGTGCGTTCCAAAGAGTCCCAGCGCAGCGAGTCGGCACGGCTCATGATATCATCGCGGGTGGGTGCGGTCTGTGCCTGTGCCTGCGTCAGGGTGGCCAGGGCCAGCAGTGTGGTGGTAATCAGGTTTTTCATATTGTTTTCTTCGTTAGACGTTTTTGGAGGTGGCTGCTTCGCGGTGCCCCCATCCCCGTCGGCGGCCAGTGGCCATGAGATGGGGGCGCGAAGGGCGAACATGTTTAATTCAGGTTTTTCTTCAGTTGTTTTTTTCCGGTGGATATGGGGCTTTCCCGGGCTGCCCCCTTTTGTGGAAATAGTTGTTTTTTGGATATAAGACACCCGTTTGGATGATTTTACTACAGACGTGTGCGATTTTTTTTTCGTCACTCCGTGTCCGCCGTGTCCAGATAGTCGCGGTAAGCGGCCTCCACGGTCTCGATGCTTACGCCCAGCTGGTGCATTCGCCGCAGGAAATCGGGCAGCACGTCCTGCATGAATTCTTCGCGGCGCGCCTGCAGGATGATCTCACGGGCATTGGGACTGACGAAGTAGCCCAGGCCGCGGCGGTTGTAGATGATGCCGCGCGAGGAGAGCAGGTCGTAGGCCTTGATAGCCGTGTTGACATTCACTTCGAGCAGGGCTGAGTATTCACGCACGCCGGGTATTTTCTCGTCGGCGGCATACTTTCCTTGCAGTATCTCGTCGGAAAGCCGCTCTGCCATTTGTGCATAGATAGTCAAGCCTTCCTTGAAATTCATTTTCCAAACAATTTACGGGGTATAACTTGCATATTCTTGAAACGGTACCATGTGAGCCACAGGTTGAACGCTGCGACGCCCCAGAAGAGCACGGCGCCGGCCACCTTGCCCCACGTAGCCTCCATCCACGCTACCATCGTGTCGGGCAGGCTGCCAAGCAAGGTCGCCATCAGCAGGCCGAAGCCTATCAGCAGCAGGGACACATAGATGAAGTTGCGACGGCGGAAGATAGTGCCGCCCAGGGCGTAGAACGTGAGGCCGCAGAACTGGAAGCCGGCAAGTGCCCAAAATTCCACCTTGGCATCGGTCGTAAACATACCGCGGCAGAAGAATTCAAGTCCGTCTGTCAGCACACTGTAAAACCGCGGCAACATACTATCAAAGCCCTGTCCCAGCAAGGGGAAAAACAACATACGCAGACCGTCGCCCAAGGCCATCGTGGCCAGGAAGCACACAGGCAGCAGGACCAAGCAGATGAGGACGCGGCTGAGCAGCTTCTCATGGTTCGTGGCGGGCAGCATCAGCATGTAGGTACGGTTGACCTTGTCGGGCAAGTGATTGAAAAGCGACGAGAAGCACAGCAGCATAATCACATAGCCAAACATCATTTCATAGGACGCCATCATGCCGGCCAAGTGCCCGGACAGCATATCCGCCGTAAATCCCTCGAAGAACAAGCCGCCGCGGCTGGCCTTGAAGTAGGTAATAAACTCCAGGAAAAGGTGTCCCAGCAGCAAACCGCCCAGGGTCTGCAGGTATTTCTTGCGGTTCTGCATCAAGTCCAGCTTGAGCAGCAGTCCGATTCGATTCAGGTTGAAATTTTTCATGACGCAGGTATTTTTGTGTGTATCGTATATATATGGTATGGATGAGTCGTTTGTTTATTTTGCGGCAAGTTCGGCCAGCAGTTTATCGGGACAAACTTGCAGTGCATTGAAGAGGATTTCCAGGTTGAGGGCCGTATCCGTCCCCGTCGTGTTGGGCGTGATGACCGTCTGCCCGCGCAGCGAGGGCTCGGCGTAGATGACGTCGTCCATCGGCTCGCCCAAGGCTCGCTCGCTGAAGCAGAAGCGCTCACAGACCGCCGAAACCGTGCTGTCCAGCAGCAGACGGCTGCCGCCGATGATGAGCATGTGGTCCAGCAGGAGCTCCACATCGCGCACTTGGTGCGTCGAAATGACCATGACACGGTCGTCCGTGATACTCCGGGCCACGACTTTGCGGAACTGGCTCTTGGCAGGGATGTCCAGTCCGTTGGTAGGTTCGTCCATCAGCAGGAGGCGCGTGTTGGTGGCCAGGGCAAACGAGACCATTGCTTTCTTTTTCTGTCCCATCGACAGCTCGCCGAGCTTCATATCCAAGGGCAGTTCAAACTCGCGCAGGCAGTACTCCAGCAATTCCTGGCTGAAGTTGGGATAGAAGGGGCTGTTGAGCGCCACGTACTCGCGCATTGATACCGCCGGTGTGTTCACCTCCTCGGGCAGCAGGTAGATGTCGCGCAGCAACTCGGGGCGGCGCTCCTGCGGCTGCATGCCACTCATCCACACGCGTCCGGCGGTGGGGCGCAGCAGGCCCGACAACAGGTACAGCAGGGTACTCTTGCCCGTTCCGTTCTTGCCCAGCAGGCCATAGACGGCGCCGCTCTCGAGCGAAAAGTTCAGGTCCTCCAGGACCAACGGCTTCCGCCGACCGTAAGTAAAGGATACATTCTGGATCTCAATCATGGTGTGTTTTCTTTATCATTAATATTCTTGTGACGGCTACTTCCTGTTGCACCGTTCGGCCGTGTTTTGGTGTCATAGTGAAGTAGTACACTGCAAAAGTAGGCTGTTCAAAATTACCGACCAAATAAATTCCCGATTTTTTTTGAAAAAAATTTTTTGAGGGCGATTTCGCGCGCTCGAAATGTTAAAACGGAAAATCGCGGATTTGGATTTCGCGAAAAAATGTAGTATCTTTGTCTTGGCAAAGGAGGAAGTTGTACCTATCGGGCGGCTTCCTCCTTTTTACATAGGACTTAGTGGGGGCAAACAGGCAGGCGACAGGAAAAACTGGCAAGGACTTGCGAAAAATCAGGCAGGACTTGGTGAAAACTAAGTCCTTTGTAGTTGCGCCCAAGTCCTTTGTAGTTTTCCGCCGCCCCGGCTGACTATGTTTCCGGAAGTTAAAAACGTTAAAGTAAAAAGGCCGCAGTCGGCCAATTTTCACCGGTAAAATCAACTACTCGGCCGCGCTAAAAAACTTTTTCCGAAAAAATGAGACCACACGGGTTACTTCCGTCCCCCACCCGGCATTAACAGACAGAAACAACAAAACAAAACCACAAATCATTACTCACTAAAAGTTGCGCCCGACACGGAATTAGGGTATAGAACCATGGCACGCAAGAATTTCCTTTCAGCTGTAGCATTTGCATTCGCTATCCTCTTCCCGGCATCCGTCAGCGCTGCCACCACCTCCGTTGCTGAAACGCCCGTCGCCTCCGAAGTGAACACCGGCGACAAAATCGGACCCTCCATCGACCACTACGACAGCGTCAACTCCAACTCGAGCGATGTCTACTACTTTGACTTCCGCGGCGGCTACGAAGCCCGCGTGACTGTCATCGGCGACCACGACACTGACTTGGACCTCTATATCTACGACGAGAACGGCAACCTGATTGACAGCGACATCGACAACACGGACATCTGCGTCTGCACCTGGACTCCGCGCTGGACCGGCCGCTTCAAGGTAAAAATCGTCAACCGCGGCTCCGTCTACAACAACTACCGCCTGATGATTCCCTAACCCCAAGGCTACATCTACAGCTTATCTTATCATAACGCCACGAAAGGCACGAGGCCATGCGAAATGTGCAGGCCCCGTGCCTTTCTCATGCCGGCAGCAAAAATCCCCCGGTCGGACGCAATCCTGTCCGATCGGGGGAAGTATTGTCAGAACGGGGCATGACGCCCGCGCGGTTTAGGCTTGGCGATAGCTGTCGAGCTGCTCGACCGTCATGTGCATCACCCAAGCGTGGTGCTTGGCGATTTCTGCCTCCACAAAGTTGGCATAGACGTGCGCAGAACGCTCAAACATGTCGGGAGCTACGGTGGCGTTGCGCAGCAGGAGGTGGAGCATGATGACGTCGGCTGCCATTTCCATCAGGTGGCGTGCGCAGATGTCATGAAGTTCCTGATGGGCGGCTTCCTTGACGTGTTCCACAGCTTCGGCAAACTTGTCGGCCATTGCCTTCGCGCGTTCCTGCAGCGGACGGAGGGCTTCGCTGACCTCGGCGGCTTCGAAGTCACGCATCTGGGCCAGATAGCTGCCATTGGTGACGTAGCGGATGGCGGCTACCACCTGCAACTGGGTCGTTCCCTCGTAGATATTGGTGATGCGGGCGTCGCGGGCGTAGCGCTGGATGGGGTAGTCCATCATGAAACCGCTACCGCCGTGGATTTGCAGGGCGTCAAACGTGTTCTGGTTGGCGTATTCCGAGTTCATACCCTTGGCCAGCGGCGTCAGGCTGTCGGCCAGTTTGGCGTAGGTCTTCTGTTCCTTGCGCTCCTCGGGCTCCAGCTTGCGCTCGCGGGCGATGTCGTCGAGTGCCTTGTAGATATCGACGCAACGGGAGCAGTGGTAGAGCAGCGCACGTCCGGCATCGAGCTTCGCCTTCATCAGTGCGAGCATGTCGTAGACGGCGGGGAAATTGATGATGGCCTTGCCAAACTGTTCGCGGTCGCGTGCATAGGCCAGTCCCTCGTCGTAGGCAGCCTGCGAGAGGCCGACACTCTGGGCGGCAATACCGAGGCGTGCGCCGTTCATCAGGGCCATGACGTACTTGATCAGACCCAGTTTGCGCTCACCGCAGATTTCGCACTTGGCGTTCTTGTACACGAGTTCGCAGGTGGGCGAACCGTGGATGCCGAGCTTGTTTTCGATGCGGCGCACGTTGACTCCGCCGTCGCGCTTATCGTATATGAACATCGACAAGCCGCGTCCGTCGGTCGTACCCTCCTCCGAGCGTGCCAGAACAAGGTGCAGGTCGGCGTCGCCGTTGGTAATGAAGCGCTTTACGCCGTTCAGTCGCCAGCACTGTGCTTCCTCGTCATAGGAAGCCTTGAGCATGACGCTCTGCAAGTCACTTCCGGCGTCCGGTTCGGTCAGGTCCATCGACATGGTCTCGCCTGCGCAGATGCGGGGAATGAAGCGGCTGTGCTGGTCCTCGTTGCCAAACTCGTAGAGTGTCTCGATACAATCCTGCAGGCTCCAGATGTTGCCGAAGCCGGCGTCTTTGGCGGCCACGATCTCGGCACACATCGTGTAGGGCGTGATGGGGAAGTTCAGTCCCTGGTACTTGCGCGGCATGGTCATGCCGTTGAGGCCGGCCTTGACCATGGCGTCCAGATTTTGCGCCGTGCCAGAGGCGTAGCGCACGCGGTCGCCCTCGTGGTGCGGCCCTTCCTGGTCCACTCCCTCGGCGTTGTCGGCAATTGTCGTGCCGGTGATTTCGCCTACGATGTCGAGCACGCGGTCGTAGCTGTCCATAGCGTCCTCGAAGTCGAGCGGGGCGTAGTCAAAGTTCTCCTTGTCGCGGAAATTTCTTTCCTTCAATTCCACGATACGCTTCATGAGCGGATGATTCAGCTCAAAGCGAAGCTCGGGATGGTCTGTATAGCAATTCATTT
>SFCP01000039.1 GCA_004558535.1 Bacteroidales bacterium | reverse complement strand
CCGGGCATTGCCAAAGAGCGCCCGCTGGTCATTGCCGGTCCCTGCTCCGCCGAAACTGAGGAGCAAGTGATGAACACTGCCGCACAACTGGCTGCCAAGGGCATCCGCATCTTTCGTGCCGGCATCTGGAAGCCTCGTACGAAACCCGGAGGTTTCGAAGGCGTAGGCGCTGTGGGCCTGCCGTGGCTCGTACGTGTGAAAAAGGAATTGGGGATGCTTGTCTCCACCGAAGTAGCAACGCCGAAGCATGTCGAAGCAGCCCTCGAAGCCGGCATAGATATCCTGTGGGTGGGTGCGCGCACCATGGCCAATCCATTTGCCGTGCAGGAACTGGCCGACTCACTGCGGGGTACCGACATGCCCGTACTGATCAAAAACCCCGTAAACCCCGACCTGGAACTCTGGATAGGCGGGCTGGAACGCATCAACGGAGCCGGTATCAAGCGGCTGGCAGTTATCCACCGCGGATTCTCTTCCTATGACAAGCGCATCTATCGCAATCCGCCCATGTGGCACATTCCCATCGAACTACACCGCCGCATTCCCGAACTACCCATTCTCTGCGACCCCAGCCATATCGGCGGCGCGCGCGAATTAGTAGCTCCGCTCTGTCAGCAAGCCATGGACTTGGGATTTGACGGCTTGATAGTCGAGAGCCACTGCAACCCCGATTGCGCTTGGAGCGACGCAAAGCAACAGGTGACGCCCGACGTGCTGGACTTCATCCTTGAAAAATTGGTCATCCGCCAGCTGTCGCAATCTACCGAAAGTCTGGAGACACTGCGGCGGCAGATAGATGAAATCGACAACGCCCTCATCGAAATGCTGACCAAGCGAATGCGCATCAGCCGCGAGATAGGACAATACAAACGCGAACACGACATGACCATCGTACAGACAGGACGCTACACCGAGATTCTCGACAAGCGCGGCGCCCAGGGCGTATTGTGCGGCATGTCGGCAGAATTTATGAAAAGCATCTTCGAGGCTATCCACGAAGAGAGTGTTCGCCAGCAGATTGACGTGCTGAACAAGTAATCCCTCCTTTCTCCATCCCTACTTCCTCTTAGAATATGAAAATCCTGATTTTAGGCGCCGGCAAGATGGGCGCATTCTTCACAGACCTGCTCAGCTTCGAGCACGAGACGGCCGTCTACGACGCTGACCCCAAGCGTCTGCGGTTTATGTACAACACCCTCCGTTTTACCTCCCTCGAAGAGATACAGCAGTTTGGTCCGCAGCTGGTCATCAACGCTGTGACGCTGAAGCACACCCTCGACGCCTTTCGCAGCGTCCTCCCGCTCCTGCCTGCCGACTGCATCCTGAGCGACATCGCCTCTGTCAAGACGGGTCTGCAGGAATTCTATGAAAGTTGTGGCCGGCGCTACGTTTCCACCCACCCGATGTTTGGCCCTACGTTTGCCAACCTCGGTGCGCTAAGCGACGAAAACGCCATCATCATCAGCGAGGGAGATTATATGGGGCGCATATTTTTCAAGGACCTCTACATGCGGCTCGGCCTTCACATCTGCGAATACACCTTCGAGCAGCACGACGAGACGGTGGCCTACTCGCTGAGCATCCCCTTCGTATCTACCTTTGTCTTTGCAGCAGTGATGAAGCACCAGGACGCTCCCGGCACCACCTTCAAGCGTCACATGGCCATCGCCCGCGGCGTGTTGGGCGAGGACGACTGCCTGTTGCGCGAAATTCTGTTCAACCCCCGCACCGGCGGACAGGTGTCGAAAATTCGCGACGAGCTGCAGGAACTCCTTGCAATCATTGATGAGAGAGACGAAGTCCGGCTCGATGCCTACCTAAAGCGCATTCGCGAGCACATCAAGTAGGCGTCCGCTGCGCGCAGGCACGTCCCAAATCCCACAAGAAAGGACCTGCTGAAATCCGTTGCGTTCATGGATTTCAGCAGGTCCTTTCCTTTTTTATGCAAGTCCTCTGCGCAGGATTACTTTGTTAGTGCCACTTCAATCAGATTGTTGATCATGTCATTTCCCGGATAGCCTCCCTCAGTCAGATTGCTGAAAGCGACGCTTCCATCCTTGTTGATCAAAATATAAGCGGGTATACCGGGCACTCCCAAGTCGGACATAAGTTCGCTCCACTGCGCATCGGTCAGGCGATAGTGGTCGCCATGGATTTCGGGCAGCATAGCATTCCAGTCCTCCATAGGCGATGTTTCACCGGTGACGTAGACAAACATGGCGCCCTTCTTTTGCAGTTCCGGCTTGATGGCGCTTACTTCCTGCATGGCCCGACGGCAGGGCGGACACCAAGTTGCCCAGAAGTCGATGAGTACCACTTTTCCCTTGTAGTCGCCCAGAATCTTTTCCCAAGCCTGGGCGCCGCTCAGCGTAGCGTCCACTTTCTTTATGGTATAGGTGGGATTGTCGTTGGCATCCGCGCTTTCCGCGGTTTGTTTCTTGGCACAGCCTGTTCCTACCATCAGCAGGGCACAAGCCAAAAGCATCATAATTTTTTTCATATCGTACTTGGTTTTTAATGGTTTCTGCTTGGAGCGAAGCGCCCGGCACGCGCGAAAAAGCAGCGTCTACCGAAAGCTTGCGCTGCGAATATACAACTTTTCCTATATACGGCACGATTTTCTTCCTAAAAAAACAGAATAACAGGCGGCAGGTGAGTAGTTTATGAAAAATAACCGCTAAATTTGCATACATAATGCATAGGTGGACCGCCTTCCTGTGCGAAAGAAACCGCCGGCTGCCTCCTGCCCGCTGTCGCCTGTCCGGCACTGGGCGGTTGCCTGTTCATCACGGTTTCCCTCCAATTTATTCCCATCCGCCATGTGGTTTAGTTTTCTCACCTGGAGCTTTTTGGTAATCTACGCCCTGCTGATTATCACCACGACCACCGTAGTGTTGCTTGAGAACCGGCAACCGGCCAAGACAGTGGCGTGGATTATTGTGCTCGTGCTGTTGCCGGTGGTGGGACTGATTATATTCTATTTTTTCGGGCAGAATATCCGCAAGGAGCGTTACATAGGACGCCGCTCCTACGAACGCCTGACGCGCGAGATGCTGAAGGAGGCCAATTACTGCCCGCCATCGCTTTACCAGCCCAAGTACGAGCGGCTGATCCGCTTCAACGAGCGCAAGAACAAGGCTGTGCTGACAGCTGGCAACGAGGTACACCTGCTCACCTCGGGACGGGAATGGGTGCTCTCCCTGCTGCATGAGTTTGCCCGCGCCCGCCATCACATCCACCTGCAGACCTATATCATCGAGGACGACGCCGTGGGCCGCCTGATAGCCGACGCGCTGACAGACTGTGCCCGCAGGGGCGTAGAGGTACGGCTGCTCTACGACGATGTGGGCTGCTGGAACGTGCCGCGGCGTTTCTTTGACCGCCTGGCCGCCGAGGGCATCCACGTACGTCCCTTCCTGCCGGTGCGCTTCCCCTCGCTGACCCACCGCGCCAACTACCGCAACCACCGCAAGCTCTGCGTAATCGACGGCACCACGGGCTACGTGGGCGGCATGAACCTCGCCATGCGCTATATGAACGAGGGCAACTTCCCCTGGCGCGACATGCATCTGTGCATCCGCGGTGAAGCCGTGGGCGGGCTGCAGCGGATTTTCACTGCCGACTGGTGCTTTACCTGCAACGAGCTGCTGAGCGAAGCCTGCTACTTCCCCACGTCGCCCCACTCCGAGGTGTGTCGACGCGGTGCCCTGATCCAAATCATTGCCGCCACGCCCGTAGCCCACTATCCCGAGATCATGTACGGCCTGACGTGGATTATCCAGAACTGCTCCCGTTACCTTTACATCCAGACGCCCTACTTCATGCCCTCCGACACCGTGCTGCAGGCCCTCCAGACCGCCGCACTCTCGGGCGTCGACGTACGCATCATGATACCCGAGAAGCCCGACAGCCGCCTGCTGCGCTGGGGCAACGACAGCTACTTCGAGGACGCCCTGCGGGCCGGCATTCGCCTCTACGTCTTCCGCGGCGGTTTCCTCCACGCCAAATGCGCCGTGGCCGACGACGATTGGTGTACCGTAGGCTCCACCAATATGGATTCGCGCAGTTTCGACAACAACTTCGAGGCCAACGCGTTCATCTACGACCGCGCCGTGGCCGAGTCCGTGCGCGATGGTTTCCTGCGCGACATGAAACACTGCAGGGCAGTCGACCTGACGCAGTGGCGCAAACGGCCTATTTACAAGAAGTACCTGGAATCCATCACGCGCATCTTCTCGCCAATTCTGTAGGTGCGGTCCGGAGCGGACCGCCAGCCGCCTGCTCCCGCCTGCCCTCCATCCCGAAGAACCCTCCTGCCATGAAACGAACCCTCCTCCTTTGCTGCCTGCTGCCGATAACCTGCGCGCTCTGTGCCGCTCCCATCGACAGCCTGACCGCCCGGCGTATAGCGTGCCGGGCGTTGCTGCAATATGCCGATGCGGCCTCCCTGGAAGCACGCCGCGCCCCCGCCGTCGGCAGCGACAGCACCGGCCGTATGCTCATCGACCCGGTCGAAGAGGCCCACCGCCTGTCATTGCGCCGCGCCACGGCCTCGACCTACCTGTTTGCCTCGCCCCACGGCGCGTTCGTCCTGACAGCCGCCGACAGCCGCCTGCCCGCCGTCATTGCCTACGGCTTCGGCGCCACGGGGCAGGAGATGCCGCCACCGGTCCGCGCCTTTTGCGCCACGATGGAGCAGGTACAGCAGGCACCCCTCCTCCCTGAGGGCAACTTCACGCCCGTGGCGCCGCTTCTGGGCGACATGGTGCGTCACCAGGAAGCCCCCTTCAACGGCTACTGCCCCTACTATACCGATGCCGAGGGCCGGCCGTCGAAGCAAAGGTGCGTAGTGGGCTGCGTAGCTACGGCACTCGAGGAAATCCTCACCCACCACGGCCGCACGATTACCCTGCAGGACACCCTGCATGGCTGGACGACGGACCACTACGCCATCCCCGACATCCTGCCGGGCACATCGGTCGACACACGTCTGATTTTGCCGCACTATGAAGCCGGGCAATACCCGCCCGAGGCGGCCGACGCCGTGGCGCGCCTGTCGTACTACTGCGGTGTGGCGGCACGGATGAACTGGGGGCTGAGCGAGAGCGGCGCAAACATACGCCGTCTCATCGACCCCTTGGAGCGGGCCTTTGGCTACGGCTTCGTGCACTACGCCGACAGCTACCGCTATGCCCCCGAGGACTGGACGGCGATGCTCTGCGGCGAACTGGCGGCCGGCCGCCCCGTCCTCTACGCAGCCTACACCATGCTAATCCAGGGACACGCCTTTGTGGTGGACGGCCTCGACGCAGACGGATTTTTCCACGTGAACTGGGGCTACGGCGGCCACTACGACGGCTATTTCCGCCTGGACTTGCTCAACTTCGCCGAGCCGAAGTACGACTTCACCGAGGAGGGAGGCGCCGCCGGCGGCTTCTTCTGCAACCACGAAGCCCTGCTGCTCTACCCCGACAGCGTCGACGTGGCACTGCCCGACACACTCAGCCGCACGGGACGCGAGTTTGTGGTCGAGGAACTGCGCCCCCTGTGTCCCGCCGAGACGGGCAAGTACACACCGCTGCGACTGACGGTGCGCAACGTGGGCAACCGCCGCCTCACCACCCCCTTTGAGGTGTTCACCAATGCGCCGACAGACACCGCCCTCTTCGAGCAGGCGGACTACGTGGCCCTGGCCGGATGCACGCTGGAGCCGGGCGAGCGAAAGACCTTTGAGCTGGCAGCGCGCTTCAGCGAGCGCGGCACGCGCCACCTGCGCCTCTCGCCCGACGACGTGCTCATCCTGGCCGACACCCTCATTGACATTGCGGGCGGAGTGCCCTCCGACCTGACCTACGAAGCCCCCCTCATCGACTTCCCCGACGCCACCACGGCGTGCGTCACCGAAACCATCCACAATGCCGCCGGAGCGGGGCGCGCAGGGCGCAACGTGGTCTACGAACTGCTCGAGGGGCCCTACACGGACGAGGCCGAGGGCACGCGCCACACCGTCCGCCTCTACCTGCCGGGCGGCGAGTCGCAACGCGACACCATCCTTTTTCGCGGCCTGCGCCCCGGTGCCACCTACACCCTGCTCGTCCGCAACCAATGGCCCATCGTGCACCGCCTGACCTTTGTGCAGGGCGCCGACCCCGCCGGCATTTCCCGGCCCACAGTCCCCACATCGCCCGCCGAAGCCGCGCGCTTCACCATCGAGGGGAAACCCCTGCCGCCCGGCCGGGACTACCGCGGCGTGGTGGTGGGCCGCGGGAAAAAGGTCCTGCACAGGTAGTGCTTCGCCGGGACTTCCATCCACCAATCTGTTGACTAATTTATCTCACCATGGACATACACGAATACATCTCGCAAAACGAACCCCGCTTCCTCGAAGAACTCTTCAGCCTGATGCGCATACCGAGCATCAGCGCCCAACCGGAACATCACGCCGACATGCTGCGCTGCGCCGAACGCTGGCGCGAACTGCTCCTTGCGGCCGGCGCCGACACCGCCGAGCTCATCCCCTCGGCCGGCAATCCGCTGGTATTTGCCGAAAAGCACGTGGCCGATGATGCCGACACGATACTGGTCTACGGCCACTACGACGTGATGCCTGCCGAGCCGTTGGAACTGTGGCAGACGCCGCCCTTTGAGCCCGTCGTCCGCGACGGCCGCATCTGGGGGCGCGGTGCCGACGACGACAAGGGGCAGACGATGATTCAGGTCAAGGCCTTCGAATACCTGGTGCGCCACGGCCTGCTCCGCCACAACATGAAGTTCATCCTCGAGGGCGAGGAGGAAATCGGCTCGCCCAATCTGGCCGCCTTCCTGGCCGAGCACCGCGAACGCCTGCGCTGCGACGTCATCTTCGTGTCCGACACCAGCATGCTCGGCGCCGACCTGCCCTCGCTCACCACGGGGTTGCGTGGCCTGGCCTACTGGGAGGTCGAGGTGACCGGCCCCAACCGCGACCTGCACTCGGGACACTTCGGTGGCGCAGTGGCCAATCCCATCAACGTGCTCTGCGAAATGCTGGCCCAAGTCGTCGACGGGGACGGCCGCATCCGCGTGCCGGGCTTCTACGACGACGTCGAGGAACTGCCCGCTGCCGAGCGCGCCATGCTGGCCGCCATCCCCTTTGACGAAGAAGCCTACAAGCAGGCCATCGGCGTCAAGGCGCTACGCGGCGAGCGCGGCTACAGCACACTGGAGCGCAACGCCTGCCGCCCGTCGTTCGACATCTGCGGCATCTGGGGCGGCTACACGGGCGAAGGGTCCAAGACGGTGCTGCCCTCCAAGGCCTTTGCGAAAGTGTCCTGCCGCCTGGTGCCCCACCAGGACCATGCCGTCATTTCCCGCCTCTTTGCCGACTACCTGCAGAGCATCGCGCCCGAATGCGTCCGCGTGGAGGTGCGCCCCATGCACGGCGGACAGGGCTACGTGTGCCCCATCGACCATCCCGCCTACCGGGCAGCCGAGCGCGGATTTGAGGCCGCCTTTGGCAAAAGGCCGCTGGCCGTGCGCCGTGGCGGCAGCATCCCCATCATCAGCGACTTCGAGCGCGAACTGGGCGTGAAGACCATCCTCATGGGCTTCGGACTGGAAAGCAATGCCATACATTCGCCCAACGAAAACTGCCGGCTCGACATCTTCCGCAAGGGTATCGTGGCCGTAGTCGAAGCCCTGCGATAGTTCCGGGCAGCTGCGAAGCAACGGCTCCCCGCGGGCGCGCAAGCTCTCCGCGAAATGTTAACGCCATTTGGAGAAGGCGAAAAAATTTTGTATATTTGCGTAGCATAACGTAGGCCGCACCCATCAGGGACTGCGGCCTACGTCTTTTCAGGCACTTAGGCGGGCTAACCAGGAAGCACTTGCGAAAAAATAGTCAGGAGATAGAAAAAACTATCGGCCCGGTAGTTCAAAATAGGAAGCCGCCAGTTCTGCGCAACGGCTTCCTAAAAGCTTTTTTAACGGATTTGCGAGGTTTTTCCGGCACAGAAAATCTTTCAAAAAGTTAAAGATGTTAATGGTCGGAGCCGCCATGACAACCCCGCCAGAAGCCGGGAGCGCAGGCGGAGCCTCCGGCAGCATACGGCCCGCCGCCACAACACCCACCGCCGCAAGCCGAGAGCGCAGGCGGGGCCTCCGGCAGCATACGGCCCGCCGCCACGACACCCACCGCCGCAAGCCGGGAGCGCAGGCGGAGCCTCCGGCGGCATACGGCCCGCCGCCACGGTCTCCACCCCCGCACTCCGCCGGCTTTTCCCCCGTGGATGTGCAGTTTCTCAGCCCCTCCGGCACGAAATGTCGGGGAAAATCCATACATTTGCAGGATTAAAGCGCACCATGGACAAGCCGCAGAAAATATTAGTTGCCATGTCGGGCGGTATCGACAGTTCCGCCGTGTGCCTGCAACTGCTGGATGCGGGCTACGAAGTGGTAGGCATGACGATGCGCGTATGGGACCTGCCGCGCCAATTCGCCCACGCCGTGCAGGAGACGGCTACCGACGGGGCACAGCCTGCCCTGCCGCCCTGTCCCCACGGGCGGGTGAGCATCGACGCCGAGCCGGACTTCGTACTGAAAGCCCGTGCGCTGGCAGAGAGGCTGGGCATAGTGCACCACGTGGTCGACGTGCGCAGCGAGTTTCACGACACAGTGGCGCGCTACTTCGTCGATGAGTACGTGCAGGGCCGCACGCCCAACCCCTGCGTCCTGTGCAACCGGCTCTTCAAGTTCCGCCTGATGCAGGAAACTGCCGACCGGCTGGGCTGCGAACGGATGGCCACGGGCCACTACGTCCGCACAGAGGAGCGGGACGGCCATACCTACCTGCTGATGGGCGACGACGTGCGCAAGGATCAGTCCTACTTCCTGTGGCGCGTGCCGCAGCCGGTACTGCGCCGCTGCCTCTTCCCCCTGGGCAGGATGGAAAAGCCCGCCGTGCGCGACTACCTGCGCAGCAAGGGCTTCCCCCTCTGTGCCCGGCAGGGCGAATCGATGGAGGTGTGCTTCGTCGAGGGTGACTACCGCGACTTCCTGTGCAGCTATGACCCGGACTTGGCCGAGCGGGTGCAGGGCGGATGGTTCGTCGACACCGGCGGCAAGCGCCTGGGCGTACACCGCGGCGTGCCCTTCTACACCGTAGGGCAGCGCAAGGGGCTGGGCATCGCCTTAGGGCAACCGGCCTACGTGCTGCGGCTGAATGCGGCCAAGAACACCGTCGTCCTGGGCAGCGAGGCAGACCTGCAGTGCCGCCACTTCTTAGTGGAAGCGCCGGAGGTGGTCTGTGCCGAGGAATTTTTCACCAACAGCAACCTCTCCGTACGGGTGCGCTACCACAGCCGGCCGGTCCGCGCCACGGTACAAGCCCTGGACGACGGCCGCCTGCTGGTGAGCACGCAGGAGAGCGTCAGCGCCGTGACACCGGGCCAAAGCGCCGTCTTCTACGAGGGACGCCGCCTGGTGGGAGGAGCCATCATCGCTTCGCAGCGCGGATTAGGAGCCATCCTGGAAAAGGTCCGCGAATAACTGCCGGCCGGACAGCAAATGGCGTCCGGCGCAAAATTTCTCCACCGCAGGTGATAGGTTTTGCCCGCCTGCACACTCTTTATATAAATCGGGGGCACGACTGCAAGTGCCCGCGCCCGCACCCGACGACCGGTGTCCTACACCTACGACTATAACCAACCCAATAATCACCCTACCGGCGGACCGTCCCCGGACGCCTTACCCAAGCAATCAAAAACGACATGAAAAAGTTTCTGTTCCCCCTTCTGGCCCTGCTGCTCACCCCTGTCACCATGCAGGCACAGGACCCCGACGTGTCCTCCGGCTCTCCGATAGACGACGAGGTCGGAAAAGCCTCCATCATCATCTGCGACTACGAAGAATCCGAAGCCGGCGAAAGCCCCATGAAGCTCCGGTTTGAACCCAGCTACCGATTTCGCGTCACGTTCAAGGATAAGAAAAACAATATCTACTCGCTGAAGCGCCCCGAAGAGTTCCTCTCGCCCAAGGCGCTGGAGCGCCGCAAGCGGTTGAAGCTGAAAGTGGACTGGTATGACCTGCCGGTGACACCCGCCTACCTGAGCAGCCTGCAGGAAAAAGGCTTCCGCGTACACAACGTGAGCAAATGGAACAACACCGCCGTGGTGGAAGTGGCCGACAGCGCCCGCGCCGCGGAACTGGAAGCACTGGCGTTTGTGACGGAGGTGAAATGCGTGTGGCGCAGCCCACTTGAGATCAACACCGGCGACGCCGATGGTGCCTACACCATCGCTGCATTCCACCCCAACGACGAGGCCATCCTGCAAAACGCCGAGGAGCTGCGCCGCGAAGAGGTGACCGACACCATCACCGACGGCCTGACCAACCACTACGGCTACGCAGAGGAACAGGTCTACATGTTGGGCGTGCCCGAAATGCACAACGCGGGATTTCACGGCGAGGGAATGACCATCGCTGTCATCGATGGCGGCTTCCACAACGTGGATCTGCTGCCCTGTTTCAAGAACTGCCGCATCCTGGGCACCCGCAACTTCGTGCACCCGGGATTTAGCGTCTACATCGAACCTGAAAGCCACGGCACCATGGTACTTTCGTGCATCGCAGCCAACCAGCCGGGCGCCCTGGTGGGCACCGCGCCCGAGGCCTCCTTTTACCTGCTGCAAAGCGAGGACGGCAACAGCGAACAGATGGTCGAGGAGGACAACTGGTGTGCTGCCGTGGAATACGCAGACAGCCTCGGCGTGGACGTCATCAGCACCTCGCTGGGCTATTACCGCTTCGACAACGACATGAACAGCCACACCTACCGCGAACTGGACGGACGGACGGCCATCAACAGCCGGTCGGCATCGCTGGCAGCCAGCCGCGGACTGCTCGTACTGAACAGCGCAGGCAACAGCGGCGATGAAGAATGGAAGAAAATCGGATTTCCGGCCGACGCCACCGACATTCTGGCCGTCGGAGCCGTCAGAAGCGACAGCGTAAATACCAATTTCTCGTCAATAGGCAACAGTGCGGACGGACGCATCAAGCCGGACGTCATGGCCATGGGCCGGGCCTGCGCCACAGTAGGGCCCGACGGCTCTCTCTACCGCGTAAATGGCACCAGCTTCTCCTGCCCCATCCTGGCCGGAGCGGTCACCTGCCTGTGGCAAGCCTACCCCAACCTGCGCCCCACCGACATCATCCAAGCCGTCTGCAACGCGGGCGACCGCGCAGACTATCCCGACAACATCTTCGGCCACGGCATTCCCAATATGTGGCGTGCCTACGAACTGCTGAAAGACATGAAATAATACAGAGCCGCCGCCGTGACTGCCCAGCAACCTATCACCCTCTACGAACTCAACAGCTATGTGCGCGAGGTCCTTGCCCTGGACCTCCCGGAGAGCTACTGGGTGAAAGCGGAACTGAGCGAGGTGCGACTCAGCGGTAAAGGACACTGCTACCTCGGGCTGGTGG
The DNA here is from genome assembly GCA_004558535.1 of Bacteroidales bacterium. Lineage (GTDB taxonomy): Bacteria > Bacteroidota > Bacteroidia > Bacteroidales > Bacteroidaceae > Alloprevotella. The sequence continues at coordinate 3,576 of SFCP01000039.1, read as the reverse complement.
AAAAGGAGGAAACGGGCTACGGACTGCGCGCACAGGCCGGCGCAGTCATCTGGCGCAACAACTACGCCACCCTGGCCGAACGCTTCGAGCGCGAGACGGGAAGCCCGCTCATAGCCGGCATCAAGGTACTGGTGCAAGTCAAGGTGCTCTTCCACGAAGTCTATGGACTGCGCTACAATGTCCTGGACATTGACGCCAGTTACACCCTGGGCGACATACAGCGGCGCCGACGCGAAATCCTGAAGCGACTGACCGACGAGGGGGTCGTAGACATGAACCGCGAACTGCCCCTGCCGCGGCCCTGCCTGCGCATCGCCATCATCAGCAGCGCCGGCGCAGCAGGCTACGGCGACTTCATGCGCCAGCTCGAAGCCGCACCATACGCATTCCGGACCCGCCTGTTTCCCGCACTGATGCAGGGGGCCGACGCGGAGCAGAGCCTGCTGGCCGCACTCGAGGAGGTGATGCGCGAAAGTGAGAAATGGGACGTCGTAGCCCTGCTGCGCGGCGGCGGAGCCGTGAGCGACCTGAACTGCTTCGACACCTATTTGCTCGCAGCGGCGGTGGCGCAATTCCCGCTGCCCGTATTCACCGGCATAGGGCACGACCGCGACGAAACCGTCCTGGACCTGGTGGCCAACCGACGCTTCAAGACGCCCACGGCCGTGGCTGCATTTCTGGTGGATGGCGCCCACGCCGAAATGGAACTTGTCGAGGACTACACCATGCGACTGCAAAACGCAGCACACAGGACCTTGGACCACGCCAGCCTCACCCTGGCCCATCTGGACCGGCAAATCCGACAAGCGGCCAACCGCTCGCTGGAATATGCGAAGTTTACGCTCAGCCACCTAAGCCGGCAAATCCGACGCACTGCGCCGGAACAGTGCCGACGACAGGCACTGGCGCTCGACGACAAAGCCGAAAGAATACACCGGCAGGCCCGCCACCTCGTCAACAGCCAATGGCAACTGCTGCAATTCCTGAACAAACGCATTCCGGCAGCCACCCGGCGCACCCTGAACCAGGAAAGTGAACGCCACCGCCACATCGAGGAGAAACTGGCCCTGGCTTCACCCGTGAGAAGCCTGAGGATGGGATTCTCGCTGACCATGGTGGGCGGACAGGTGGTGAGAAGTGCGGCGCAACTCCGTCCGGGCGACAAAATCGTGACCATCCTGCACGACGGACAGGCCAAAAGCACCGTCACAGCTACGGAACACCACACCGGAAAGGCCTCCGGCAACAGGCCTTCCCATACCTGAAGCTGCGAAAACATCCCCGAAAAAATTACTCCACAGCACACACCATGAAAGAAGAGAAACTTACCTACGCCAAAGCCATGCAGGAACTGGACGAAATCGTACAGGGACTGGAGGCTGAAGGCCAAGACATAGACACGCTGGGCGAACGGTTGAAACGGGCCGACTTCCTGTTGAACTACTGCAGGAAGCGGCTGGCCGGAGTCAGCAACAACGTAAAAAAATTGCTGGGAGATGAGCAAGAATAAGCTTTCCAAATTTGCCGACATGGCTTCCTATCCCCACGTGCTGGAAGCCCCGTTTGCAGCAGTCCAAGCTACCGCCGAGGACGTAGCCGCCGGGGCCGCCAAAGTGCTGTCCCTGCGCGGCCGATGGCACGAGGATTTCTTTCACAACGACCACCCCATCGTCCTGGAACTGGGCTGCGGACGCGGCGAATACACCGTGGGACTCGGACGGCTCTTTCCGGAAAAGAACTTCATCGGCGTGGATATCAAGGGAGCACGTATGTGGCACGGAGCCACCGAGTCGCTGCAAGCTGGCATGACCAACGTGGCCTTCCTGCGCACCCAAATCGAACTCATCGACCGCTTCTTTGCCCCCGGCGAAGTGAGCGAGCTGTGGCTGACGTTCAGCGATCCGCAAATGAAGAAAGCCACAAAGCGCCTGACCTCCACTTATTTTCTGGCACGATACCGGCAATTCCTCCGCGACGGCGGACGCATTCACCTGAAGACGGACTCCAACTTCCTCTTCACCTACACACGGCTGATGGCCGAGCACAACCACCTGCCCATCCGCGTCTGCACGCAGGACCTCTACCACCAATTGGCGCCCGAAGCCGACGAAGACACCCGACGCGTGCTGAGCATTCAGACCTACTACGAATCCCAATGGCTGGCACGGGGACTCAGCATAAAATACCTGCTCTTCGAATTGCCCGCCGAGGGAGTGCTGGAAGAGCCGGGCGTGGAAATCGAATTGGACGACTACCGCAGTTATAACCGCTCAAAGCGTTCGGGATTGGAAAAAAGTTTGTAAGTTTGCAGCAGGCGCGATGGCACACTCCCACAGAGCCATCCCTCGCCACCGGAAACCGAATCGTTCACCCTAAAACTGAAAAAAAGACTATGTTAAAGCACGTTGTCATGTGGAAATTCATCGATGGCGCCGACGGAATGGAAGTTCGCGAGCACGCGCTTTGGATGAAAGAACACCTGGAAGCCCTCGTGGGCCAGGTACCCGAAATTATAAGTTTGGAAGTTGGCGTCAATCACAGTGACAGCCCTATGGCTTACGACGCCGTGCTCACCCTGGTGGTCGAAGATGCCGAAGCCCTGAAGCGCTACCGGCAACATCCCGCCCACCAAGCCATTTCGGAGCACTGCCACGCCGTCCGTGAAAGCCGGGTCGTCGTGGATTACTACATCTAAGCGCAAGAAATCCCCTACCTACCGAAAACCACAAAGCCTACGCTCGATGACCGTGGAGGAACAGGCCATAAACCTGCAACCCTCCGGCACTCAGCGCAGGCTTTGTGGTTTTTCTATAAATCAAACCATTGCTGTCCGCTAAATTTTGGGGCGTCCCAATTTATGCAAATCCATGATAATCATCTTATCAAGGCTTACAACAATTATTAGTGTTATATGACTTTAGAATAGGTTAAAACCAAATGTAAAGCATGGAGATTATAACAGCCGGGCATCAGTGACGTCTCTATGCAAACACCCGGCACTTCTCCCGTACTTGCGAGAAAATGCGGGGGAAGTGCCGGGTTTCTTATGCCCTGACGGACTATGACGTCACACCACAGGGGCGAGTGACTAATTGAAAATCGCGACTGTCAGCAAGATGCCGTCGAGCACCAGGCATATAATGAAGAATATGATGACCACGATGGAAAAGGCACGGGCCAACTTGGCGTATGCCCTGCAGTAATCCGTACGGCCGGCATCAATGGCATTGCGCACGTGATTGCCAAAGACGATGCTCAGCACGCCCAACGGGATTGTGAGGCACAAGCCTATCATATACCAAGGTATGGTGGTGATGACCATGGCTATAATCAGCAGGACGTTACGGTTTGCGGGACGCTCCACTATCTCCTCCGCCGACGCAACCACGCGGTGCACAGGCGGCTGCGGTGCATAGGGCTGTGGTGCATAAGGCTGTGGCGCATAGGGCTGCGGTGCACTGCTCCACAAGCCACTCAGTTCGGGCAAGGAGCCGGCGCGCTCCCACGACGACAGACCTTCGCGCCACACGTAGGTTTCGGGCCTCACACCATAGACGGTGAACGAGGATACATCTA
>SFCP01000038.1 GCA_004558535.1 Bacteroidales bacterium | reverse complement strand
CCAAGGGGGCAGACAGCCCCCGTTGAGACATTCACTTACGTCTGTTTTAGCCATAGTGAGCGGCTTCTCGTTGCAAACATAGTAATTTGTCTTTCCTGCTGGCACAGCGCAAGGGGTTTATCCCGGTTTTTTTCTTCCCCCTCCCCTTTAGGAGAGGGGTCGGGGTTTCCTGCAGGGACGCCCGAAACGGGAGCTCCATAGCCATCTATTTCTTTGACGCTAAAAGACTTTAGCGGACAACAATAAAAAACCGAGGAAAGGGCCGGCGTGGGCTTTTCCTCGGTTATGTTGTGGCAGGCGGTGTCGCCTTATTTGATAATTTCCAGTTCGCGGAATACTTTCAGCAGGGCAGTGACGGCGCGGTCCACCTGTTCGTGGGTGTGGGTGGCCATCAGCGCCACGCGGACCAGGGTGTCCTGAGGTGCGCAGGCGGGCGGGATGACGGGGTTGATGAAGACGCCCTCGTCGAAAGCGCGTGCCGTGGCCACGAAAGTCTTTTCGGGGTCGCGCACGTAGAGGGGGATGATGGGCGACTCGGTCTCGCCGATTTCAAAGCCGGCTTCACGGAAGCGGCGCAGGGCGTAGCGTGTCACGTCCCACAGGGCTTCGATGCGTTCGGGCTCCTCCTGCAGGATGTGCAGGGCTTCGAGCGCCGATGCCGTGGCGGCCGGTGTGTTCGAGGCGCTGAAGATGTAGGTTCTGGCCGTATGGCGCAACCAGTTGATGATAGAGGAATCCGCAGCGATGAAGCCGCCGATGGAGGCCAGCGACTTGCTGAACGTGCCCATGATCAGGTCGACTTCGTGGGTCAGGCCGAAATGGTCGCACACACCGCGTCCCTGTCGGCCGAACACGCCGATACCGTGGGCTTCGTCCACCATGACGGTGGCGTTGTACTTGTGCTTCAGCTCGATAATCTTGGGCAGGTCGGGCAGGTCGCCCTCCATCGAGAAGACGCCATCCACCACGATCAGCTTGATGGACTCGGGGTTACACTTCTTGAGCTGATTTTCCAGGTCCTCCATGTCGTTGTGCTTGTACTTCATGCAGGTGGACATGGACAGACGGCGGCCGTCCACGATTGAGGCGTGGTCGCGGTCATCGCAGATGATGTAGTCCTGACGTCCGGTGAGGGCGGGGATGACGCCGGAGTTGACCGTAAATCCGGTGGAGAAGCAGAGGGCCTCGTCCTTGCCGACAAAGGCTGCCAATTCCTTTTCCAGTTGGACGTGCAGGTCCAGTGTGCCGTTGAGGAAGCGTGAACCGGCGCATCCGGAGCCGTATTTCCGCATCGCACGGACGCCGGCCTCGATGACGCGCTCGTCGCCGGGCAGGCCGGTATAGGCGTTCGAACCAAACATGAGCACATGATGGCCGCCCATTTCCACTTCTGTTCCCTGCTTACCCTCGATCTCGCGGAAGTAAGGGTAGACGCCCTTTGCCATATATTCCTGGGGCAGGGTGTACTTGGCTAATTTTTCTTGTAAAAGTCCCATATATTCAGATTTTCAAGAAATGCGTGTCGGGCAAGGGTGGGCGCAAGAAAAATCCACGGAGGGATGCGAATTTCTTGGCAGGTAGTACGGGAAAACGTGAGGCCGGTGTGTCTGGCTGAAACGTGGCCGTGCGGCTTCCCTCCTTGCCGGTTGCAACGCAAAATTTTTGCAAAGGTACATAATTTTTCATGAATGGGAAATAGGTGGCTATATTTTAAGCACACTTCTTGCGGATTTGTGTAGTTTTAGCCGCTAAAAAGGGGCTTGCGCGGACAAAAAAGCAGCCATCGTCCTTGTGGGCGGTGGCTGCGGTATCAGTGGATGTCCTCGTAATGGAGGACCACTTCATCGCAAAGTTTGCGGAGCTCCTCGACGGGTAGCGAGGTGGCTACGCCGTAGACCCGGGCGCCGGAGGAGCGGGCGGCCTGTAGTCCGCTGGCGGAGTCCTCGAAGACGGCGCACTGCGAGGCCGGCAGGCCAAAGTGGGCGGCGGCGTTGAGGTAGCAGTCGGGGGCCGGTTTGGAGCGGCCGGCGTCCTCGGCGGTGAAGATATGGTCAAAGTGTGTGCCGAAGTCCGGTATGGCGCGGTACAGGCAGGCCATCTTCTCGCGGTTGGAACTGGTGACTACGGCGGTCTTGACGCCCTTGGCCCGGAGGCGTGCCACGAAGTCCAATGCGCCGGGGATGAGGGGGAAGGCCATGCCGGCTTCGAAGGCTTGCAGTCGCTCTACCACCTTGGTGCCGAGGTCTTGTCGGTCGTGGAAGTACGTCTGTAGAATATTCGTCAGTGTGTGTCCCTTGATGGATTGGGCAAACGTTGCATTTTCGGGGAAGTAGTCGCGGCCTATCTCGCTCCAGAAGGCGGAGTAGCCGGACTCGGTGTCTACTAAGACTCCATCCAGGTCGAACAGGACCAAGGGAAAGTCGGTGATAGTGGGCATGTGTGTCGTTGTTTTTGGTTGTTTGGGGGGATTGCCGTTATCGTCCGAAGGAGCGTCCGCCGCTCTCGTTGCGTCCGCCGCTTGTGTTGCCGCTACGGTTGTCCGTGCGCGAGGTCCGCGTGTTTCTATCATTCCTCGACGAACTTACGCTGCCGCCGCGTCCACTGTTGTTGTCACGTTTGCCGCCGTTGGAGGCATTGCCGCGGTTGGCATTGTCGTTGCCGCGCCGGTTGCCGCCGTTGGAGGTGTTGCCGCCGTTGGAGGTGTTGCCGCGGTTGGCATTGTCGTTGCCGCGTCGGTTGCCGCCGTTGGAGGCATTGCCGTGGTGGGCATTGCCGTTGCCGCGGTTGTTTCCCTTGCCGGCATTTTCGTTTCGGTTGTCGCGTCCCGGTCCGCTATTGCCGCGGCGGTCGTTGTCATAGCGTCCGTTGTAGGCTTCGTGCCGTCCTCCTCCGGCTTCGGGGCGGTAGCCCGGGTTTCCCCCTTTGTGTCCTGCGTCATAGCGGTCGCGCATGCCCGGTCCTTTGTGTTTCTTTTTGTGGCAGTAGGGGCTGGCATCGTGGCGTCCGCGGTGGCGCCAGTTGCCTCCGTGGTAGGTGACGTAGACCGTGGGGCGGTCGAAGTAGTAATAGCCATAGCGGTAGTAGTCGCATACGGGGTAGTACCAGGCGGAGCGTACCCATTGCAGCGGGCGGTAGAAGTAGTCTATGGAGGCATAGAGGCGGTATTGCCAGTCGCGGAGGATATAGCGCATATCCATATCGCGGTATTGCCAGTAGTAACCGTAGCAATCTGCCGGTCTGTTCACGCTGAGGAAGTACTCCATGTTGACCTGATAGGTCCAGTCGTATTGATCGGCGGTCAGATTCAGTTCGTAGGCCATTTTGTCCGTGAGGAACCATGCCCTGACTCGGGCTTCGTCGTATCCCAATGCTTTGGCCGAGACGATGCTCAGCACGACCATGATGGTGGAGAGTAAGATTCGTTTCATCGTTCGCTTGTTTTTAATATTAATATTATAGGTAGGGTAGGTCGGCGTGGCTTCCCTCTTTCTTGGGTTTGCCGAACCGCAGCCTGTGTTTGCAAAGACAGTGCAAGGTGAGTGGAGAATACGAGGGAAATCCGTGAGGGTTTACCTCGTTTATCCCGAGCCGCAGCCTGTTTTATGCAAAGTTCGTTATTTCCCCCGACAAAGGAAACAAAATCAAGGCGGATTTTCACATTTCAGACTTTTTTCAGGAAAGCCCGGCCGTTACTTGCGAAAATCACAAGCAAAACCGGTACTTCATAGTGTTAAAGCGGAAAAATCCCGTTTGGATTTCCGTAAAAATATTCGTATATTTGCATAGCAGAAGTAGGAGAAAGCCCGTCCGCCGGCGGTTTTCTCCTCTTTTTTTGTCGGCCGGCGTCACCCCGCGGCTTTGTGGCGGAGAAATTAGCGGCGGTTGGGTCGAAACTAAGTGCTTTGTAGTTTTACGCAAGTGCCGGTTAATTTTTTCCGGCGGCGGTTTGGTGGGAAACAGGTCCTTTCCGGCGGCGTCCGTCCGGCGCAAAAATGTTTCCAAAAGTTATAAGCGTTAAATCTGCCTGTGCACTTCGGTGCGCGAATTTCCATACATTTTCACCTTTGTGCTAAAAGGGGTTGGGCCTTGACCGATCCGGGCGGGCGTGTCTGCCCGTGGGGCGCAGTCCGGAGGCTCTTCCCGAGGACGGTGGGGCAGGGGACTTCTCCGCTTCGGGCAGACAGGCCGTTGGCAGGTGCTTGGGCGGGCTGCGCGCATGGCGCCGACGGGGGCCGGTGTTGCCGTTTTAGCCTTTTCTTTGCCACTTTTTTACTGCAAGCCGGGGAGAAAGTAATCGTTTTGGGTGGAAGCTTGGCGGAAATTCGTAACTTTGCATAACTTAGGCAGCGGCTCGGGATAAATGAAAGGGATAGACCTTCGCGGGCCGTTGACTCTGAAAACAATAGCGCGTACCATTATGCTCATCATCAATTGGCTTACGTCATTAGGACGTTACTTGCAACTCATGGGGAGGACTTTCTCGCGACCGGAACGGATGCGGATGTTCTTCAGACAGTATGTGCGTGAGATGGCACAGCTGGGTGTCGACTCCATCGGCATCGTGCTGCTGATTTCCTTCTTCATCGGCGCCGTTATCTGCATCCAGATCAAACTGAATGTGCAGAGCGCCTGGATGCCCCATTGGGTTTCGGGCTACGTGACCCGCGAGATTATGCTCCTGGAGTTCAGTTCCTCCATCATGTGTCTGATTTTGGCCGGAAAGGTAGGCTCGAACATCGCCTCCGAGATAGGTACCATGCGCACGACGCAGCAGATTGATGCGCTGGAAATCATGGGTGTCAATTCCGCTTCGTACCTGATACTGCCGAAGGTGCTGGGCATGGTGACCATGGTGCCGCTTTTGGTGGTGTTCAGTACGGTGAGCGGCATCGTCGGGGCCTATGCCACAGCCTATGTGGGCCACATCATCACGCCCACCGACCTGACGGCGGGCATGCAGCACGACTTCAACCAATGGTTCTTCTGGATGGGGGCTATCAAAAGCCTCTTCTTCGCCTTTATCATATCCAGTGTGCCGGCCTTCTACGGCTATACCGTCGACGGAGGCTCCACCGAGGTGGGCAAGGCCAGTACCGACGCTGTCGTAACGAGCAGTATCCTGATTTTATTCTCAGATCTTTTCCTCACGCAAATGCTATCATGATAGAAATCAAAGACCTGTATAAATCCTTTCCCGACAAGGAGGTGCTCAAGGATATCAGCACTACGTTTGAGAGCGGGAAGACGAACCTCATCATCGGACAGAGCGGTTCGGGCAAGACGGTGCTGATGAAGTGCATCGTGGGGCTGTTTGAACCGACTGCCGGCGACGTGCTCTACGACGGCCGCAGCTTTGTCACGATGAGGAAGAAGGAACGCACGCTGCTGCGCCGGGAAATGGGTATGATATTCCAAAGCGCCGCCCTGTTCGACTCGCTCAGCGTGCTCGAGAATGTAATGTTCCCCCTCGACATGTTCTCGCCCGACAGCTATGCCGAGCGCAAGCGCCGGGCTGAGTTCTGTCTGGACCGCGTGAACCTGCTGGACGCCGCGGCCAAGTTTCCGGGCGAAATATCGGGCGGTATGCAAAAGCGTGTGGCCATCGCACGCGCCATCGTGCTCAATCCGAGGTACCTCTTCTGCGACGAGCCCAACTCCGGACTGGACCCGAAAACCTCGCTGGTCATCGACGAACTGATACACAGCATCACGCACGAGTACAACATGACTACCATCATCAATACGCACGACATGAACTCCGTGATGGGCATCGGCGAGCACATCCTCTATATCTACGAGGGACACAAGGAGTGGGAAGGCACCAAGGAGGAGGTCGCCACTTCACAAAACGAGCGGCTGAACAGCTTTATCTTTGCCTCGGACCTCTTCAGAAAGGTGCAGCGCGCCGCCGCCAACGAGTAACATACCCACCAACCCCATCCCGACTACACATATTCCCCACAACCACAACCGATGCAGGCATACTACGACCGACATATCCCCACCGAAAACAACCGCCGACCGCGGGGCGGAGCGCGCATCTTGGGCTGGCTGGCTGTCCTGCTCTTTGCGCTGACGGCACAGGCACAAAACAGTGCCTACGAAGCCTATATCCGTCAGTACAAGGACCGCGCCATCGACCAAATGAAGCGCCACGGCATCCCGGCAAGCATCACACTGGCACAGGCCCTGCTGGAAAGCGGCGCAGGCAAGAGCATGCTGGCGCAAAAGGCCAACAACCATTTCGGCATCAAGGTGGGAATGGGCTGGACAGGACCTTATATCCTCTGTAGCGACGACAGGCCCGACGACCGCTTCCGCGTGTATAAATCGCCTGCCGAATCCTATGAGGATCATTCCCTTTTCCTGAAAAACGGCAGGCGATACGCCGCCCTCTTTACCCTGAGCCGCACCGACTACAAGGGATGGGCACACGGATTGAAGCGGGCGGGATATGCCACCAACCCCCGCTATGCACAGTCCCTGATAGAAATCATCGAAAGGTACGGACTGGCGCAATACGACCGGGAGGAAAAGACGCACCGCCACCGCGGCAGAGGCAGTGCCGAGGAGGTGGTCAATCCCGCGGCCGCCTATGACATCCGCTACAACAACAAGAATTATTACGTAGTGGCCAAGGCCGGCGACACGTTCGCCTCGATAGGCCGCGCCATGGGCGTGAGCGAACGAAAGTTGCGGCGCTACAACGAAGTGGACAAGTACTATACGCTACAGGCCGGCGACATCGTCTACCTGGAAAAGAAACAAAAACGCGCGGACAAGAGCTACAAGCGAAAATACCACACCGTGAAGGCCGGCGAGTCCATGTACACCATCGCCCAAACCTACGGCATGCGACTCGAAACACTCTACAAGACCAACGACCTGCCGCCCGAACACCGCGCTGCCGTCGGCGAGCGACTCCGCATACGATGAGCGAATGGCAGCAGGCCCCGTGACGCCCGATGGACGCCTGAACGGCAATTTGCGACTTGCGGCTTTCGCAACTAATCCGCCTTTCCCTCTTAAATAATCTGAATTTTCGGCATTCTATACAATTCATAACCGGACAAAAACCGGAGAATGAGAGGTTTTTCGTACATTTGTAGCCAACTACATCGTGGCTGCGCACAAGCAAAGGCCAAAACGTAGCGCGTGTACAGACATTCGTACAACCCTTTTAACTGAAAACGATATGAAGAAGCTATTAATGATGATGCTGATGGGCAGCCTGGTGATTGCCGGCTATGCTCAAGATGATGATGTGTACTTCGTACCGTCGAAAAAGAAGCAGAATACGCAACCCGCCGAGGAATACGTACCCAACGAGTCCACCTATACGCCGATTACTCCCTATGACAACCCCAACGACTACGACAACTGGGCCGACGGACGGGAGAACGGCGACCGAGACGTGGACGAGTACAACCGCAGATACCGGAACGACAACCTCGACAACGACTCCACGGCGACCGACAGCAACTGGACCGAACCGGAAGACTATGCCAACGGCGACTGCACCGCACGTCTGGTGCGCTTCCACGCACCGCATGCCGGCTACGTCGTGAGCAGTCCCTACTATGCCGACGTGGTGGACGTCTGGCTCGACCCTTGGTTCTACGATCCTTGGTATAGTCCCTGGGGCTGGTACAGCTGGAACTATGGCTGGTACGGCTGGAACTACGGCTGGGGCTATGGCTGGCACTACGGTTGGGGATGGTCTCCCTATTGGGGCAGCTACTGGGGCCCGGGATGGGCTTGGTGTGACCCCTGGCATCACCATCACCACGGATGGGGACCCGGATGGTGGGAACCCGGCCACGGACATCACCCGAACTACTATGCCGGCAACATCGGACCGCGCGGAGGCTACGTGGGACGCTACGACCGCAACAATACCCACATCGCAGGTACAACCGGCAGCAACCGCGGTTACCGGCCCGGCACATCCGGTGTAGGCGGTAGCCGGGGAAATACCTACCGACCCTCGCGCAATTATGGCAACAGCGACTACCGGCCCTCGCGCACCACGGGCAATAGCAACACCTCGCGCAGCGGACGCAGCTTCGGCAATACCAACAGCAGCCGCTCCGACCGTACGCTGAATACCACGGGCAACAGCTCCCGCACCACGGGCAACAGCTCTCGCACCATGGGCAATAGCTCGCGCACCATGGGCAACAGCTCGCGCACCACGGGCAACAGCTCCCGCGTAAGTAGCACACCCTCGCGCTCAGGCGGTTCTTTCAGCACTGGCGGACATAGCAGTGGCCGCAGCTTCGGCGGAGGCGGTGGCAGCCGCGGCGGACGCAGATAAGCACATCCCCCCTCGGGGCGCACCATACCTATATAATATTATAGAGCCTGCTTGCCGTACGCCACAGGCAGGCCATATTTCACACAAAAAAACAAGGACAGCGATATGAAATCCCGGAAATCTGTATTGGTCATAGGACTACTGACACTCTGCCTGCCGCTTACGGCGCAGGATATTTACAAGATGGAGGCTTTCTCAAGCAGTGACCTCAACGGAACTGCCCGCTTCGTGGGCATGGGCGGCGCCATGAGCGCCCTCGGTGCCGATATATCCACCATCGGTACCAACCCGGCAGGCATCGGCATGTTCCGGAAAGGCGAGATCTCCCTCAGCGCCGGATTTAACACCCAGCCCGATGCGGCCGAATTCTACGACATCAACAAGACAAGGGCTTCGTTTGACCAGATGGGCTTTGTATATAGCGCGAAGATAGACCAGAGCAGCCGTATAAACTTTGCATTCAACTATCACAAGAGCCGTAATTTCAAAAACTATATCGGCGTGAATGGCTTCGGCACAGATGGTTTGTCCCAAAGCCTGCAAATGATGGACTTGTGCTGGGTGGGCAACCGCTGGCTCGACCTGAGCGAGCGCGCCGACGCAGACCTGACCACCAATCTGGCCTATGCCGGCTACCAGACACAAATGATCCTGCCCTCCTACGACGAAAGGGGCAACGTGGTCGACTATCTGCCCTGCGAAGCCGACTACTATAACTACCAACGCGTACAATGGGGCGGCATACAGGACTATGACTTCAACGTGTCTATGGGATGGAACGACCAAATCTACGCCGGAATTACACTGGGTGTCAAGAACGTGAATTACCACTCCTACACAGACTATGCCGAATTCCTGCCCGATGAATACGGACAGCACCATGAATACTACACACTCAACGAGGAGGAAATCACCGGAACGGGTATCGATTTCAAAATGGGCCTCATCCTACGACCCATCGAGGAGTCACCTTTCCGTATCGGCTTGTCCTTTAGCACACCAACGTTCTATAATCTGACGACAGGCGCTTACTTGTACATGAATTCGCCTTTCCAGCAGGAATTGTCCAACGGACAGATCGTGAATTTCAGCGAGTACACCGTCCCGGTGAGCGGCTACGAATACAATATCCGCACACCGTGGAAGGTCAACGTGAGCATGGCTACCACCCTGGGCAACTTCCTGGCCCTCGATGCCGAATATGAGTACAGCAATTACGGCACTTGCAAGGTCAGCTACGGCGGTTACGACGAATGGGGTGGCTACAGCGACTGGTGGTCAGTAGACAATGATAAAGCGCTCAACAACGAAGCAAGTCACTACCTCAAGGGTGTTCACACCTTCCGCGTAGGTGCGGAAGCGCGTCTGACCAACAAATTCTACCTGCGGGCCGGTTACAACTACCAGTCGGCACCTATGACCAACGATGCTTTCCTCAATCTCTTCACAGACAGCCCTTCGTACTACTACAGCAACAATACGGACTACGTCAACCTGGGTAAGGTGAACCGCTACACCTGTGGCTTGGGCTATCGCGGCAAGCATCTCTACGCAGACTTCGCTTATCAATACAAGGAGCAACAGGGCGATCTCTACACGTTCCACGTGCCCGACGTAGACAACGTCACCAATCGCCTGGGTGCTGCTAAGGTGGACCTGAACCGCCATGCCGCCCTCTTCACCCTTGGATACAGATTTTAAGCAGCCCCCGTCAATCACTCTGCGGCGAGAAAGCGGATTTTATCCGGTATCTGCGCGCCAGCGGTAAGAAAATCAGCAAAATAATTGCTCATCTAAAAAAAAACGCCTACTTTTGCAGCCGCAATAACCCCCTGCAAGGGGAAATTGCAAAGCCAACCCGTGAAATATATTCGTACAAGCGAACGTTAGCCAAGGTCTTGACTAACCAAGTGTAGCCGAATTAATAATAATCTACAAAGCAAAAGCAAAATGAAAAAAGGAATCCACCCCGAGAACTACCGCCCCGTTGTCTTCAAGGACATGAGCAATGGCGATATGTTCCTCTCCCGTTCCACTTGTAAGACCAACGACACCGTTGAGTTCGAAGGCGAAACCTATCCCGTAGTAAAGCTGGAAATCTCGAGCTCTTCGCATCCTTTCTACACTGGTAAGTCCAAGCTCGTCGACACCGCCGGTCGCGTGGATAAGTTCATGAGCCGCTACGGACAGTCGCGTAAGAAATAAGCAGCACGCAGACAGTGTCTTTTTCCCCTTGCCTATAAATGCAAAGTCGGGAATCAGGCGAAACAGAATGCTATATGCCATTCCGTAAACCATAGAAAAAATAGGCAGGGTGCATCATCGATGATGCGCCCTGCCTATTTAGATGGATATACAGCCTATTTAGATGGATATACAGCCCGTTTAGATGGATATACAGCCCGGTTAGATGGATATACAGCCCGGTTCGGGTGGCCCGTATCCGCTTTCCGTGCTTCCCCGTGCTACTTGACGGGGAGGGAACAGGCGACAGCGCCTCCCGCTACCTTGGAAAACACACCTACACCTTATCTATTATCACCCATGCCGCTTTCCTCCACAGTTCTTGAGCTAAGATGCGAACCTATCCCCCTTGTGCGCATTGCCCTCATAGGTTTGGGACAAAGGGGAATGAAGACGCTGGAACGTTATCGCTACATTCCGGATGCTGAAATCAGATATATTGTCGACGTCGACCCGCAAAAATTGGCCCGGGCGGCACAGGCGCTGAAGGACAGCGGTCGGCCTGCCGCACAAGCCTTTGCCGGAAAGGAAGCATGGCACGAGGTGTGCCACTGCGACGACGTGGATCTGATTTATATCTGCACGGAGTGGAATTCGCACTGCACCATGGCCGTCGAAGCCATGCGCTGTGGCAAGCATGTCGCCGTCGAGGTTCCCGCGGCGCGCACCGTCGAGGAGTGTCGGCTGCTTATCCGTACGGCAGAGCAGACCCGGCGCCACTGTTTCATGACCGAGAATTGCTGTTACGACCACTTTGCCCTGACTACCCTCGCCATGCACCGTCGTGGCATGCTGGGAAAAATCACCCACTGCGAGGGGGCTTACATCCACGACCTGCGCGATATATTCGGACTGACCGAGGACAGACACCGAAGCAACTCCACGCGCCTCTGGATGGAACGTAGCTGCACCGAACACGGCGGCAATCCTTATCCCACGCACGGCATTGGCCCCATCGGTTGGTTGCTCGACATCCATCGGGGCGACAGAATGGAATACCTCGTCTCCATGACCGCACAAGGCTGTGGACCTGACGATTTGTTAGGACGTGTCAACTCCACCCTGATACATACGCATCGCGGCATCAGCATCCTGTTGCAACTGGATGTCACTACGCCACGACCCTATAGTCGCCTGCAGACCGTATGTGCTTCCCACGCCTTCCTGCAAAAGTACCCCGTGCCCATTCTGCAAACCTCTGATTTCCCACGCGCCCTCGTCGGAGATGACGCCCTGCGCGAGGCCGACAAATATGCTACCGACAAAGCCTCGCTACTGTGGAAACAGGGACGCGAATTGGGCGTCCCGAACGAAATGAACTATACCATGGATTGCCGACTCATCCACTGCCTGAAGCATGGATTGCCACTCGACATCGACGTCTACGACGCAGCCGAATGGTCCTGCCTGGCAGAGCTGAGCAGGCAGTCGGCAGCGCAGGGCAGTGTGCCGGTAGAAATCCCGGACTTCACGCACGGACATTGGAATGTGCTGCCCCGGCACCAATTATACTAAGTTAGTCCTGAAAAAAGGCAACTTAAAAACTTCTACAGGGGAAATAATTATTAAATTTGCAAAACCATTGGAACCTTATAACAATCATAATAGCTCAAGCCTTATGAAAAAGACAATTTTGGTCACCGGCGGTACCGGCTTCATCGGTTCGCACACCACCGTCGAACTGCAAAATGCAGGCTACGACGTAGTTATCATCGACAACCTCAGCAATTCCAAGGCCGATGTCGTAGATGGCATTGAAAAAATCACCGGCATTCGTCCCGCCTTCGAAGAGGTGGACTGCTGCGACCTGCCTAAGTTGGAGAGCGTCTTCCAGAAATATCCCGGCATCCAGGGTATTATTCACTTTGCCGCCTCCAAAGCTGTCGGAGAAAGCGTCGAGAAACCGCTGATGTACTATGAAAACAACCTGCTGAGCCTGATCAACCTGCTGAAGCTTATGCCGAAGTACGACGTCAAGGGTATCATTTTCTCATCCAGCTGCACCGTCTACGGACAGCCCGATCCCGAAAACCTGCCCGTCACCGAGGAAGCTCCCATCAAGAAGGCAGAAAGCCCCTATGGCAACACAAAGCAAATCAACGAGGAAATTGTGCAGGACTATGTCAAGAGCGGTGCCCCCATCTCGGCCATCCTGTTGCGCTACTTCAACCCCATCGGCTCGCATCCCTCCGGTATTATCGGCGAAATGCCCAACGGCGTTCCCGCCAACCTCATTCCCTACCTCACGCAGACCGCTATCGGCATCCGCGAGTGCCTCTCCGTCTTCGGTGATGACTATGACACGCCCGACGGCTCCTGCATCCGCGACTTTATCTACGTCCTCGACCTCGCCAAGGCCCACGTGGCTGCCATGGCACGCATCCTGGAGGGCAAGAACACCGAGCCCGTGGAAATCTACAACGTAGGTACCGGCAACGGCGTCAGCGTATTCGAACTGATCAACACGTTTGAAAAGTGCACCGGCGTGAAACTGAACTACAAGGTCGTAGCCCGTCGCCCGGGAGACATCGAAAAGGTGTGGGGCAACGTGGACAAAGCCAACAAAGTGCTCGGTTGGAAGGCCGTACATACGCTCGAGGAAGCACTTACCTCGGCCTGGAACTGGCAGAAGGTGCTGCGCGAGCGCGGTATCATGTAATGGCTTCAGACAATAGCATTACCCAATAAGTCTATCCGGCATTCTCTGCCACATGCGGCAGAGGAAACCGCCCATACATCACTACGGGATGGCACGAGTTGCAGGGTACATTTCCTCTCCCCGGCCATCCCGTTTTATTATACCCATGACAGCCACCATGCAAACCCCTTATTATCTGTTGGAAGAGGAGAAGCTGCGACGCAATCTCGCCCTCATTCGTTCTATCGCCGAACGGGCCGGCGTAGAGTTTATCTTGGCATTCAAGGCCTACGCGCTGTGGAAGACCTTCCCCATCTTTCGCGAGTATATCAGCCACACCACGGCCTCTTCGCCCTATGAAGCCCGCCTCGCCCTCGAGGAATTCGGGTCAAAGGCGCACACCTATTCTCCCGCCTACGAGGCGCACACCTTCGGCGAGATAGTCCGCTGCTCGGATCACATCACATTCAATTCCCTCCGGCAGTTCCGTCAATTTTCGCCGCAGGCCATCGCGGCCGGCGTCTCCTGCGGTCTGCGCATCAACCCCGAATACAGCGAGATCGAAACGGCGCTCTACAATCCCTGCGCGCCGGGTTCGCGCTTCGGCGTGATGGCCGGCGATATGCCCGACCCGCTGCCCGCCGGCATCGAGGGATTTCATTGCCACTGCCACTGCGAAAGCAGCAGTTATGCCCTGGAGCACACGCTGGAGCACATCGAGGCGAAGTTCGGCCCTTGGCTGGACCGCCTCCGCTGGCTCAACTTAGGCGGCGGCCACTTGGTGACGCGTGCGGACTACGACGTAGAGCACCTCATCGGCCTGTTGCAGCATTTCCGCCGCAGGCATCCCGCCCTGCGTGTCATACTGGAACCCGGCAGCGCCTTTGGCTGGCAGACCGGCCCCCTGGTCGCACAGGTCGTGGACATCGTCACCAATCACGGCATCAAGACGGCCATCCTCAACGTCAGCTTTACCTGCCACATGCCCGACTGTCTCGAAATGCCGTATCATCCTGCTGTGCGTGGTGCCGAAACTTTGGCCGACGAAGCCGCCTGTGGCCACGAGACCGAAGCCACAGTCTACCGCCTCGGCGGCAATTCCTGTCTGAGCGGGGACTTTATGGGCTATTGGCGCTTTCCCGCCCCCTTGCACGAGGGTGACACCGTCATCTTCGAGGATATGAACCACTATACTACCGTCAAGACCAATATGTTCAACGGTATTCATCACCCCTCTATCGTGCTGCTCCGCACAGACGGCACCCGCGAGCTCCTGCGTGCGTACCGCTACGAGGATTATCGCGACCGCATGGACTAAGCTCCTCCAGCGTACTGCCGCTCGGGTGCTGATAATCATGGTGATAGCAAGCTCTGTTACGCAATCCTCCCGCCAGCGGAAAAGTGTTAAAACGTAAAATGGCGGATTTGGATTTCGCGAAAATATTTCGTAACTTTGTCTCAGACCAATGGGGAAAGCCGGGCACAATGCGGGCTTTCCCCTTTTTAGTAAGCCGGCAGGTGGTAAAATTACAAGGCACTTGCGCAAAATTACAAAGGACTTGGTTGAAACTACAAAGCACTTAGGAAAAACTATCCGGCACTTCGTTTTTCCTAAGTGCTACCCGGCCATTTTACACGTCGCTGGCGGTGTGACAAAAAAGGCTACAAAATCGCTCCTTAATTGTCCTTTTTCCCGAACACGGAGAAGTGGATGTAGCGTTTGGGGTGTGCCTTGAAATCTGTCAGCAGGGAGTCGGCGCTCATCATCGTGCTGTTGAGGTTGTCGTAGACGCCGCGGTCGTTGAGGAAGAGGCCGAGGGTGTTGTCCTTGCTCGTCATCTTCTGGTTGAGCAGGGACGACATGTCGTTCAGCTGTGCCGAGAAGGTTTGCAGGCTCTCAAGTGTGTTGTTTACTTCAGCCATGGTCTGCTCCACATCTACTGCGGCCAGATTGCCGGTCAGCTTTTCAGCATTGGCCAGGGTGCGGTCCAGTCGTTTCAGTGTGCCGGGGATGTCGCGTTGCATCATGGTGTTGAGGCGTGCAGAGGCTTCGTTCAGTTCTGCGGTCAGTTGTTCTGCGTTTTGTAGGGTCTTGGCCAATGCCGGGTCGGCGGTGATTCTGTTGATATTGGTCAGGATGGAATCAATCTTGGGCAACATTTCCATTACTTGGGGCAGCGCGGCTTCCACCTGGCTCATAGCGCCGAGTCGGGGGCTGCCGACGAGCGTGTCTCCCTGTGCGATGAATTGTGTCGGGTTGGCACCGAGGCGCAGGTTCATCTTGACGCCTCCCATCAGTTCGCTCTCCAATTCTGCGGTGGTGCCGCGCGGCACTCTCATCTCGTCGTCCAGCTCTATGGTCACGATGACGTTTTCGGTGCTGCCGTAATCGTATTGTATGTCGCGCACGATGCCCACGGGGTAGCCGTTGGCATAGACGGGGTTGGATACGGCCAGCCCGTTGATGTCCTTGAATTTCACGTAGTACGTGTTGCTGGCTTGAAAGAGGTTGATGCCTTTCAGGAAGTTGATGCCGATAAATACCAGCACGGCAGCGGCAATGGCTGTCAGGCCGATTTTGACTTCTTTGGTAAGGATTTTCATAAGGCTGTCTGTTTTTTGCGGTTTTAGTAAGGTTCTTGCCCACGGCGGGCGGGGGGATGAGGGTGTCCTCTTCTGCTAATGTTTATTTGCTCCGGGTGATGCGCAGGGCTTCCTGCAGGTCCATGCGTTTGTCATCGCGGAAAGCTACGATGAAGGTGTTGCTGAATTTGTCAGCGATGGAGCGTTGCAGGCGTCGTGCCTCGTTGTAGTCGGTGGACTTGCCGTAGGTGTACTTGTACATGCCGTTTTCGCGGTAGCAGCCGACGCCTTTCAGTCCGCAAAAGCGGCGGTCGCCGTCTTTCAGTGGGCGGTCGGCCACGAAGAGCTGCACTTTGTAGGTAGGCAGGTCGCTGCGGGTGCTTCCCTTGGTCCGTCCGGCGGCGTCTGTTCCGCCGGTAGTGTGGGGCTGCGGGTCCGCCTTTCTGCGCGCGGAGGTATCCGTTGGTGCGGGCTCTGTCGGCGTGGTGCCCTTCCCCCGGCCCGTACCACCTTCGTCGGCCATCAGGCGCGGTGCGGGCGCTTTCTTGTCATGTTTCGCGCGGTAGTTCACGAATCCGTTGTAGAGGCTTTGACTCATCTGGCGGATGCCCTGTTCGGAGTTAAGGTAGCGTTCCTCCTCGGGTGTGGAGATAAATCCCAGTTCGGTCAGGACGGCGGGCATCGATGTCTTTCGCAGGACCAGAAAGCCGGCTTGGTGCACGCCCTTGTTGTTTCGGCCAGCGTGATTTACGTATTGTTGCTGTATGAGTCGTGCCAGTTCCACGCTCTGTTGCATGTATTTGTCCTGCATCAGTTCGAAGATGATGTAGCTTTCCACCTTGTTGGGGTCGAATCCCTCGTAGACTTCCCGATAGTTGGCTTCGTAGGTGATGACGGAGTTTTCGCGCTTTGCCACTTCCAGATTGGCGTCGGCGCGGGCCATACCCAGCGTATAAGTCTCGGCACCGCGGGCCACTCTTCCCTTGGGCAGGGCGTTGGTGTGGATGGAGATGAAGAGGTCCGCCTTGCTGTTGTTGGCGATGTCGGCACGCGTTTGCAGCGGGATGAACACGTCCGTTTTTCGGGTGTAGACCACGCGAACGTCGGGGCAGTTTGTTTCGACCAGCCGCCCGAAAGCCAGTGCTACGCTGAGGTTGATGTTCTTTTCCTTCGAGATGGCTCCCACGGCTCCGGCATCGTGGCCGCCGTGTCCGGCGTCGATGACCAGTGTGAACTTGTGCGTACCATTGTCGGCCAGTATCGGTGCGGCCCAAAGCAGGCAGCACGCCAGTGCGACAAACATTCGGAGAAAGTAGTTCATGATAGGTGAAAAATCCTGGTAGGTGAGTGACCGCGCATCGGCGATAGGCAGGTTGTTGTACGCCTCCGGGCGCAGTCGTTGCTACAAAAGTACGTTTTTTTCGGGAAACTTCCTGCCGCGCAGGCCGTTTTCCGGCTTTTTAGTCTATTATTTAGGAATTAGGAGTAAGGAGTTTTGTGGATTATTCAAGAAGTTTTATTGATTATCCCAAGAGGAGTCCTGATTTTCATTAGAGTTCCCCGAAAAATTGTGGCCATGCATCGCTGAACGCCTGCATGGAGGGGAAGAGTATATCGGCACCGGCGTCGGTCAGGGTAGCCGGTTGCAGCGGGCCGGTGTTGACTGCGACGGTGAAGATATGGGCGGCGGTAGCGGCTTGCACGCCGAGGGGTGCGTTCTCCACGACGATGGCTTCCCAAGGCTCGACGCCGGCTTTCTGCAGGCCCATCAGGTAGGGCTCGGGATGCGGTTTGCCGTGGCGCACGTCCTTGCTGGATACAATCAAATCGGGACTGAAGAAACCGGGATAGTGGGTGGTCAGGCGCTCCAGCAGGCTGAGTTGTCCGCTACCCGTCACGACGACGATTTTCAGCCCTGCTGCTTTCACGCGCCCTAACAGCTCTTCGGCCCCGGGCATTTTCGGTGCTTCCGGGCAGGCATTGAACAGGCGGCACTTGGCTTCGTAGAGTTGCTGCACCTCCTCGGGGGTGGCATCGCGGTGCAGGTGGCGGCGTGTGAGTATGTTGATGGTGGCTTCGCCGGTGCGTCCTTCGTGCAGGTAGGCTTCCTCGGTCGACATTTCCAGCCCGAACTCGGTGCACACTTGCGCCCAGGAACGGGCGTGGTTGGGCATGGAGTCAAACAGGACGCCGTCCATGTCGAACAGTACGGCCCGCGGGCGAAGCGCATCGAAGCCATGCCCCAGCAGATACTTTTCTATTGCTTCGTGATACATAGTAGTTCAAAATAAGCCCCTGCCGGCAGAAACGGGCAGGGGCATGGATTTTTCTGATGGGGAATTACAAACGGCTCTTGATGGCTTCGCTTTCGGCTTCATAGCCGGGCTTGCCGAGCAGAGCGAACATATTCTTCTTGTAGGCCTCGACGCCGGGTTGGTTGAAGGGGTTTACGCCGAGCGTATTGCCCGATATGCCGCAGGCACGTTCGAAGAAGTAGATCAGTTGTCCCAGATAGTATTCGCTGAGTTCGGGCATGACAAGGCGCAGACAGGGGACGCCGCCGTCTACGTGGGCCAGCTGCGTGCCCAGTTCGGCCATCTTGTTCACTTCGTCCACGCGGCGTCCCTCCAGGAAGTTCAGGCCGTCCAGGTTCTCGTCGTCGTGGGGGAAGAGCACCTTGTGGCGGGGCTGCTCCACGGAGATGACCGTTTCGAAAATCGTGCGTTCGCCGTCCTGAATCCACTGTCCCATGGAGTGGAGGTCCGTTGTGAGGTCGACAGCGGCGGGGAAGATGCCCTTGCCGTCCTTGCCCTCGCTCTCGCCGTAGAGTTGCTTCCACCATTCGTTCATCGAGTGGAGTTTAGGCTGGAAGTTGGCGAGGATTTCAATCTTCTTGCCGGCCTCGTAGAGGGCGTTGCGCAGGGCGGCATAGCGTGCTGCGATATTTTCGTCAAAGGGTACTTCGGGTGCAGTTGCCTTTTCCATGTCAGCGGCACCTTGTACGAGGGCTTCGATGTCGAATCCGGCACAGGCGATGGGCAGCAGGCCCACCGGGGTGAGTACCGAGAAGCGTCCGCCCACGTTGTCGGGGATGACGAAGCTCTTGTAGCCCTCCTTGTCGGCGGTGGTGCGTGCAGCGCCGCGCTTTGCGTCGGTCACTGCCACGATGACGCGGCGTGCCATCTCGATGCCGCGCTGTTCTTCGCACTGCTTTTTCAGCAGGCGGAAAGCCAGCGCTGTCTCGGTAGTCGTACCTGACTTTGAGATATTGATAACACCGAATTTACGGCCTTTCAGGTAGGCGCACAGTTCGGCCAGATAGTCTTCGCCGATGTTGTTGCCGGCAAACAGGATGACGGGATTGCTGCCATCATTGGCCAGCCACTCAAAGCTGTTTCCCAATGCTTCGATGACGGCGCGTGCTCCCAGGTAGCTACCGCCGATACCGGCCACTACAATCGTGTCGCAGTTTTTGCGAAGTTCTGCGGCTGTGGCTTTCAGGTCGGCGAGGTGTTCGGGTGTGATGGAGGAAGGCAGGTGCAGCCAGCCCAGAAAATCATTTCCGGGGCAGGTGCCCTCTTCCAGGGCTACGTTGGCAGCTTCCACCTTGGGCTGCAGGGCTTTGATGACTTCGGCCGACAGGAATTGCTCGGCCTTTACGCTTTCTAAAGTTATCGTCTTCATAATTATATGGTTGGTTTTTTTCAAGGAGTGGGGATGGTTGGCGCGCGTCGCGTTCGGCCGGGAGCGTGCCCCGGAAGGCGTCTGCGCGGTGCGCCAGATGTTTATTTGTAGTTGACCTTTCCCATCTGCGTATCGTCGTAGATGACCTTGCGGAGTTCTTCCGGCGAGATACGCACAGCCTCTTTGGTCAGTTCGGGCACGTTGTAGCTTTTTAGTCGAAGCAGGTTGAGCTCCGGGTCAGCCTGTGGCAGGAGAAAAGCCTTGTGTGCGTGGCCCTCGCGGTCGAAGTAGGAGATGTAGGGTCGGGTGTAGGAGCCATCATCGCGTCGCGAGGAGAATACGATCCAGCGTCCGTTGCTGCTCCAGGTGTGGTAGCTGTCTACGTCGTCGCTGTTGGCTTCGGTCAGCGGGCGGATGGTGCCGTCCTGCAGGTCTTTGACGTAGAGGTCCGAGCTTTTGTGCCAGATGTGGAACTGCCCGAAATCACCTAATGTGAAGAGTACGTAGCGCCCGTCGGGACTGACGCGCGGCAGGGTGGCACTGCGGCCCAGCGTATCGCACTGCATTTCGACGACAGGTGTGCCGAAAGTGCGTGTCTCGGCGTCAAAGGGGATACTCATCAGGTTGTAGCGGATAGAATCGTAGCGTGCGAGGACCGCGTCGCTTTGTGCGGAGTCCGGGACTTCCGTCATGAACGGCGTATGTGCCGAGCAGTAGAATAGACGCTTGCCGTCGGGCGCCCAGCAAGGGAAGGTCTCCATGTCGTCGGGCGTCTTGAGAATGTGCGAGAGGGTGTTCTTGTCCACGTCAAAGAAGACGAGGTCCGATCCGTAGTCCACGACTTCGACTTTCTCGGGATTGGTCATGTGGAAAGCCTGCCCGGTGCGGTTTGAGGAGAATGCGACCCAGTTTCGGGAGGGGTGCCACGAGGGGTAGACGCAGTTGGACAGGACGGAGTCCGACTTCATGTTCATTTTCCGGGCTTTTCCGTTTTCCACGAAGACGGTTCCGCCGTGGTTGGCACGTACATGGAAGAGCATACGTTTCGTTTCGTAGCCCTGATAGTTGTGGCAGTTCACGCAGTGGTTGTTCTGGTGGTCATAGGTGCGGTTGTTTTCGTAAATGGCGGCTTCCGAGAAATTTGTCAGGTTGCGTTGGTACAGGCCCAACTGCCGGTAAAGTTCGTAGCTGGGCTCGATCAGACGATAGGACAGGTAGGGGTCGATTTCCTCCTGTGCCACGGTGATCGTGTAGTCGGGATATTTCACCCATTCTCCGCTATTTCGGTGCGCGTAGATGCCGACTGTTACGTCCTTTCCGCGGTTGGCGATGAGGAGTTCGCGCCATTTCACGGAGTCGAGTAGCAGTTTGCCGTCCTCGTCGGCTTGTACGATCATTTCATGTCCGTTGCCGGCGAACGAAGCTACGAATTCGTCGCCCTCAGACTTGACTTGCGCGTTCAGCGGGGCGATGTTGGGAGGGATGACCACGTTGCAGTAGTCCGGATACAGCCGCAGGGTGTCCTGTGCGGCGGAGTAGTCTGTGGGAAGGGTAGCTTCGTTTGCACAGGCTGTGAGTAGCAGGGCCACGAGGGGGCCATACAGGGATTTCAGGTTCATGGATGATAGGGAGAGATAGGGCATCGGCGGAACCGGCGGCGGATTAGTTCACACCGCTCTTGTTTTTATTTTCGCCGTTGTCCTTGGTTTTGATGTTTTCGCAGTAGTAATAGTAGACGTAATGTCCCATCCAGTCTGTTGCCAGGTAGTCGCGGACATCTTCAGGTATGCCTCCTTTCAGATCCGCTTTCATCTTTTCCTGCCAGTCGGCTGCATTGCCGTACTTTTCCTGGTAGAATTTCTGAATGTCCGCGATGAAGGACTGTACGGTGGCATAGGCGGAGCCGGGGCGTCCTGCTGCCTGTGGACTCAAGTCGGGGTATTGCTCAAAGACGGCGGGTTGCTTCAGTCCCAGAATGACCAAGGCTTCCTGTGTGCAGGAGGGCAGCGGACGTTTTAGGGTCGGGAGGACGGCAATCCGCATGTAGGCGTTGTTCAGGTCTTTGGAGTAGAGACAGGCGGCGATGGAGGCGTCGATGGCATCGTTGCTGCCCGAGAGCAGTCCGATGTTGTAGCCCATGAAGATAGGTCGGCGATAGTTTTGCTCGAAGCGCTGTTCCTCGGGGCGCAGTTTGCGCACCTGCGACAGCACGGGGTCCGCGTCTATGAGGGTGGAATCGGTGAGCATCGGGCGGTAGCGCTCCACGAAGGACTGCTCGAAAGGCATTTCGCTGATGAGTTTGAGATACTTCTCGGCCAGTTGGTTTTCGTGGTTCACCAACGCGCAGAGCGCCATGCGCTTCAGTTGGTACAGACGGGGTCCGTTCATTACGATATGGTCCATTCCGGCGCGATAGGAAGCGTTGGTCAGGCCGACAAAGAAGTTGCAGTCGGTCTCGAAGATACCATATTCTTCGCTGCCGTCCTTTTCGTCGAGCGGCATCTCGGGATATTTGTAGGGAATATCGAAGATATGTTCCAGCAGCTGGCCGGTCTGCATCAGTCCGACGGCGTAGTAGGCCGCCACACTGCGCGAGGGCTGTCGGGCGGACAGGCCGTCTTCCACCAACAGGGCTATCTCGTCGGCCTCGCCCGTCAGTACGCGGTTTTGCATCCTGGCTGTGAGGATTTCATTCTCATTGTGCGACAGGGTGTAGGCCGTGAGTGCGGCGAAGCAGGCCGCCGGCACCAGGCATCCGTAGGGCAGTCGTTTCCACAGGGGCGTCGGTGCGGTTTGGGCGAGACCTGCCGGTGTCGCAGCCTTGTCTGTTGCGCCCTTGCGCGCAAATCTTTTTACCAAGGCCGTCAGTCCGGCTGCCGCTGCGGCTATCAGTGCCAAGGCCAGGGGATATAGCACGATGACCGAGGGCTCATTTTTGTAGAAGAGGCTGTATCCGCGGCTCACCATCCACCACAGCAGCGCGAAAGCCGGGATGGCGGAGATTCCCCTGAGCCAGCGGGGCAAGCAGAGGAAGCGGTCGAGGCAGTAGGTGGCAGCTGTCAGGAGCAGGGCCAGCAGCAGTCCGCCGAGGAGGGCACTCTTGTACACCAGCAGCAGGTAGCGTCCCCACCAGTACAATTGTCCGTAGGCCTGGTCGGTCAGGTATTTCATGGTTTCGGCGTTGGCGGACACGTAGCTGTCCTGTTGGGCGCGGGTAAAGACATCTCCGTAGATGGCAGTGCAGAATATCCACGCCAGAAGGAAGGTCAGCAGGTAGGGAAGTGCTGCTCCGAGGCGCTGCAGGCCGGGATGTTTTTTCTTTTTGCCGGGAGCAGGGCTTTCCACGGTCTTGGTCTCGGTCCTCGGTGCGTATTGTTTTCTTCTTTTACTCATTATGGTAGTCGTGTGTTGCAGTATGGTGAATGGGGCGGGGCCGGTTTATTTCACGATGACCTTCTTGTCGCCCACGATGTAGACGCCGGGTGTAAATCCGTCGATGATGGTTTGCGACTGCGTGGTGTGTACGGTGTGGAGCAGTACGCCGCCGATGGAGTAGATCGGCAGGGTGCAGGCTTCGGGAGCATGGATGGAGATGCAGCCCTTGCCTCCTGCGGCACTGAAGTAGGGAGCGTCCTGTGCCACTTGCGACAGGCCCACCGTGGTGGGGTCGAAGCCGTATTGGTTGTCCAGGTAGTCCACGCGTTCGTCTATCCAGTCGCAGATATATTCCACGTCCGTTTGTATGTCGCTGTGCAGGGAGCTCCAGCGGGCTTGTTCGCGGGCATCGGCGTGGCTTTCGGCGAAGAGTTCGGCGTAGTCGGTGAAGCGTTTCTTCAGGTTGTCCTTGTCAAAGGCCGTGGGGCGCACTTCGGCGTAGCGGTCCTTGAGGGCGTCCTCCCACTTCAGCGAGGTAATCTCGGCCAGGCGGTGGAACAGGGTGTGCGTGCCGTGTTCCCACGACCAGAGGAAGTTCGTGAAGTCCTGTGCGGCGTAGGTCAGGTCGTTGCTGCCGTCCCAGCGGCGGCCCCAGGTGCCGTCCAGATCCCAGGGAGCCACACCGATGCGCTCCTTGAATTTGCTGCCCAACTGGTCGTAGTTGTAGAAGAACATGTTCTTGCCATGATTATCGGTGGCCAGCATCAGTTCGATGAAGAGGTAGTAGTCGTTGAGTACGGGGCGGTCGAAATACTTGTCCACTTTCATGATAAAGTCTTGGTCGCTTGACGTCGCCACCATGTTAATGGCGTTCCAGAGGGGTCCCCAGTCGATTCTCTCCTCCTCGTAGTCGGGGTATTTCACTTCGTATTCGGCCCATGTCTCGCGGCGGTCGTTGTTGTTGTAGCTTTGCGGCGCCACTTTCGGGAAGTAGTTGCTGCCGGACTCGTGTCCCATGAAGACCTCGTAGCTCCATTGTGACGATTTGTAGAGCGAGCCGTGGATGGTGTCGGCCGAGGTTTTCGTGGCGGGTACGAACTTTTTCAGTTTCAGCTGCTTGCGGTCCATCTTTTCCGTCATGCAGTACAGGCCGTGGTACTTGCCGTTGAGGAATACCTCCACGAACCGTCCGCGTGTGCCCGAGCGGGCTTTCTTCTCCCATCCCTCGCGGCGGTGGTAGGGGTAGGTGGCGAAGTCGTTCCACAGGTCTGTGGCCACGCGGTTGCGCATGCAGGCGCGGTCGATGGCCATGGCGTCGAGTATCCAGTTGTTGTCGTTGCGCAGACCGAAGAACTCGCGGTCCACAGAGTTCCCCTGTTCATCGCGCAGCTTGATGGCGTAGCTCTTCTTGGCATAGTTTTGGGCTGTGGCGCCGCGGTATTTGTAGGCGGCGATGAAGATGGAGTCTCGGCCGGCGATGTTCGGGTCGGTCACGCGGATGCTGCCGGTGGTGTAGTAGCTGCCGTTGGCCGAAGGCACGTTGACCTCCACGAGGGGCAGGAAGGTAAAGCGCAGGGGCGCTGAGGCTACGTCCTCCGTGCCGTTCTTGACGACGGTGAGGGTATAGTCTCTGCTGCACGTCACGCCGGGCAAGGTAAACAGGCCCTCGGCATCCGGCGTCACGTCGTCGATGCGCACGGCATAGGTGGCATCGCTCTTGGCGTAGCGTACGGCCATGGTTGCTGTGTAGTCCGCTCCGCCGCGTACGCCTTGGGGTAGGGGATAGTAGTAGACGCCTTCGTCGCTGTCGAGCACCAGGTCCTTGTCGTCAATTCTGATAGAGTCTATGTAGGCAGAGAGTTCACTCTTCGAGCTGCTTGAACCGTTGAATCGCAGTCCCATACTCTCCAGGTACTGCCGGTGGCGGCTGTCCGAGGAACTAAAGATGAAGGTGCCGCCTCCGTCCAGGTCGTACAGGCCCACGCAGTGGTAGCTTTGCTTGTTGTAGTCGTTCCAATAGAGGTATGCACTTTGGCTGGCGTCCTGCGAGGGCAGTTTGTCCAGCTTCTGTATGGTATAGCCCGGGTAGGAGTAGTCCATGTAGTAGCCTACGGTCCAGATGTCGCTTCCTGTAGCGGGTCGGCCGTAGTTGAGGGACAGGGGATAAGTGTCCTCGTCCATGGTCCAGAACGAGGTGCTCACGTAGCTGCCGTCCTGGGTGAAGATTTGGATGCCGTCACCACCGCTTTGCATGAAGTAAAATTTCGTGGCTTGGGCTTTGTCCTGAAAGAGCTGGTAGCTGTCGTTGGCATAGACGAACTGGCCGGAGCGCACGTTTTCGATGGTGTAGAGCACCGGGTTGGACGTCGAGGTGGTCAGCACGAAGGGCTGTGCCAGTCCCGTGTTTTCCCAGTAGCGTCCGTCGGCAGTCATGCCGTATTCGCTTTTGCCCGAGCCGCCGCCCGTATTGCCCGAGTCGCCGCCCGTGCTACCCGAGCCGCCGCCCGTGTTGCCCGAGGCGTTGGAGCTGATGCAGGTGCCGTTCTCGTGGTAGATGTGGAAGAACTCATTGCTCGAGCCGCTGACCGTGTAGGTGCCCACCAGTCCCGAGCCGTCCGTGCGCACGTTGAAGTTGATGTTCGGGGCAGCTTGGCAGGTGATGTAGACGGAGCCGTTTGGATTTTCGTTGAAGACCCAGATGCCGGAGTTGTCCGTCACGCTCGTGGCCAGTTGCAGGCCTTTGGCCGTAAATTCGCCCTTGTCGTTGGTCAGTCGTTCGTCTTTGTAGACGATGTATTCCTTGCTTTGGGCATTTTGGATGGTATAGCCCTTGCCGCGCGTCTTGAGTATCCAGTAGCTGTCGGCACTCAGTTCGGCAGCATCGGCGTTGTAGTAGATGAAGGCCGCAGCACCATGCTGCGCTCCCAGCGCCATGTTTCCGCTTTCCCAGAGGTCGCACACAAAGTAGTACTTCGCGCCATCCTCGATTGAGATTTCGGCGCGCAGGGAGCTCGCAAGGAGCAAACCGCAGATGATGGGCAGTAATTTTTTCATATCCAATTCATTTTTCGCGCCAAAAGTACGGAAAATCTGTCGGTCTACAAAGTTTGCCGCCATTTTTCCGCGTCGGCCTTGGCAAAGATGTGAGCGGCCGGGCGGGCGGCGCGGAGGTATGGCCCGGCCGCGCTGCATGCAGGGGCGGCACTGGGGTGGAGGACAGGCGGTTCGAAAGTGCATAGGAGTGCATAGGTAGTTTTAACGTAAACTTTCTTAATTTCCAACTCCCGGATAGTTTCCCTCGCAGCAAGGCGACAGAAAGGGAGCAGGCCGCGAAAATCCACGGCCTGCTCCCTTTCCTACGGCAAAGATAATACAATTTTCAGCGAAAAGCAAATCCGCCCTTCCGCATTTTAACATTTGGCTGCGCCGTGCCTGCGGCGTGCCGCTGCCGGCTTCCCGACAGAGCGGAAACGGGTGCAGCCGACGCTAATACCGGATGTGGAAGTAATCCAGCAGGGACTTGTAGTGATCTTGCGCGCTGAGGCAGGTGTCGGTCAGGTAGCCCGGGATGCCGGGCCATTCGCGCAGTCCCCGGTAGTAGTACAGTTTTAGTTCCTCGGTGATGATAAACGGCACTATGCCGTGGCGCAGGCATTCCTTGAACAGTACAAGGCGGCCCACGCGGCCGTTGCCGTCCTGAAACGGGTGGATGCGCTCAAACCGGTAGTGGAAGTCCAGCAGGTCTACGAGCGTGGCGGACGACAGGCGGCCATATTCCCGGAGCAGTGCTCGTACGGCTTCCCCCGTCCTTTGGGGCGGTGTGGTCTCCGTGCCGCCTACTTCGTTGGGCAGGCGCTTGTATTCCCCCACGGCAAACCATGGTTCGGCGGCGAGCGTGGTGCCCGCTTTCAGCGTCCTGTGCAGTTCTTTCAGCAGGCTTTCGCTGAGCGGCTCCATGGCCCG
The DNA here is from genome assembly GCA_004558535.1 of Bacteroidales bacterium. Lineage (GTDB taxonomy): Bacteria > Bacteroidota > Bacteroidia > Bacteroidales > Bacteroidaceae > Alloprevotella. The sequence continues at coordinate 15,046 of SFCP01000038.1, read as the reverse complement.
GTCGATTATCTGGTCGATACACCGGAAGTGGTTGGTGGCCTCGATGATGTCGTCCACTCGGACCGCCTCGTGGGCAATGCCGATGGTGTTTGTCTCGAAGATAAAGCGGGTCTGGTCTTTCGTCAGACGGCTCCCCTCGATGTGGTTGGAGTTGTAGGTGAGGTCGACCTGTGTGCGATGATATATGCCGCCCGGCATCCGGTGTGCCTTTTCCTCCCGCAGGGCTCGGAGCAGCGGCGATATTTTGTGGCGGGCATTGATTCTGTCCGGCAGCGGGGCGTCGGCCGGTATGCTCCATGTCTTTCCGATGAGGCGTGCCCCGGACATCTTGCCCGTGCGGCAGTAATTCCTCACGGTTCTCTCGGCCAATCCATGGGCCTCGGCATATTCTTTCGCGGAGATATATCCCGCTTCCGGGGTGCTTAGCGTCGGTTCCATGCGGCAAATTTAGGTTTTCTTGCCGGTATCGGCAAGAAAATACGCATTTTTCCTCCGCTTCGGGTGCTTTTCTTGCCGCAGCGTTAGGCGGTGAAGGGTTGGTGAACAGTTGGTGTATAGTTTTGCGGGCCAACTGTACACCCCGGAATTGGGTGAGCGTAATGCGCGCGCGTATATGTGCGCGAAAGAAAAATACGGCGTGCTGACGGGGGACTGAAAATGTGGGTGTGGGGCTTGGTGTGCAGATAGAAAAAAACTACATAGGACTTAGGTAAAACCAAGTGCTTTGTAGTATTACCTAAGTCCTATGTAGTGTCGTCCAAGTCTTGTGTATTGCCGCCTAAGTGCTATGTGTTTTGTGTCGGGAGGGGTACGGGTTGTGGTGGTGTGCAGCTGTGGGGCGCGTTGTGCCGGATGTGCAGTTTTCCCCCCTTGCCTGAACCTGTGCCTGCGGGGAGGATGGGGGATGCGAATCAGGGGGTTGTGTTGACGCGCACGTATTTGACGGGGCGCACCATGAGTCCGGTGGGGCGGCCTGCGGTGCTGAAGAGGCTGCCGCCGTTGCCGTTGAGCCGGAGGGTGTAGATGGTGGGTTTGGTGCTGGTGGTGCCGATGGTGGCGCTCTGCAAGTAGGCGTCGCTGGCCCAGTGTTCGACGTTGTCTTTCGTGTCGTCGCGGTAGCCGGTGCCGGGGATGAGCAGGCTGGTGCCGGCATAGTCGCCAGTGCCGGTGAGCCGGAACCAGTCGTGCCCATTGATGGTCTCGCGCCGGATGGTGGTGTTACTTAGGAGCAGTTCGAAGTCGTGTGCGGTGGGTATGCACCAGCCTGCGGGCCAGTGGGTCTGCACGATGTCATCTTCGGGGAGAAGATCGCGGGTGTCTTTGTCGGTGGAAGCCGTGTTGTCGTAATTGTACTTTTGGGTGAGGGGGCCATTGACGTATTCGATGGTGCTGAATTTGGTGGGTCTTTCGGTCTGTCCCCAGGCTATGCGCATGCCGAGGTTGCCCATGCATTTGTCGATATAGGCATCGGGGTCGACGGGGGTGAGATTGTAGGTGTGGAGGGGCGTTTCACTGTCGACGCCGTAGTTGAAGGGGCTCCATAGGAGGCGGTAGGTGACCTGTTGCTCGACACCGTCGACAACTTCGGTGACAACTTTTGTGATGCCGAAGTCGACGGCCAGTTCGTCTATGCGTGCAGTGACGATGGCCTGCCGTTCAGCGTAGTCGTGCGTGGTGAGTTCCTTGAGCACAGGGCGCAGACAATAGCCGTAGGGGCGATCACCGTTGTCGGTGGCTGTGGGGGATTTGAGTACAGAGCATTTGCCGGCGCTGGGGCGGCTGGCGGCCGGATAGTAGAGGGAGGTGGAGTTGGCTACACTGGTGTTGTTCATGAGACCGGTGGTGATGAGAGAAATTTCCCGGCCGTTGATGCGGCTGCGGAGGGTGATGCGATGGACGTCGCGGTCGATGGCATCGCTGTGTATGGTCTGGCGGTCGACTTCGTCGGTGTAGGCAATGAGTTCGTTGATGTCGTCGAGCAGGGGCAGGGTCCAGTGGCCGCCCCAAAGCTGCCGGGCCGCATCGTAGGTGGTGTGGGTGATGTCGGTGGGCAGGATATTGAAGCCGGGGTCGATATAGGTGGCGAGGGTGTAGCTGTCCTTTTCAAAGAGCTCGCCCCAGGCAAGCCGCTTGCCGAGCGAGGCATCGGCGATGATGCGGTCGATTTCGGCGGCATCCATGTACGTGCCGCTTTCGGTGCCGAGGTTGATGGGGCTCCACCGGATGCCGGAGGGCAAGCCGAGGTCGACGGCACAGCGCTCGTCGACGCGGTAGGTGTAGACGATGGCGTGTCGCCCGTTGGCGACGGTGATGCCGTCGCATGCGTAGGTGTAGGCCTTGATGCCGGTGTGGGCGTTGCCGATGGTGTAGGTGCCGCTCAGGGCGATGGTCTGGGCGGTGGGGATATCGGCGAGGTATCGATAGTGCTCGACGCCGTCTTCATCGGTGGTGTGGGTAAACCGGTAGGCAGAGGTCCAGTCGCCGACGTGGTCTTGGGTAAAGGAATGGTAGATGTCGATGAGGGCGAAGCGGTGGTGAAAGGCGAGTGTGGTGACGGCGTTGGTCCCGGGCGTGGTGGGTTCGGTGTAGAGCCAGTCGGTGGCCGCCTTGGTGCTTTGGTCGGTGGGCGGCGTGGTGAACCGGGCCTGTATGTCGTCGGGGCGGGCGCAGTCGTCGAAGTCCGTGCTGTAGGGGGCGTAGGCCAGATAGCGGTAGCCGAGCTTGTGGACAATTTCCTTGATTTCGGAATCCACGTTCCATACTTGCCCGTCGGGGGTCGTGAGGGGAATGTTGCGGGCGGGGTGGCCGTCTATGCTGCTGACGAAGTTGCCGTCGGTATCGAGTATAAAAAGACCGAGGGTGTCACCGCGCTGGAAGTCGCGGGTAATGTGGGGATCGCTGGTGTCGTGGGAGATGGCGCGGGTAGGCGAAGCCTTAGTGGTCTCGGCGGCCGGGGCGTCGGTCGGTTCCTCGATGACGATGGTCCGGAATGTGAGGGCGGCCAGAGGGACGGTCGGGGCGTCGGTGGGAAGGAAAGCCTCGTCGCTGCAGGCTGCGAGTGCGAGGCAGATAAGGAAGAATAGGTGTCTCATCGTTTTTCTACGTTGATGAATATCCGTGCCCGGGTATTTTGGTCGAGGTTCCAGTTCTTGCCGCCATATACGGGGCGTATGAGCATGCCGGTGTAGCGGTGGCCGTTTTGTGTCAGGCCCATCAGGGTGACGGTCTCCCCGTTGCTGTCTTTGTAGGTGGAATACTTTATGCGGGGAGTCATGGCGGTAATCCGTCCCTCGGAGTCGTAGGTCTTGTTGGCCTCCATCTCCATATAGCTGGAGCAGTCAATGCTCTGGTGCGAGGCGGAGGAGGCGAAGTAGTACATGCCGCCGTAGTCTTCGCTGGTGACGGTGTTGTAGTAGTTGCCGTTGGGGTTTCGTGAGCGGCAGGCGAGTTCGTCAATGCTCCAGTCCGACCAGGTGCCGCCGGGGAAGTAGAGCACTTCGCCGTTGATCTTGCTGACGAACTTGTAGATGACCACGAGGTAGCGGTAGGGACGGACTTGGCCGGTGCCGTAGAACTCGGAGTTTTCGGCATGTAGGTTTGTGTAGTTGCCCTCGGCGTCGACTGCACCCAGCCAGGGCGCGTAGCGCACATTGTCTTCGTAGTACCAGTCGTGTACGGAGATGTCGCAGTTGCGCATGAGCTCGTCGATTTCGTTTTCGTTGGGGATGCGCCATTCGCCCTTCCACAGCTTGCTTCTCACGACGTCATGCTCGGTGCCGGCGATGTTGCCATCGATGGGGGAGTAGGAGTAGGTCCGGTCGACATAGGTCGCGGGATAATATCCCTTTTCGGAACCGGAGACGAGGGGCGTCACTGCGGGGTCGCCGGCGGCGTTGGTGGTGAAGGCATCGCCCACGGCGGTCACTTTGCCGGCGGCGTCGATGAGGAGGGCGGGCTGTTCGTACTTGGTCTCAAGTTCGCCCCATGAGAAGTAGTCGCCCCGGTCAAAGCTCTTGTGCAGTTCGTCGCCCATCAGGTCTGTCCGTTCGTTGCCGTCGGCGTCATACCATTTCCCACCGCGTGTTGTCTGTTCGGCGGCGCTTTCGCTGCCAAGGTTATAGGCGGCCCAGATACATCCCGAAGGAAAGCCCATGTCGACGCCTGCGGATTTGTAGGAGACGGTGGGTTGGGAGGAGATGGATACGTAGGTGGCCGTGTGCTCCTTCATGTCAATCTTTGTCTGCCAGAAAGACGTGGCGGGCGGGGCGCCCTCGTCGCTGGGACGGGAGATGGCGGTGCCGTAAACCTGCAGGCCGTTCTGAGGTAGCGTGAGGTAGCGGTACGTGTTGCTGCCGTCGGGTTTGTACATGTGGTCCAGTGCTGCGGGATAGTCGACGGTCAGGTCTGCATAGTCGCCATTGTAATATACCAGCAACATGCTCAGGGCATGTGCGAAAGTAAGCCGCAGCCGTGGCGCTGACCATTCGGGCGTACGGCAGATCAGCAGGTCGGCGGCGCTGTATTTGGCAAGGGTTGACTGGTCGGCGTACTGTGTCTCGTAGACAGCCCGGTATCGCTCCAGCACCTCGTCTACGGACCGGCATCCGTTGTAGCGGCTGTCGTAGGGAGCGTAGGCGATGATGGTGTGCGAGGGATCGTAGTATATGTCGGAGGCTATGATATTGCCATTGGCGTCGGCCCTGTAGGCGTTGCCGGTGCGGGACACCACGTAGCGTAGGTTGTCGGCCAAGATGTTGCCGGATGCATCGGTCACGATGATACCGAGGTCGTCGCCAGTGGCAAATGAAGTGAAGACGCCATTGTTGATAGAGGCGCGGGTGGACAGGTCCTGCAACTCGGTGCCGTAGGCAGCTACCTCTGCGCTTATCTGCATGGGTATGCCTGGCGCCTCGACCAGGGTAAGGTCGGGGGAGCAGCCTGCCAAAGACAGGGAAATGGCGGCGAAGATGGTGGCGATTATACGGTGCATGTATTTTTATGGGTTTGTGGGCTTGAGCCGGAGCAATACGGGCCTGATGGCGTAGCCGTTGTAACGCTCGCAGCCTTTGAGAGAGGGCGTGGTCATTTGTCCCAGGCTGGGGTTTTCGGGGTCAATTTCGTAGGTTGTGTAGAACGCGTAGGATGTGGCGTTAGCCCCTGCGTCTGAAGTGCAGGGCGTGGAGGTCCAGTAGCAGCATCGGGCCTTGTTGACCTTTTTGTAGGAGCCTGTATGCTCGTCCCATCCGGCATATCCGGTAATGGGCAGGTAGATGGTGCCTGTCACGTTGCCGCCCTCGTCCAGTTTTTGTACCTCCCAGACCGAAGCGTCGAAGTCGAGGTTTTCCTCGCTTGCCGACTCACCTACTTTTTTGACGGGCTTCCATCTCCATGTACACTCTGTGTCCAGTTTGTCCCACATTTCGCGGGTGGGGGTCATCCAGAACCAGTGTCCGTCGCCCAGTGCCTGTCTTACGGCATCGTGTTGGGTAAAGGCAATGTTTTCGGTGGCGGTGCCTGTGTATCCTTCGGGCGAGTATTGTGTGTCCGGCTTCCTTTTCACTTCGCCCCAGGCGTAGAGAAATCCTGTCTCGAGGGCGTCCTTGGCTCCGAGGTTGCAGGTGGCCCAAAGCACATCGTATTCTTTGCCGTCTAAGGTCATGCTCATGCCCAGGCTGACGAAGACCATCTGTGCCGTGACGTTGTTGGATTGCTGCCAAGTGAGCCCGGGAGTTACTACAATCTCGACGGACTCGCTGTTGTCGATATTATAGGTGGTGCACTGTGCGACTTCGATGGTGTTCAGGTGTATTTCTTTCTCTTCGAGCGAGAATCGGAACGTGTATATCTTTCCCGCTTCAAACTTCTGGCTGCTTAGGACGTCGGTGTCAAGCCGCAGCTGGTAGGTCAGGTAGTTGGTGTCGATGGTAAACCGCAGGGGCACGTGGTTGAAATCGGCATCGAGAGGAAAGCAGAGGTTGTAGAAGGTACCGGTCTGCGTGCGCGGTATCGGCAGGGAGGGCAGGGTGGTGGTAAGTCTGCTGTAATAGGCGGAGTGGTCACTCTGTTCGGCGACGGTGCCGTCGCAAAATCTCAGTTTGTCGGGGAAGATGGGCGTGCCGTCGTCCGCCTCCATCCGGATGCGGGAGAGGGTGATGTCGGAGGTGGTATTGTTGGTAATGTCGAAGCGGATGATGGCGCAGGCAGACCTGAAGTGTGAGGTGTTGGCAACTACGGAATTGTCGTTCACAGACTTCAGTGTGGTAGCAGTGTACACGTAGGCATAGTCGGCGAGCGAGGACAGGTCGTTGTTGAGCTGGTTGAAGCTGAATGTAGCGGGCAGGGGCATATCGACCGAGAAGTCTGTGGCGTTGCTGTTTACGACCGTGCTCCCGTGGGTCGGATGAAAGCAGTACATGTCGTCGCCGGCGGCCACGGGATAGACGTAGGCATTGTTCTCCACGCTGTACTTTACGCCGCAGGTGGTCTGTAGTTTGATTTTCGACCTTTCCGCGTCGACGGTTTCAAAGTGTGTTTTCGATTGGTATTGGGCTGCGGAGGACAAGGTTTCGTAGAAAGGCACGTAGCTGCCCTCGTGTCGGATGGCAGTGAGCATGTTGTCGCCGTTTTCCCACACATAGGATACTTTGGGCTGTGTGGCGTCGTCCGTGCGGTCGTTCCAATAGCTTCTGGCGAGTGGCTGTTCCTCGTCAAAAGTGATGGACAATCGCTGCAGGCTGCCGTCAGTCGGGGCGAAGTCGTCCGTACAGGAGCCCAGCAGGAGTGCGGGCAGCAGGATGTAGTGCCAAAGTTTCATGTCTCTCTCAATAGGGGGGTGACTATTCTGTCATATCGTTGTCCGTGAAGCTGTCGCCGGGCAGGATGTCTTCGCAGTCGAAGAAGTCTTCGTCGCCCGTGATTACTTGCACGAGTTTGGGCGTTTTTGCGTCCAGTGAGAATACGTAGGTGTAGCTTTTGCCGCTTACCCACGGTGTGTTGTTTTCGAACGAGGCCGCTTTTGCTTCTCCTTGGCAGGTAAGCGTTATCTGCCAGCCTTGGGGATTGGCGGCATTGGGGATGCAGTAGTACATGGTGGCAGACGGAACGGGCTCGCCGGTGTGAGCCGGGATGTTCACGTCGGCGTAGGTGAAGGCGGCGCTGCTCGTTTCGGTGGTGGCCACCAGCGAGGTAACTGCCGCCGGATTGGCTTCCCAGTCATAGGAGAACGTCATGTTGGCCTTTGACGTGATGGGAGCGTCGGGGGTCAGCCGGATGCCTGTCACGGCTACGTCTTCAGTGTCGTCCTTTATAAAGGCCACGCGTACTCTGCAGTGTGCGTAGCCGAAGCTGATGTTTACCGCTGTGCCGAATTCGGGGTCGGCGGCTTCTATTACGAGGGGATGGCTGTACAGCGCACTGCCGGTCAGGTTGTTCGTCATTTGCAGGGTGAGGGAGTGGCTGTCGAGCGAAGTGACATCAGATACGGGCGAGCCTGCTGTGAAGCGGTAGGCATCGGCGTCCCGTTTCCAGTAGCACAGGGGTTGCGAAGCCGTCTCGTAGGTCCATCCTGTGGCTTGGTACGTTACCTCGTAATTGTCCATTTCCACGGTGGGCGTGCCCGACTTGAGGGAAACGGCATACACCTTGAAGTTGTCGTACATTCCCTCCGGGATACCGGCGCGCGTCCTTGTTACTGCTGAGTCGGCAGTAAGCAGAATGGGGGAACACCCGGCAGGTGAATTGCCGGGTGGTTCCTCCATTTCCGCACAGCTGGAGACCAGCAGGACGAAGATGTATGCTGCGACAGTATAGAGGGTCTGCCTCATTTCCTGGTATCGCTTTAGAGCGTGATGGTTACGGTTACGTCATCCCAGCTATCCACACTGGTGGACTTGAACAGAATGGGGAGGAGAATGGCATTGCCGTTTTCATCAAAGCCTACGTTGTTCTCCATGACAATCTTGTAGGTGTAGCGCTTGCCGGCGAGGAGGGGCGTAGTGTCTGCTCCGCTGGGGGAAGTTGCAGTGGCCTGGCTGCCAGAGATGGGGATGTACATGACACCGTAGTCGCTGGTGCTACCTACATGATAGTAGTTTCCTCCGGTTTTGGGCGTAGTTACTTTGCAGGTCAGCTTGAGGCAGACTTTTCCCAAGTTATCCAGCGTTGTTGATCCGCCCAATCCAGCGTTTGTTCCGTCCCACAAGGGTGTGCCTGTGCCAGTCACGTAGTTTGCTTCCGCACTGTTGGTGGCAAATACATATCCGTTGTCCGTGCCTTGGACGAGCGTCTCAAATTGGTCAGTAACTCCGCTATTATATGTATGTGCTTCATCAATTGTAACAGGTGCGGCGCTGAAATCAAATACACGAGTCGTATTGTTTGCTCCATATGAGGCTTTGCCATCTTTGTTGACTTGAACTACGCCTTTCGTAGAGGTGTTGATGACTTCAATCTTCTGCACTTTTACCGTGACGTCCTTGTTTTTAATCTGGATCTCAATACCCTGAATCTTGGAGAAAGCGTGGTGGAACTTCATGTCTACACGTTCCACGCGAGCCTGGTTGAGCGTACTTGCGAAGAGTACATCCTGATTGCCGCTCTCGTTGGTAATGGTCATGACGGGCGTATTGTTGTCAGCCGGCTTCGGGTCGGCAAACACATCACCTGACGCAGAGAACGGGAAGTAGGCGTAGAAGTCCATGTTGTTGTTGGGCCAATAGCGTATTTCGCCGGGATTGGCGTATTTCCAGTTGCTGCCGTCATACGTCTGCTTGGCAGCTTTGCCTGCAGCACCAAGGTAGAGATCGCCAGCGGAATAACCTACGACGCCGAAGTTGCCCTCCTGCAGGTCCGTCGTGTTCTCCACGTCGCCTGCGGTGTAGGCGCGTGTCTTCGGCGCGGAGGAATTGAAGGAGATGGCGTTGCTCTTGTCTACAAAGCCTTCTTCAATGATTTCGTTTGTGCAGCTGCTCAATGCGAATAGGGCGGCACACAGATAAAAGAACTTTTTTTTCATTGCTGTGGTTTTTAATTGGTTGTTAATAATGTGTATTCTATTGTATCAATTGGCTGTGTTGTCCTCGTCGGCTACATGATGATGTCCTGTACGACGTCGTTCCAGGGATTTGTGTCGGGATTGAATCCTCCGCCCTGTTCCGGTGTGTCCGGTGTGTCGGGTTCTGTCTCGGGCAGTGTGACGTCGAAAGTGATGTCAATGTCGAGGTCGAGGTCGCAGTCGATGGTATGTTCCTCCAGCCACTTTTCGAGCTGTGGTGTGACATCGGCCTTGACGGTGTACGTCTCGTCGTTCACCAGGAGGAAGTTGAGGGTGATTTCGAAGCGTGTGCCCTCCTTCAGGTTCTCTTCGCTAAATCCGAAACTGCGGAAGGACTGCCACAGGATGGCTTCGGTGCGCTCGCTGTTCCTGAACCGGCGGTTGTTGAGGTTGAAGGCGTAGACCGTCTGCTTCCTTTCGGGAATGCGTGTCACGAGGTTGGTCGCACAGGCCAGCCCGGACATATAGGAGGGGAGCATTCGCTTGCAGTAGTTGATACCGTTGACGTTGACCAGGATGTTGACCGTCTTCGTCACGGCCCGCTCTGTCACGTCTATCTCCTGCTGTACGTAATGACTTTGGGATGCGTCGGGCCGGTCGTATTCGTAGACATTCTCTACAGCCGATATATGTACTTCCCTGACCGCAGCCGAGGTGAGATACTCGGGGAAGGAGGTGAACAGCGTGTCGGGCGTATCGGGTATGACGTAGGCGCAGAAGTCCTCGAAGTCGGTGGAGGTGTCGAAGTGGATGGCCGGCAGCTCGTAGCGGCTGTCATTGATGATTACCAGGTTGTAGGTGCCCGGGTCAAGGTGCAGTTTGGGCGTGCGCCAGTTGGTTTCGGGCGGGAACTCGGCAACCAGCCTTTGGGTGGCGGCATCAAAGGCGAAGATGGTCACGCCATTGATGACATTGTCGGGGTTGTACGCCGGATGTGTGGGCGAGAACGCTGTCTGGCTCCAGTCGACGTTGAGCTGCACGTTGGGCTGCAGCGTGGTTTCGTAGTAGAGGTGGTCACGGCTGCACGAGGCGCAGGTCAGTATCATGGCAAGGGCCGACGTGACGGCGGCTTCCCATCCGTTTCTGTGCTTATGTATGTACCTCTTGTTACTGATCATGTTTGTATGGTACGACCTTGTTTCTGAACAGGGTGTATACCAGTGAGATGTTGATGGATGTGGGCAATACGCTCTTGAAGGAGTGGGACACCCAGGGGTAGTCGTGTACCTTGATGTCCCCATAGGGTGTGTCCGACTTCTGCGTATATTTGCGGTAGGTGGTCTGCAGGTAGCCGGCCGATACGGAGTATTCTATTTTCCAGTTGCGAGCGATGTGGTGTGTGTAGCCGAAGACGGGCGACACGTGCCACAGGGTGCCTTGTACCCCGTGTCGGGTGAGCTGCAGGTCGTACTTGCCCCAGCCTGCCGAGAGTCCGGCAAAGAACGAGGCGTACTGCTCGCTGCCCTTGCCGAAGTAGTATCTCGGTGTGACGGACAGGTATCGCAGTTCAATGGTCCGGTGCTTGCGCATGTTGTGCCACCAGGGGTTGACGTAGGCGGCTTCCACCGAAAATTTCTTCCCGAGGGGCACCTCAGCGGCGACGTTGACAAAGGTCAGCAGGTCATAGAGCAGGTTGGTCTTGATGAAGAGCACCGGCCGGCGCGTTGTCGTGCTGCTGCCCTCCTGCACTGCGGGGAACTGCGGGCCGTCGACGGCCTCCTCTGGCGGTATGTGGTCTGTCGGGTCGGTGGCGGGCACGCTGTCCGTGGGGTTGACTATGGCGGTGTCCCTTTCCTGCGGCTGCGCCGGCAGGGTGTCGGGGGTCTGCATCCGTATGTTTAGCACTACCTCCGAGAAGCGCAATGTGGGATAGAGCGAAGTGTGGGTTTGTTTCAGCCTGTCGCCCGTGGTCCGCTCGTCCACCGTGCAGGGGACGGACGAGGCGATGCGGCGAAACTGCTCCGATTTCCCGCTGAGGAAGTTCAGCACCGACTGTGCACGGGCGTGCGATAGCGCATGGTTGAGCCGGATGCTGCCTTCGGGCGAAGTGGAGGAAACCACCGTCACGCCGATGGGTGCGACGTGGGACAGCCCGCACACCGAGTCCACCTGATGCAGAAAGTGCTCCAATGAGAGGGCATTGCCGGGGACTTTGGAGATGTCGCTGCTGCCGCGGAGGTAATAGACCTTGACGGTCAGGGAGTCTGTGGTGATGTCTTTGGCTTGGAGGGTATGGGCCTGCAACAGCAGCAGTCCCGCGATATAGGGCAAGGGACCGGCAGAAAGCAGCCCGCCGGGGAAATAGCGGGTCAGTAGGCTATGGATGCGGCAAAGTAGCCGCGCTTGCAGGTTTAGTTGTTTTACCTTTTTTACAGGGTGCGTTCTGTCTATTCAGTTCCCAGCTTGACAGGTTGGTGCGTGCCGGCCGAATACCTTTGGGCTCTTTGGTTGCTTATCCGTTTTTTTGCTCAGTCACAGGCTTCAGCAGCCCTTCCAGTAGGTTTCATGCCTATGGCGCGAGGGGTGCATGATAGTGGCAGTTTAGTCGAAAATCCCTGTAACATATAGATAGTTGGTAATTTGTTTGCGTAATTTGGGTGCAAAGGTAAGCATAGTCCGTGGATTAACAAATATTTGGGGGGGGGTAATTTTTTATCGCTTCTTTTCAGTGGTGCTGCCTTGGGTGTGGAAAAATGCAAGGAAGTGGCAGGTCGCGTCGTGTGGAGGTGTGAAGCGGATGGACCGGCGGGTAGAGGGGGACGGGCTCGCCGATCAGCGAAAGGGAAGGGGCAGGAGAGGATTTCGGGCGGCTGTGTAACTGCATAGAAGTGCATAGGTGGTTTTAACGTAAACTTTCTTAAAGCCCCCTTTTGTGCTTTCCAACTCCCGGATAGTTTCCCTCGCAGCAAGGCGACAGAAAGGGAGCAGGCCGCGAAAATCCACGGCCTGCTCCCTTTCCTACGGCAAAGATAATATAGTTTTCAGCGAAAAGCAAATCCGCCCTTCCGCATTTTAACATTTGGGCGATACGTCTGCGGCGGAGGGGTGCCGGCCGGCCTTCCTGCTATATTTCAAAGTAAAGGCTGCATCGCAAAGTACGTGTTGCGATGCAGCCTTGTGCAGTGGGGCGGCCGGCAGCCGGAAGCGGAAAGCTCCGCGGGCCGTGCCGTGAATTATTCTTCTGTGTTATCCTCCTCTTGGGTGTACCAGATGGGGTTGCGCTTGTTGGTCATGGCGTTTGTGCCGTCCAGCGTACCCGTACCGCTCTTGATTTTCGGATCGGTACTGGTGCTCAGCAGGTGTCCCTCGGCATGGAGGCGGATGTACAGGCTATGTGGTTTTTGATAGATACGTTTCATAATGAATGTTTTAGATTAGGGGGATTGATCTGTCCTTATTTGACAATAAACTTCCGGCCTTTTGAGATGTAGATGCCACCCTTTTGCAGTCGAGCGACGCGGCGTCCCGACAGGTCGTAAACGGGGGCCTCTTCGCTTTCGGCCTTGAGCGTGGATTCGATGAGTGTGGGCTCGCCGTCGAAGATGAGCGAGAAGCCGCGCGTGCTGCCGCCGGACATTTGCAGGTAGGCTTTATTCATGGGCAAGGTGCCTGTGCCTTGATACAGTCCGATACCATCATCGCCACGGCCCAGGATGTAGTCGCCGATGGTGAGTTCGTGCGAAGCACCGGCCGAGTGGGAAAGAGCGTTTCCAGGGAGGTCGGCGGCAGTCTCAGTCGTGGCCGGTAGCATCAGGGCCTGTGTGGTTTCGGCGGTGCCAATCAGGAATACGCCTTGGTTGGCGGGAAGTGCCGTTGCATCCGTGACGGCCGTCATTCGTACGGCATCGCCGTCCTTCGTGCCCATGTAGGCTGTCACGCCCGAGGGGATAACGGTGGGGAAGGGGGCACTGAAGGTGCCGATGGTCTGTCCCTCTGCAAGTCCGCCAATCAGTTCGTCTGTACTGCTGACGGCATGGAGGGTGACGGTGTTGGGATAGGTGACTTCCTCCATGAAGAGTGCGGAGGAAAAGCCGCTCTTGAAGAAAGGAACATTGGCTTGGTCGAAATCGCCCGCCGTCTTGATGACGATGTAATTCATGGCGTTGTCTCCGGTTCCGCTTTCGCGGCGGCCTATCATGGCGACGTAACCGAAGTAGGCATCCTGGTTTCTGTCCATATTGGTGCCTTTTACCAGTTTCTCGACTGTGAGTTGTGTCCAGTCCGATGCACCGCCGTCAGTATAGTTGTAGGTGTCGACGTATCCCTTTCGGCCGTTGCTTCCGGCAGTGCTGCCTTTCCAAATCAGGTATTTTCCGGCGTTGCAGACGATGGCATATTTCCCCTCGGTGGGCAGTTTTCGGAAGATGAAGGGAGTGGCGTCCGGTTTGTATCGGCTGGTGCATTCCAGGCCGCTTTCCTTGTAGACCATGTAGCGTTTCACACCATTGTAGTTGACGCTGCCGATGATGTATGCCTTTCCGTCTTCGGGCAATTGGATGTTGTCGGTAGATGCCCGGTAGGCGGTTACGGCTGCGCGCAGTGTGGTGGCCCGTGTGGCGAGGTCCTCCGTGCTGTTTTCGCTGGCAGTCAGGGCTGCCTGGAGCGTGGTGCGGCTTTCGGCTGTGGGAATGGGATAGCCTACGCCCGTTTTTGCCAGCCCCTCCTTTGCATCCGCCACGGCGTCCGTCCACTCCTGTGCGGTGGTCTTGACAAAGATGAAGTTGGCGGAGAAGGCATTGTTGTCCGACTTGGTATAGTTGGCTGCGTCGGATTGATCGAAGGAGTTGTCGTTCTTCATGACCAAATACTTGCTGTTCGCCACAGCATACATGTGTACGGCCGTCTCGGCGGGCAATCCGGCCTCGATGCGGAAGTTGTAGGGGGCGTTGGCGAGTCCCTTGAAGCCGAAATACTTGTTGTTGTCTGCCTTGTTTCGGAACTGGTAATACACGCCATCGTAGGTACAGGTGAAGATGTACTTCTCGTCATCGGTGGTGGGCGCCTCGTTGCTGACGCTCAGTGTGCCGCTGTTGTTGTAGAAATACTGCAACTTCTCGGTGTAATTGGAGGTGTTTACATATACACCGTTGTCGCAGTAGATGAAATACTCCTTGCCCGGCACAGGAAAGCCTGCGGGGATGATGATTTCATCATCGATTTCGTATTCGTAGAAAGCATAGGGATGTGCGTCCGACCATGAGTCCCATGCCAAGGGGGTGCCATTCCAGCAATCGCCGTTGTCGTTTGACAGTCCGTTTGATGTGACGGAGGTGCCGCAGATTGTCCAGATGCCGCTTCCCTCGGTGATGGCGGTGAGTCCTGTCTTGGTAGTCGCATTGCTGTTTTCGCTCGAGGTGCTCGTGCTGTTGGGCTTGGGACATTGCGAGGTAGCCCAATCCTGGATGTAGATGATGCCGGTGATACTTGCTTCGGCCGAATAGGTGCCCGTGGCCGTTACATAATTGTTGCGACCCACGGATTTCAGGTAGTAACCCGAGGCAACTCCGGCGCTCTCCACGGTCCACAGATAGCTGTCATTGAGTGCAACAAAGTCGGTGGGCTTGGGATGGGCAGCACCTGTGTGGGAAAAACCGTTCCCGCTGTTGGGACTGCTGATAAATCCCGTGCGGTCCTGCGTGCCGTTGTGCCAACAGGTGTTGTAGATCATGTAGGTCTTTCCCGGTTCCAGTTGGGTGACACGCTTCGTGGGGCGGTATCCTCGCTGCTTGACCGTGGTCTGCGCCGTAGCAAGCGATACGCCCATGAGGAGAAAAAGGATTCCTCCCGCCAATAGTCGTAATGATTTCATTGCTGTTGATATTAAAGGTGATTATAAAGAATTATTAGACTTGTATAGTTATACACAGCTTCTTCCGGTGCAAATATAATTATTAATATTGCTGTCCGGTAAAACACAAAAGAGCATAAAAATCCTCCCCGAAGCCCCGTAAAATAGGACTTCGGGGTTTATTTTTTCAAAAGTAAGCCCCCTTA
>SFCP01000152.1 GCA_004558535.1 Bacteroidales bacterium | reverse complement strand
GTACGGCGTCAGCGGCCGCAGGATCGTCGGCGTCAGATATGAGCCGCAGGGCTTCAACAAAGCCATGACGCGGCCGGAACAAACCCTCCCGGCCCGCATCGCCCGCAAAAAGAAAGGAGGGCCAGCATGATAAAACTACTGATCGGCGGCTCACCGTGTACCTTCTGGAGCGTCGCCCAAAAGAAAGACAGAGAGGTCGAGGCTGAGGGGCTCGGATGGGAATTATTCAAGAATTTCCTGATAGCCCGGGATAAGTTCAAACCCGACTTTTTTCTCTACGAGAACAACAAAAGCGCCGCGCAGGCCATCAAAGACCAGATCAGTCGGGAGCTCGGCGTGGATCTCATGTATATCAACAGCTCACTCGTGAGCGCACAGCACCGCCAGCGCTTTTATGCCTTTAACTGGACGGTCGAACAGCCGAAAAACAGAGGAATACACCTCGACGAGATCCTGACAGATGACGACCTGAGACCGTACACAGGGGGGCAATTTATAAAGGAGCGGGATCCGCTCGACCATCACATCGACACCATGTACCGCATCGGCGCAACAGGTAAAAGCGGGGGGCAAGCTGTCCGCGTTTACGACCTCAAAGGGAAATCGCCTTGCCTCCAGTCCCAATGCGGGGGCGGGGGGGCAAGAACGGGCCTCTATCTATGGCCCGACGGCAAAGTGTACGCGCTCAACGCAAGAGGCGCCGAAAAGCTCCAAACTCTCCCTACCGGATATTTGAGGGCAGTGGACGACAATGCTGGAACGTCTGCGGCTGGCAACGGCTGGACGGCCGAGGTCATTATCCACATCCTGAGTGGGGCACTCAAAGACGCACCAAAGGACGAGGAGATCGTCGTGCTGTCCATGTATGACGGCATCGCCACGGGGCGCTACTGCCTCGACAAAATGGGCTTCACGAATGTGACCTACTACGCCTACGAAATCGACGAGCCAGCCATGACGGTCGCCCTCTCCAACTATCCCGACATCATCCAATGTGGCGACGCCTTCGACCTTCGGAGAGATGACTGGCAGCTCGGCAAGCGTTTCGCAAAAGAGCAAGAAGATCCAGTCGCACCCGATACCTCAGCGCATACATCGGAGGATAGCCAGATCACCGAGAGCGACGAGCCGCAAGAGGATCAAGGGCCTGACGAGATGGAGGACAAGCCTACAACGGCATACTCGGAGGCAGAGCCCGAGATTACAGAGGCATCACCGCTGAGCGATGACTTCGACGCCATCGACCGCCTCCAGCAGCTTCTCAGCGAAAGGCGCCGCCTCCAAGAGATCGCAGCCAGCACGCGCTATGCGCTCGACATCAGGGCGCTCGAGTATGCGATAAACGTGCTGGAGGTGGTCACATGAGCAAGAGCCCGCCCATCACCATCAGCAGCGGCGAGCTGCGGGCCCGCGTCGAGGAGCACCTCGACCGCTGGATCCCGGACGACGTCTGGAACCGCAGCGAACCCTACGCCCGCCGCAAGCTCGACCTCTGCCGGGAACGGCAGCCGGAGGTCGAATACTTCAACAACGAGTACCTCGTGCTGCTGGCAGCGGACACCGTCAGAGAGACGGAGTTCAGCGACTTCACCCTCGCGGACTACGCCGCGAAGATGGCAGCCAGAGCCACGAGCTGAGAGGAGAAAACAATGGCAACAGTAACAAAAAGGGCCGCCTGCTGCAATCAGGCGACCCCTGCGAGAAGAACAGGCCAGCCAGCCGTCAGATCTCGCTCGTCGTACAGTATAGCACGAAAGAAGCGCCGCGCCAAGTACCTGCGCCGGCAAATCGTCTGCCTGCTGCTCGCTGCTGCCGCCCTGACCGCCCTGATCTACGTCGTGGTCGGGGCGCTGACCCCGGACAAGCCCGGGACGGCCACAGTGGTGACGCCGCGGCCGGTCATCGAAACGCAGACCCCGATCCAGACGCCAAGCCAGACGCCGGCAGCAGAACCGACGCCGGCCCCACGCTTCGAGCTGAGCGCAGCAGAGCGCGACGTCGTCGAGCGCGTGGTCATGGCTGAAGCCGGCGGCGAGTCCTTCGAGGGGCAAATGCTGGTCGCACAGTGCATCCTCAATGCCTGCGAAAAGACCGGCACACAGCCCTCCGAGGTCGTCGTGACGTTCAAGTATGCACCGGCCCGCCCGGATCCGACTGACAGCGTCAGGGAGGCCGTCGCGGCAGTATTTGACGCCGGCGAGTTCATCACCGACGAGCCGGTCATGTTCTTCTATAACCCCGCAAAAGTAACGAGCACATGGCACGAGAGCCAGACCTTCGTCATCGAGGTCGGCGGCCATCGCTTTTTCGCAGAAAGGAGCCAAGACAATGAGTGATAAAACCAACGCGGCCATCGCCGCAGAACAGCAGGCAGCAGCTACCCGAGGCCCTGCCGGCTGCCACCCTCGAGGAGCTCGAGGAGTTTGACATCGGCAGCGTCGCCGATCAGGAGGCCCCGCGCTTCAGGATCACGGACGACCGATGCGCAGACTGGGCCGTCCGCAAGATAGCCGAGGAGCGTGCGGAGTACGACCGCCTGAAAGAGCTGGCCGACCAGCAGGTCGCAGCCATCGCCGAGAAGATGGAGGCAGCCAAGCGCCGGCTCGAGAACGGCACATCCTACCTGACGAGCTGCCTCGCCGAGTATTTCCGCACCGTACCCCACAAGACCACCAAGACGACCGAGAAATACCGCCTCCTCTCCGGCACCCTGACCCTCAAGAAGGGCGGCACCAAGGCAACGCCGGACGACGCGAAGCTG
Source organism: Bacteroidales bacterium (assembly GCA_004558535.1). Lineage (GTDB taxonomy): Bacteria > Bacteroidota > Bacteroidia > Bacteroidales > Bacteroidaceae > Alloprevotella. The sequence continues at coordinate 2,115 of SFCP01000152.1, read as the reverse complement.
GTGCCGTGGCTGAAGGCCAACGGCTTCGGCGACTACGTCAAGACCGAGGAGAGCGCCAAGTGGGGCGAGCTGAAGAAGGGGCTCACCTTCGTCGGCAGCGTCGCCACCATCACCGAGACCGGCGAGATCGTCGAAGGCATCACCGTCACGGAGCAGCCCGACATCTTCAAGGTCGACTTGTAAAGGAGGCCCACCATGACAACCGCAGCAGAAAAGAAAACCACAGCGACAGCCAAGACCGCGGAGGCCCTGCCTGACGTGGCCTCCTGCCTCTCCCTTCGGCAGAAGCTCGTCGAAATGAGGAAAGCCTGCCCGGAGATCCTGAAGAAGAAGCACAGCGACGGCGTCAGCTACTCCTACGCCAAGATCTACGACGTGTGGGAGAAGATCACCCCAATCATGAACCAGCTCGGCGTCGACTTCGACGTCATCGCCGAGACGGCCACCAAGCACTCAGACAACGGCGATCCGCTGTACTGGATCACCATGCAGACCAAGACCCGCAACGGCGACAAGCTCATGTTCCTCTACGAGGCCGACCTGACGATCCGCTGGACGAACCTCGACAACGAGGACGAGACCATCGAGGCCGTGATCCACTCGATCGGCTGGAACGACGACCCGGCCAAGGCCAAGGGCGCAGCCCACACCTACGCCCTGAAATACTACCTTTTCGAGAAGTTCACGGTCGACCAAGGCGAGGACGACCCCGACAACAACGACTTCAGCGCACAGGGCAAGGGCTCCGGCAGCGCAGGAACCGCCAGACAGGGCCAGCAGCGTCAGGGGCAGGGCCAGAGCTCCGGCCGACTCAGCGACGCGCAGCTCGGCCGCCTCTACAAGAAGGCAGAGGCCGCCGGCATGAGCCGCGAGCGCACCGACGCCCGGATCCTCGAGAAGTACAAGAAGCAGGATCCGGCCACCCTGACCCGTCAGGAATACGACGAGATCTGCAACTCGCTCGACGCCGCAGCGGCGCAGCATAACCAGCAAGGAGGTCAAGCCTAATGTATAACCACACAGGACTTCAGGGGCGCCTCACGGCCACCCCTGAGCTCAGATACACCCCAAGCGGCACCGCGATCACGAGCTTCACGCTCGCCAGCGACACCGGCCGCAAGACCAAGGACGGCAACAGGATCACCAATTTCATCGACTGCGTGGCGTGGCGCCAGCAGGCTGAGTTCGCCTGCAAGTACCTCACCAAGGGCCGCCTCGTCATCGTCGACGGAGAGCTGACCAGCCGAACCTATGAGGACAAGGACGGGAACCGCCGCAAGGCCACGGAGATCACCGTCAGGAACATCAACTTCAGCGACAGCAAGAAAGACGGCCAGAGCGCGGGCTCGCAGCCGCAGGGCGACGACTTCGCGGATCCCGGGTACGCAGACGCCTCCGGCTTCACGGAGGTGGACGGCGATGACAGCGATCTCCCGTTTTAGAACGACCGACGGCCGACCAAAGGCCGACCAATTAAGAGCCAAGGACACGCGGCCACAAAGAGGAGGTGACGACCGTGGCATGGATCCAAGTACATCAGACACTCAAAGATCACCGCAAGCTGTTCGACGCTGCTGACGAGCTTGAGATCTCGCCCCCGCACATGATGGGCCTGCTGATCTCCTTCTGGCTATGGGCCCTCGACAATGCCCCCACGGGCAAGCTCGACGGCATCACCCACCGCATGATCGCCCGGGCCGCTCAGTATGAAGGAGACGCCGAAAAGCTGGCCGCGGCGCTGATCCGGGCCGGCTGGCTGGACGAAAACGAGGACGGCGAGCTCGAGATCCACGACTGGTACGAGTACGCCGGCAAGCTGATCGACCAGCGGAAGGCCGAAAAAGAGCGATCGCAGCGTCGGCGTGACGCGGCCGCAGCAGCCGCAGGAGAAAACGCAGACGACCAACAAACGGCCAGCGGTCAGCCAAAGAAAGGCCGCAAGAAAGCCGCAGGCAGAGTAGACCAGAGTAGAGTAGATAAGAGTACAGATGGTACTACTCCCCCTTCCCCCTCTGACGAGGGGGCTGACGAGGGCAAAAAGGACGCCATCGAGGTCAGGTTTGCAGAGTTCTGGAGCGCCTACCCGAAGAAAGTCGCCAAACAGTACGCCCTCAA
>SFCP01000151.1 GCA_004558535.1 Bacteroidales bacterium | reverse complement strand
ATGGCACAAGCATTCTCCTTTTACTTTTACGCATTTTTTTACTTTGCCGGACAAGCGAAGCGGGAAGTTGCGTGCCACACTGAACCATAGGAAAACATCAGAAAACATACATCCCGCTTCGCTACAGCCGAGGCGGGATTTTTTTAGTTTTCGCTAAAACCATCTGCATACTGCCAAAATGAAAAAAATTGCTATACAGGGTATCCCGGGGTCCTTTCACGACATCGCTGCACACGAGTATTTTGCCGGCGAGGAGCTGCAGCTGGTTTGCTGCAACACGTTTGAAGCCCTCTTCCGCACCATGCGGGCCGAGGACGACGTGCTTGGACTGATGGCTATCGAAAATACTATCGCCGGAAGCCTGCTTCACAACTACGAACTGCTGCGCGAAAGCGGCATGACCATTATTGGCGAGCACAAACTGCACATCGAGCACAGCCTACTGTGCCTGCCCGAGGATGATCCTGCCCACCTGACGGAGGTCAACTCGCACCCGGTGGCCCTGGCGCAGTGTCGCAACTATCTGGAGCGCCACCCGGCCCTCAAGGTCGTGGAGACAGACGACACGGCGGGCGCTGCAGAAATGATTGCACGGCAGCGGCTGCACGGTCACGCGGCCATCTGCCACGCCGGAGCCGCACCGCTCTACGGCATGAAGGTGGTGGACCACGCTATCGAGGACAACAAGCACAACTTCACCCGCTTCCTCGTGCTCTGCGACCCCTGGAGTGCCGACCGGCTGCGCGATGTGCACGCCACCAACAAGAGTAGCATCGTCTTTACCCTGCCCCATGAGGAAGGATCGCTCTCTCAGGTGCTCAGCATCTTTAGTTTCTACAAAATAAACCTCTCCAAAATCCAATCCCTACCCATCATCGGCCGCGAATGGCAGTATCTGTTCTACGTAGACGTGTGCTACTCCGATTATATCCGTTACCGGCAAAGCATCGACGCCGTGCGGCCACTTACCCGCGAGCTCAAAATTTTAGGTGAATACCGCGGAAATTAAAATAACAACGCAGCAGACAGAAACAATAACGCAAGAGGCAAAAACAACAAGGCAAGAGGCCGAAGCAGCAACCCCCTGCGGCCAACTACCTCCCACTAAAATTCCACCATATGATTACTCCTGCTCATCGTCTGGCCTCGGTCAGCGAATACTACTTCTCAAGAAAAGGAAAAGAGATAGCTCGTCTCAATGCAGAGGGCAAAGACATCATCAGTCTGGCTATCGGAAGTCCCGACATGCCGCCCTCAGCCGCTACTATCGACACGCTCTGTGCCGAAGCGCGGCGCCCCGACGCCCACGGCTACCAGCCCACCACGGGCATCCCGCAGTTGCGCAAAGCTATGGCGGACTTCTACGACCGTTGGTTTGGCGTAAAGCTCGACCCGCAGTCGGAAATCCAACCGCTCATCGGCTCCAAGGAGGGCATCCTGCACGTTACGCTCGCCTTTGTCAATCCCGGTGAAAAAGTACTTGTGCCCAATCCCGGCTATCCCACTTATACTTCTCTCTCGCGGCTACTTGGTTGCGAAGTAGTAAACTATGATTTGCTACCCGAGAACGGCTGGCAGCCGGATTTCCGCGCTCTGGAGGAAATGGACTTGACCGGCGTAAAAATACTGTGGTGCAACTATCCCAACATGCCTACCGGAGCAGCTGCCCGCCGCGACACCTACGAACGCATCGTGGACTTCGGTCGTCGCCACGGCATCCTGGTGGTCAACGACAACCCGTATAGTTTCATCTTGGGACGGGAACACCTGAGCATTCTGCAGGTACCGGGCGCCAAGGAGGGCTGTATTGAGTTCAACTCCATGAGCAAGAGCCACAACATGCCGGGCTGGCGTGTCGGCATGCTGGCCACCAACGCCGAATTCGTCCGTTGGATTCTCAAGGTGAAGAGCAATATCGACAGCGGCACGTTTCGTGCCCTGCAACTGGCTGCCGCTGCCGCCTACGCCAACGATGACGCTTGGCACACCGAGGCCAATATCCACGTGTACGCCCGTCGTCGCCACTTGGCCGAGGATATTATGACGGCACTGGGCTGCACGTTCGACCCCGCCCAAGTGGGTATGTTCCTGTGGGGCAGAATACCCGATTGCTATGCTACAGCCGAAGAACTGACCGAGCGCGTGCTCCACGAAAGCCGCGTTTTCCTAACGCCCGGCTTTATCTTCGGCAGCGGCGGCGAGCGCTACATTCGCATTTCGCTCTGCGCCAAGGAGGACCGTCTGGCTGAAGCGCTGGCGCGCATACGGGTTCATTTCGCCGGTTAGGCATTTCCCTGATATGCTTCCCTATGAGCCTGAAAATACTTCCCTGTTAAAAATAAATACTTCCTTATTAAAAATAAATACCTACACATTATATGTCTCTCAACCTCTCTCCCCTTCAACTGCCGGGCATTGCCAAAGAGCGCCCGCTGGTCATTGCCGGTCCCTGCTCCGCCGAAACTGAGGAGCAAGTGATGAACACTGCCGCACAACTGGCTGCCAAG
>SFCP01000037.1 GCA_004558535.1 Bacteroidales bacterium | reverse complement strand
AACCATTCCATTTTGTGTAGGTATTTTTTTGATTTTGCAGTTTGTGCGCAAAGGTAAGGAATATTTACCTTTCGGCCAAATTTTCTCTGCGCGGCCTGCACAGGCCGGGCGAATTGTTAACGGCGTTTGCAAAACAGGAAAATCTTTTGTATCTTTGCTGTGGAGCAACAGGGGAAAGTCCGAATCACAGGGCTTTCCCCCTTCTTTTTTCCTCCTTTCCGGCCCGAAAGTGGCAGGCGATGGGGAAAACTACAAAGGACTTGGGAAAAATTACAAAGGACTTAGTTGAAAATAAGTCGGACTTAGAAAAAACTACCTCCTTTGCAGTGCACTGAGAAAAGCGCACAAAAGTTAAAAACCTTAATTTTCACGCGCCCATCTCCCTTCTGAAAAATTGTAAATAAGTAGCAATCCGTTATATTTCCACCCCGCCCGACCGCCACGGCAAGGTCCATTTCCCTCGACTCCCTACAAGGCCCCACTCACCCCAATATATGACGAAGGGGGCGCCCGCCAAACTGGTGACGGACGCCCCCTTCGTGGTGCTTGCCGGCAGGGAAAATCGCGGTACCGGCTGCCGCAGGCCATTCGACAGGCGTCGGGCGGCGACCGGGCAGCCTACTTTCCGCCCCGCAGGCGCTCTACCATCTCGGCTGCAGCTTGGCGGGGCGCACCGGGGCGACCCAGCCGGCCACGCAAGTCGGCGTAGTCGCGCAACATCGCCTCGCGGCGGGCAAGGACCTCGTCGAGCGAACGCCGGACGCCGGCCTCGTTCATCTGTTCGCCGATCAGTTCGGGCACTACCTCGCGGCCGCAAATCAGATTGACCAGAGAGATATAGGGCACCTTGAGGAAGCGGCGGCGCAGGAAGTTCATCAGCCGGCCGAACCGCATGTAATAGCACACCACCTGGGGCACGCCCAACAGCGCGGTCTCGAGCGTGGCGGTCCCGGACGTCACCAGGGCCGCCGTGCTGTGGCGCAGAAATTCGTAGGTACGGCCCCGCTCCACCCGAGCCGGCACACCGGCCCGCTCCATCACGCTGCGATAAAGCGCATCGGGCACGCCCGGCGCAGCACAGACGACGACCAGCGCGCCGGCTTCGGCACGCGGCGACACAGCACGCAGCATGCGATAGAGATTGTCGCGGATTTCCTGCACACGGCTGCCGGGCAACAGGGTGATGCAAGGCGTCGAGGGCGGCATGCCCTGCTGCTGCAAATACGCTTCGTAGTCCATCGGCGGCGTACGCAGGAACTGCTCCACTTCGTCAAGGGTGGGATTGCCCACATACGAGATGGGGTAATGGTGCTTCCCCTCGAAAAACGCTACCTCGAAGGGCAGGATGGAAAACAGGCGGTCCACATCGCGCCGGATGCTCTTGATGCGATACTCCTTCCAAGCCCAAATCTTGGGCGCAATGTAATAGTACACGGGACAAATGCCCTGCGCCCTGACGAAACGGGCCACCTTGAGGTTGAAACCGGGATAATCAATCAGAATGACGGCATCCGGCCGCCACTCGGCTATGGCACGCTTGCACGCTGCCAGCCCACGCAGAATGGTCCGGGCGTGGAGCAGCACGGGGATAAAGCCCATATAGGCCAACTCGCGGTAATGACACAGCAACATGCCGCCAGCTGCCTGCATCTGGTCGCCGCCGTAGCAGCGAAACTCGGCTTCGGGGTCCTGCTCAAGCAAGGCACGCATCAAGTGGGACGCATGCAAATCGCCACTGGCCTCGCCGGCCACTAAAAAATAGCGCATAAGGGAAAAACGGATGGTTAATACTGACTCACATATCGGACAGGGCTTCCACACAAGTGCTGCCCTCTACCGTCCGACCCGCCCGCAGCATGGGGCGGATACCTCTCTCAGAAGGATGCCTGCAGGATGTCGATCAATCCGTAGGCCGTATAATCCAGCGATGTAGGCGTGATGGCCACATAGCCGTGCGCCAGCGCCCAGCGGTCGGTATCCTCGGCCTCGGGTTCCAGTTCGCGACACTCGCCCACCAGCCACAGATAATCCTGGCCGTAGGGATGGCGACAGCGGACGGTCTCCCGTTCCCACCGGCTCTTGGCCATGCGACACACCTTCACGCCCGCGAACTTCTCCGCCTTGGGGAAATTCACATTCAGGCATGTAAAGGGCGGCATACCCATAGCTATGGCCTTGAAAACCATATCTACGAGATACGGGCGAAGAGGCGTGAAATCCGCATCGGCTGACTGGTCGCACAGGGAAAAGGCTATGGCGGGATAACCCTGCAGGGCGCCCTCGGTGACGACCCCCATCGTGCCGGAATAATGGCAGTTGACGGACGAATTGTCGCCGTGGTTGATGCCACCGACCACCAAGTCGGGCCTGCGCTCCAGCAATTCATTGACGGCCACCTTGACACAATCCACCGGCGTGCCGTTGCAGGCATATACCCGCAGTCCGGGCTCGTTGCGGACCTCGCGGACTATCAGCGGATGGGTGGGCGTGATGGCACAGCCCTGCCCCGAACGGGGCGAATCGGGAGCTACCACCAACAAATCGGCCACGGGGCGCAACGCCTCAATCAAAAAATTAATACCACCGGCCGTGACGCCGTCATCATTCGAAATTAAAAGGTAAGGTCTGGATGCCATGAAGAAAAAAACTCACAGATAAAATACAACGGATAACGATGAAAGGACCCACAGCAGGCCGCAAAAAAATACGCAGCCCCGGACAAGCGCCCACCGGGGACGACCCGAAAGCCACCGGGCGAATTGCAATCCCAAGGTGACGCCTATCGCCATTGCCCTTTTCACCGGCCCGGCAAAATTACGAAAAAAAAGCCTATGTCCTGAATAGTCGGGGATTTTTTCTTATCTTTGCAAACTGCAAAAGCCCTGTGCACCGCGGCCGACAGCCCCGGCTCTCCCGCCACACAGCACAGGAATAAAATACACATCATGGGTAAAATCATTGCATTAGCCAACCAGAAAGGCGGCGTGGGAAAGACGACCACAGCCATGAACTTGGCAGCATCGCTGGCCACACTCGAAAAGAAAGTACTCCTGGTCGACGCAGACCAACAGGCCAACGCCTCATCAGGACTCGGAGTGGACCTGAGCAAAGTGGATGTATCGGTCTACGACTGCCTGATACGCCACGCAGCACCTACTTCAGCTATCTACACCACCGACATCGAGAAGCTGGACGTGCTGCCCTCGCACATCAACCTGGCCGGAGCCGAAGTGGAGATGATGAACCTGCCGCGCCGCGAATTTCTCTTCCGCAACATGCTGGCCGCCATCAAGGACGACTACGACTACATACTGATCGACTGCTCCCCCTCGCTCGGCCTTATCACGATAAGCGCACTCACTGCCGCCGACTCCATCATCATTCCTGTGCAGTGCGAATACTTTGCGCTCGAAGGTATCAGCAAATTGCTCCAGTCTATCAAGATCGTCAAGCAAAAGCTCAATCCGGAACTGGAAATCGAGGGCTTCCTGCTCACGATGTACGACTCGCGACTGCGCCTGGCCAACCAAATCTATGACGAAGTGAAGCGACACTTCCAGGAACTGGTATTCAAGACGGTCATACAGCGCAACGTGAAACTCAGCGAAGCTCCCAGCCACGGACTGCCTGCCATCCTATACGACGCAGACTCGACCGGCGCAAAAAACCACTTGGCACTGGCCAAAGAAATCATCCAAAAAAACAAAGGAAACGGACCGCAAAACTAACCGCCCGCTACCCAAAAGCCCCCACCGGGCCTTCAGAATAAACCATCAGCGGGCACGCTCCGAAATAAACAAGACAAAATATGGTCGCTCACAAGAAATTCCCGGCACTGGGCCGAGGCCTCGACGCCCTGATCTCCCTGGAGGAAGAAGTACATACCAACGGCTCGTCCTCCATCAGCGAAGTGCCGGTCGCACAAATCAAGGCAAACCCCAACCAGCCCCGAAGGGAATTTGACCCCACCGCGCTGGAGGAACTTGCCGAGAGCATACGACAAATCGGCATCATACAGCCCATCACCGTCCGCCAGATGGAAGACGGCACCTACCAAATCATTGCCGGCGAACGCCGATGGCGCGCCTCGCAAATGGCCGGACTGCTCAGCGTGCCCGCCTATATCCGCACCGCCGACGACGAAAACATGATGCAGATGGCCCTCGTGGAAAATATACAGCGCGAGGACCTCAACCCCATCGAAATCGCATTGGCCTACCAAAACCTTATCGAACGCTACAACCTCACCCAGGACAAACTCAGCGAGAAAGTGGGAAAGAAACGAACGACTATTGCCAACTTCCTGCGACTGCTGAAACTGCCGGCACAAGTGCAAATGGCACTGCAAAACAAAGAAATGGACCAAGGCCATGCACGCGCACTCCTGGGACTGGCACAGCCCACCATGCAAGTGAAACTCTTCGAGGAAATCCGACAAAAGGGATACAGCGTAAGGCAAGTGGAGGAAATGGTCAAGGCTATCAACAACGGCGACACCGTGAAAAGCGGACGCAAACAGCTCAAAGACCCCACCCAAAAGCGACTGCCCGAAGAATACAACCTGTTGAAGTCACGACTTTCGGACTTCTTCCAGACCAAAGTGCAGATGACCTGCTCCGAACAATACAAAGGCAAAATCACCATCCCCTTTTCGGGCGAGGAGGAACTGGAGAGAATTATCAGCCTGTTCGACAAAATGAAAGGATGAACCGATTCACTGCCACAAAGCACCGGACGGCGCTGCTCAGCTGGCTTCTGTGCCTGACTTTCCTCCCCGGGAAAGCAGCAGCCCACGCTACCTCACCCACCCAAGGTGAGGATTTGTGCTTTATGCAGGCAGCCCCACAAACACTGACAGCACCCACCCACGCAGACACGGCAAAGGCATCGTCCGAGGTGACCGACAGCCTCGTCACTGACAGCCTCACCACCGCCATCAACGGCGAAAAAATGTTTGGAGACAAGGTGCAGACAAAACTACCCAAGCCCGCGTTCGTCCCCAATCCGCAAAGAGCCCTCTGGCTCTCCCTCGTATTCCCCGGCGCCGGCCAGATATACAACCGCAAGTACTGGAAACTGCCCATTATCTACGGAGGATTTCTGGGATGTACCTATGCGCTGCTGTGGAACCAGCAGATGTACAAGGACTACTCCCAAGCCTATCTCGACATAATGGACGACGATCCCAACACGCACAGCTATCTGGACATGTTGCCACCACGTTACGACATCACCGGACGCGAAGAACAATTCAAAACCATCTTCAAAAACAAGAAAAACTACTACAGGCGCTACCGCGACCTCAGTGCGTTCTGCTTTGTCGGCGTCTATCTGCTCTCGGTCATAGATGCCTACGTCGATGCCCAGCTCTCCGAGTTCGACATCACGCCTGATCTAAGTCTGCAGGTAGAACCCGCCATCATAAACCAACCGCAATTCGACCGAAAAAGCAATTCCTACGGCGTGGGGTGCAGTCTGCGATTCTGAAGTCCCGGATATTTGCTCCCACTCCTTATATATATACGTCTATCTCATAGTTATGATCAAGAAATACCTGCTTCTATGGCTCCTCGGAGCCGCAACGACAGGGCTGCAAGCCCAAACAGACACGGAAATCACCGTTCACGATGAACGCCACAACGCCGACGAAGTCATCGACCTGCCCGAAGGCATGACGCTGAGCACAGACTCGCTGCTCAAAGAGTGGAACGCACAGCACTACCTCTATCCGGACACCACTTGCGAGAACCCGGACTTCAACCCGTCGTTCCCCGAGGAAACTTTCCGCGACCGACTGGCGCGCATGCCGGCCATCATGGAAATGCCCTACAACGAAATCGTACAGAAATTCATAGATCAGTACAGCGGACGCCTGCGTCGCTCCGTCTCGTACATGCTCGGCGCCGGCAACTTCTACATCCCCATCTTCGAGGAAGCACTCGATCTCTACGGACTGCCCCTCGAACTGAAATACCTGCCCGTCATCGAATCGGCCCTCGACCCTACGGCCACCAGCCGGGCCGGCGCTGTGGGACTCTGGCAGTTTATGCTCTCCACAGCCAAGCGTTATGACCTGGAAGTCAACAGTCTGGTCGACGAACGACGCGATCCGATAAAATCCTCGTACGCCGCTGCGAAATATCTAAGCGACCTGTACAAAATATACAACGACTGGAACCTGGTAATTGCTGCCTACAACTGCGGACCGGGCAATGTCAACAAAGCCATACACCGCGCAAACGGCGCCAAAGACTACTGGGCCATTTATCCCTACCTGCCAAAGGAAACCCGCGGCTACGTACCGGCATTCATCGCAGCCAATTACATCATGAATTACTACTGCGAGCACAACATCTGTCCGATGCGGACAAAACTGCCGGTGAGCACCGACACCATTATGGTGGACCGCGACATACACATCGAGCAGATAGCTGCCTACTGCGGCATAGATCGCGAGGCCATCAAGGCTCTCAATCCGCAATACCGCACAGATGTTATTCCCGGAAAAAGCGCCCCGCGCATCCTGCGACTGCCTCAGGAGAACCTCCTCGCCTTTATTGACAACCAAGACTCCATCTGCAATTACCGCACCGATGAACTGCTGACGCGCCGGGCCACCGTGGCCGTCGACGAGGCGACTGCCCTCTCCAACAACAACACTACGAGCACCGGAAAAGGACGCAGCGCCAAAGCTAACAGCAAACGAAACAAAACGAGCAAGCGCTCCAAGACTGCGACTGTAAAGAAAGGTGATACCCTCAGCGAAATCGCTGCGCGCAACCACACCACCGTCAGCAACCTGCGCCGGCTCAATGGCATCAAAGGCGACCGCATCAAACCCGGACAGAAGCTGAAAGTCAAATGATGCCTGCATAAATGCAACGAAAGCCGACTTGCGCAGAATTACAGCCGGCCTGCGCAGAATTACAGCCGACTTCCATACCGCCACATGCCGTAAAACACTGAATAATCAAGGAGGACGAAACGATGAAAGAGAATAAACTCCCCACCCTCACGCCGCAGGAAATTCGCGACGAGGAGCTGATCAGTGCCGCATTCCAAAAACTAATCGACACATACTTGGCCACCAACCACCGCCGCAAGGTGGACATCATCACCAAGGCTTTCAATTTTGCCAAACAGGCACACAAGGGCGTGCGCCGGCTTTCCGGTGAGCCCTACATCCTGCATCCCATCGCCGTTGCCCAAATCGTTTGTGAGGAAATAGGACTCGGCAGCACCTCCATCTGCGCCGCTCTCCTCCACGACGTAGAGGAGGACACGGAATATACCAACGAAGACATCGCAAATCTCTTTGGCGCAAAAGTAGCCAATATCGTCGAGGGACTCACCAAGATTTCCGGCGGCATCTTCGGCGACAAAGCCTCGCTCCAGGCCGAGACGTTCAAGAAGCTTCTGCTTACCATGAGCGACGACGTGCGCGTCATTCTCATCAAAATCGCCGATCGCCTGCACAACATGCGCACCCTCCAGAGCATGCTCCCCAGCAAACAGTACAAGATAGCCGGCGAGACGCTCTACATCTTCGCTCCTATCGCCGACCGGCTTGGATTGAACAAGATCAAGACCGAACTGGAAAATCTAAGCTTCAAGTACGAGCACCCCGAGGAGTACGCACAAATCGAACAACAGCTGGCAGACACACAGCCCGAGCGCGACACCATTTTCGACAAGTTCACGCCGCCCATCTGCGAGCAGCTCGACAAGATTGGCCTGCGCTACACCATCAAGGCCCGCGTCAAGAGTCCCTACTCCATCTGGCGCAAAATGCAGAAGAAGAAGATTTCCTTTGCCGAAGTCTTTGATATTCTGGCCATACGTATTGTCTTCACGCCCTCAGACCGCAAGCACGAAGTCGACGAGTGCTACCGGATTTATTCTACCCTCACACAGATCTACACCCCTCACCCCGAACGTTTCCGCGACTGGCTGAGTAATCCCAAGGCCAACGGCTATCAGGCGCTCCACAATACCTTTATGAGCAAGCAGGGCAAATGGATAGAAGTGCAGATACGTTCCGATCGTATGGATGACATAGCTGAACAAGGATTTGCAGCACATTGGAAATACAAAGACGCCAATGCGGCCTACGACGAGAACGAGCTGGATAAATGGCTCAACTCCATCAAGGAAATCCTGGACGACCCGCAGCCCGACACCCTTGACCTGCTCGACACCATCAAGCTCAACCTCTTCACCTCCGAGATACTCGTATTCACCCCCAAGGGCGACCTCAAGACGATGCCCGCCGGCGCCACCGCTCTCGACTTTGCATTCTCCATCCACTCCTTCCTTGGCAGCCACTGCTTCGGCGCCAAGGTCAACCACAAGCTCGTCCCTCTGTCCTACCGGCTTCGTAGTGGCGACCAAGTCGAGATTATCACCTCGCGCACCCAGCATGTGCAGCCCGAATGGCTCACTTTTGCCACCACCGCCAAGGCCAAGGGAAAAATACAGGCCATCCTGCGCCGCGAAAACCGCGAGAAGCAGCAGCGGGGCGAGGAAACCCTCCGGCAGTTCTTTGCCACGCAGGAAATTGAGTACGCCATTCCCTTGGTGGAACGCCTTGCCAGTTTCCGGGGCTTTGCCAAGCGCGAGGAACTCTTCCGTGCTTTGGGCGCAGGAACGCTAACCCTGTCCGACGAGGACGCCGACTGCCTGCGGGGCAAGCGGCGCAGCCGCGGATGGCGCAAGTTCATCCCGTTCATCGGCAAGAAGGATGAGAGCGCCGCACCCCGTCCCGACACCACTTTCACCGCATCGCTCAATCGCAAGAAGGTGCTGGTGCTCGACGAGGAGGTACTCGGCAAATGTACCATTGCCTCGTGCTGTCACCCCCTCCCCGGCGATGACGTGATGGGCTACATCAATCCGCAGGGCGTGCTCGAAATTCATGCCCGCAGCTGCGAGATAGGCACGAAGCTCAAGTCGCGCTATGGAAACAGCATCATCGCCACGAGTTGGGACACGCACAAGGTGCTCCTCTTCGACACCAGTATCGGCATCAAGGGCGTCGACAGCCACGGTGTGCTCTACGCCATCGCCGATGTGCTGCACAAACTCAGTCAATTCACCGTGAAGCGCATCACTCTCGAGACGAACGACGGCATCTTCGAGGGGAAAATCGACGTTTCCGTCCACGACACCGACGATGTGAAGCTGCTCTGCGATTCACTCAAGCAGATAGAGAACGTCACCAAGGCTGTGCGGGTGGAATAAACCGCCAGTAGTGGCTACTGCCCGGCTGTGGCTTCCACGCCAAAATGAAGCAGTCATCTCCGCCGGCCCATGCACAAAAAAAGCGGCGCATGCACAAAAAGCCCCGACTTTCCTATTGGACGGTCGGGGCTTGTTATTATTTACCGAAAAGGGATTAGTTCTTGAAAAAGTCCTTTACATCATCGTTGGGAACCATTTTCTCGTCGAAGATGTAGGCACCGGTCTTGGGGCTCTTCACCATTTTGATGACTTTGGTGTAGGAACGGCCGTCGTTTTTGCCGGTTTGGAGGGTAGCAACTACTTTCTTTGCCATGACTGTACGTTATTTAATTTCTTTGTGGATGGTCATTCTCTTGAGTATGGGGTTGTATTTTTTCAACTCCAGACGGTCGGGCGTATTCTTGCGGTTCTTGGTCGTGATATAACGCGATGTTCCGGGAAGTCCGCTCTCTTTCATTTCGGTGCATTCCAGGATTACCTGTACGCGATTGCCTTTAGCTTTCTTTCCTGCCATAGTTAGAATCGTATTAACCTATTACTTTTATATTTTTCCAATCGCAATATCCCTTGGCTACGGCACCCTTGAGTGCTGCGTCCAGTCCTACTTTGTTGATCATGCGCAAGCCGGCTGCGCTGATGCGGAGGGTAATCCAGCAGTCCTGCTCAACGTAGTAGAACTTCTTTGTAAACAAGTTTACGTCAAAGCTGCGCTTTGTGCGGCGCTTTGAGTGGGAAACGTTATTGCCAATCATGGCTTTCTTTCCGGTAATCTGACAAATCTTAGACATTGCTTTCGCTTGTTTTAGTATTGAGTTTCTGGTGGTGTAAGTGTTTTTGCCGTGCGGGCCGGGGGTTTGTTGTTGCGTAATCTTGGGGTGGTATCCGGCTCACCAAGTACAAATTCCACTTACGGGCTGCAAAGTTAGGAATAATTTTGCAGCTCACAAAATATCAACGCACTTATTTTCACGCACCTATTATTTCATATAACGGGCGGCGGCTCGGTAATTAGAGCAAGCTCTATTACGCTCGCCTTGCTCCGTTATTCCTCGGTGCTGTTTTCCTTGAGATAATCACGCAGCAGGTGCATGGCAGCGGAGGTGGCGGAGGCGAGGTTCTTGTCGCGGCCGTTGTCCTCCTCGATCATGGTGGTGACGATGCTGTCGGCATTGCCCACGGCGATCCAGATAGTACCTACGATGACGCCGCTACGTCCGCCATCGGGTCCGCCGGGGCCTGCAAATCCGCTGATGGCTACGGCATAGTCGGTGTGGAGCAGTTTGTTGGCACCAAGGACCATCTGGCGCACCACTTCCTCGCAGACGGGGGTCTTTTCGGCGATGACGGCGGCATCTACGCCGAGCAATTCGGTTTTCACTTCGTCGGCGTAGCAAATCAGTCCGCCTTTGAAGTAATTGGAACTGCCGGGAACGGCGGTAATGGCGCTGGCGATGCGTCCGGCTGTGCAACTTTCGGCTGTGGCGAGGGTCTTGTGGTTGCGCCACAGCATTTCGTTGATTTCCTTACTGAGGAGTTTCAGGTCTAAATCCATATTCTATTTATAATATTATTAGTTTCGCGAGGGGGGGCCGGCCTTTCCGGCTCAACGTATGCTTGTTGCAGTTGCACCGTTGGGGCTTGCCGGCATTGTTTCTGCCGGTTGGTGGGTTCTATCCGGCATTTTTGGATGCAGTCGGTCCGTCCGGCCGTCTGGCATTCAGGCTGGCGGCACGTCCGCCGGCGTAGGCCGGTTTTTCGATGGGACAGAAGATGCCGTCGCGGTATTTATAGTAGGCCGTGATGGCTATCATGGCCGCATTGTCGGTGGTGTAGGAGAAAGGCGGTATGAAGATGTCCCAATTGCCGGCCTGCTGCTGTGCGCGGAAAGCCTCGCGCAGGGCCGTATTGGCCGATACGCCGCCCGACAGGGCCACGTGGCGGATGCCGGTTTCGCGAACGGCCTGCTTGAGTTTCTTCATGAGGATTTCCACCACGGTTCGTTCGAGCGAGGCGGCGAGGTCTTCCTTGTGATGTTCGATGAAGTCGGGGTCTTCGGCCAGCCGGTCGCGCAGGAAGTAGAGGAAAGACGTCTTCAGTCCGCTGAAGCTGTAGTCCAATCCCGGCAGGTTGGGTTTACTGAACGTAAAAGCCTTTGCATTCCCCTGGCGCGCCAAACGATCGATGATGGGGCCGCCGGGATAGCCCAGTCCCATCACCTTGCTGCACTTGTCGATAGCCTCGCCGGCAGCATCGTCGATGGTCTGTCCCAGAATTTCCATGTCGTCATAGGCGTTGACCTTGACGATTTGGGAGTTGCCACCGCTCACCAGCAGACACAGATAGGGATAGGGAGGCACGGGGCGGTCGGTATCGCCCTCCTGGATGAAATGGGCCAGTATGTGCCCCTGCAGGTGGTTGGCTTCGATGAGCGGAATGCCCAGTGCGATGGCCATGCCCTTGGCAAAGGAGGTGCCGACGAGCAGGGAGCCGAGCAGTCCGGGCCCCAGCGTGACACCGATGGCCGACAGTTGCGATTTGTCTACGCCGGCCACTTTCAGCGCGCGGTCCACCACGGGCAGGATGTTCTGTTGGTGTGCGCGCGAAGCCAATTCGGGCACCACGCCGCCGTAGGCTTCGTGCACGGCTTGGCCGGCAGTGACGTTGCTCAGCAGGCGGCCGTCGCGCAGCACGGCTGCCGATGTGTCGTCACAACTGGATTCGATGGCAAGGATGGTTATTGGTGCGGACATACCTATTTAATATTATAATACAGGTCGGGGCTTACGGGGAGGACTCTCGTCCGGGAGGCCCTGACATCTGACCTTTGGGATGACTGACAGGCTAATGCGTGAGCACCTCCAGCCCGTCCTCGGTCATCACGAACGTGTGTTCCCATTGTGCCGAGGGAAGTTCGTCCTCGGTGACGACAGTCCAGCCGTCTTCCTCGTCGATGAATACTTCCCAAGTGCCCATGTTGATCATCGGCTCGATGGTAAAGACCATGCCGGGCACGAGCAGCATGCCATGGCGGTGCGTATTGTAGTGGTCCACCTCGGGGTCCTCGTGAAATTCCAGCCCGACGCCATGACCACACAGGTCGCGCACCACGCTGAATCCGTTCTTGTGGGCATGGCGGGCGATGGCCTTGCCGATGTCGCCCACAAATCCCCACGGCCGCGCTGCTTCGCGCCCCACATCGAGGCACTCCTTGGCTACACGGACCAGCTTCTCCTTTTCGGGCGAGGTCTGGCCAACGATAAACATTCGCGAGGCATCACTGTAATAGCCGTCAAGGATAGTAGACACGTCGACGTTGACAATGTCGCCCTCCTCCAGGATTTCGTCCTCCGAGGGGATGCCGTGACAGACCACTTCGTTCACACTGGTGCAGACACTTTTTGGGAAACCCTCGTAATTGAGCGGAGCAGGCACGGCGCCGTGGGCCGTGGTGTAGTCATAGACCAGGCGGTCTATTTCGGCGGTCGACATGCCGGGTCGGATTTTGCTTTCCACCAGGTCGAGCACGCCCGTATTCACCACTCCCGAGCGACGGATGCCCTCGATCTGCTCCGGCGTCTTGATGAGGTTCGGCCGAGGCACGATTTCACCCCGATTTTGAAAGGAGAGGATTTTTTTATCGAACTCCGTCAGTTCGCTACCTTTGGGAACGAACCAATTCCTGGTTATCTTTTTTACCATAACTATGGGACTAATCCGCGGCAAAGTTACTACTTTTCACGAAAACAGGGAGGCCCCGACTGCACGTTTCTTTCGATGAAGTGCAGGAAAGGCTCCTTTTTCCCGCTCCGCCCACGCTGCTTCCCCGTCCGGCCACGCTGCTCCTCCGTCCGGGAGAGCCCTGCAAGCGGCAGCCGCTCCGGCAAGGTCCCAGTCCGCTCCAGGAGGTTTCAAGTCCGCGGGGGGAGGGTGTTCCGACCCTCATTTTTAACAGAAATAACCTTTCGTAACAATCTGCCGGGCGGATAAAAGGCCCTGCAAAGGACTTTCGCGAACGCAAGTCGCCGCCAGAAAAAACTATCCGGCACCTAATTTCAACTACCTCGGACTTATTTTTTTCCAACTCCTGTGTAGTTTTGCCCCTACAAAGCCCGCAAAAAAAGGAGGAAGCAGCCATTTCGCACTGTTTCCTCCTACGTCAAGACAAAGATACAACTTTTTTTCGCGAAATCCAAATCGCGATTTTTCCCTTTAACATTTCGCCCGCTGCACCTGCCTGCCGGCTTTGTAATTTTGCCAACCCCGTTGTCCATTTCCGTTCCTTTTTACTTTCTTGTCCTCAAAAAGTTGCCCGTTTTGGCGGGTATTCCTATTAAATATTGTACATTTGCCGGGACTTTCGGCGACACAGTTCCCCCTCCTCGGCGCACCGACAGCAGCTGCGGGCAGGGGAAGCGTATGCTGCCCGCCCCGGCGTCTTCACATCCACTCGACCTATGCCCCTATCCCCCGACACCCTCCTACAGGGCGGCAAATACCGCATCGTGCGCTTCATCGCAGGCGGCGGCTTCGGCAGTACCTACGAAGCCCTGCACGTCATGCTCAACACGCGTGTGGCCATCAAGGAATTCTTCATGAGCGACTATTGTAACCGCGATGCCTACACCAACCAGATATCCGTGGCTACGCAGAGCATGACAGACACGGTGAACCGCTGCCGGCGCAAGTTTTTGGAAGAGGCCCGTGCCCTCTATGCACTGCGCCACCGGGGCATCGTGCGCGTAAGCGACGTGTTCGAAGAAAACGGCACTTCCTACTTCGTCATGGACTATCTGGAGGGCTGCACCCTGAATGAAATCACAAAGCGCGGCCCCCTCGACGAAACGACGGCGCTCCACTACTTCCGCCAGCTGTGTGAAGCGCTCGACTATGTGCACCGCAACAACCGCCTGCACCTCGACATCAAGCCCGGCAACGTGATGGTGGACCACAACGGCCACACCACACTCATCGACTTCGGCGCTTCCAAGCAATATGACCCCGACCACGGCAAGAACAACACGACCCTGCTCAGCTATACACCGGGCTATGCACCGCCCGAACAAATCGGAGGCAACCTCACCCACTTCTCGCCCTCGACGGACATCTATGCGCTCGGCGCCGTGCTCTACCGGATGCTGACCGGCGTCACGCCCCCTCCGGCCAACGAGCGAAGCAGCGGACTGGAAATGGACCCGCTGCCTCCCTCCATCAGCAGTAGGACAAGGCGGGCCGTGGAATGGACCATGCAACTCCGCAAGCAAATGCGACCGCAAAGCATCAGCGAACTGCTTGCACTGCTCGATAAAGCGGGCAGCAGCCGAGGGGGAGGAGCCTCACTGCTGTCAAGGCTGCACACGGCCCTTTCCCGAAATGCCAAAAGCCCGGGGGACGGAACGGAAACGGCCCTGCCCATCCGCGAGGCGGCCGAAGACGGAACTTCCGACACCGCCGGCGAAAGCAACAAGGCGTCCAAAACAATGGGATGGAAACTCATCGCCGGCATCGCCCTTACCGCAAGCCTCCTGACCTTTATCCTGGCGCTCACCTTGGGCGGTGGCGCGGGCCGGGGCGAGGAGGCAGAGGCCGAAGCATCGGGGCGACAGCCCGAAGAGGCTCCGCAGCGTGTGGAAAACAAGGAATTTACCGACTCCGACGGCGATACCTACCGCTACACCGGCACGCTGAATGCCAACGGACTGCCCGAGGACGACCACGGCGTGGCTATCTTCGAGACAGGCACCTACGAGGGAGCCTTCCGCAACGGATTGCGCGAGGGAGCGGGGACTTTCACCACCGCAGACAAGAGCAACCACTTCGTCGGTACGTTCGAGAACGACCACTACAAGGAGGGCGTGCTCCACTTCCGGCTATTACGAGAAAGGGCACAGCCCCTGGGAGTGACCGCCCGCAACACACCATACAGAAGCAGCTCCGTACCCATCAGTGCGGAGCTGCTTCTGTATCAATTGGGGCAAGGGGGCCTCAGAAATGCACCATCAATTCCATGACGGCCTTGTCGCGCTCGGAAGCCTTGGCCACGGCACCACTTTCGTAGAAATACTTTTCGTAGTTCAGCCGCAACTGTGCCTGCAGCTTGCGCCCGAAGCACAGCGTCACGCCACCCGTGAGACGCTGGCGGGCAGCATCGGTCAGCGCCAAGGCGCCGCCAGCATCCACCGTGCCGTCCGAGTGGTCGTCCATGCGGTCGTAACGAACCAGCAGGCGCAGGCCGTTCAATTCGGAGCGGCGGCCCAACACGCCGCGGGGATGCAGCGAAAATTCATAGCCCGCCATGAGGTCCAAGGCGTTGACAGCCGAGAAAGCATCGCCCTCATAGTGCTTCCGCAGGTACTCCGCCTCGAGCAACCAGCCACTGTAGATCCACGTGAGGCGAAATCTTCTGTACGGAGCCCTGGAGCGTGAGTCCCTTCACAGGATAGTACTGTGCCTTTGCCGAAAAGTTTACCTCCTTGGTCCAATAGTCCTTCTGATTGGTCAGACCACTACCGTTGAACAAGCCACCCTCCAGTTTGAGCGGCAGGCCGGGCACGTCCCAGCCCACAGACAGCCCGACGTCACGCACGTCGCCCACCTGCTTGGCGATAAAGGAGCGATTGGCAAAATACTGTTTGTGGGGAGATCGGTGCGCATCGATACTGAAGGGCACGCGCATCTGGCCCAGTCGTACCAACCAGCCCTTTGAAAAATTCATGCCGGCATAGGCATCGAGCATTCGTATACGTCCCTCGTCGGACAGGTCGACTTCGGCGCGATAAAGGAGGGCCGGGGTGATATTACCGTCGAGGGCGATACGTGCATTGCGCACTTCGAAGCGGCCCTCCCCCTCTTCGGTCTGATATTCGCCCTTGGCGCGGAGCGTACCGCTCACGGTGGGAAACCATTCGGGCAATTTACTCTCGGGGATGCTGTCGGCAGCGGCGCCCAGCGGCAACATGGTCAGGAGCAGGCTTGACAAGAACTTCATGAATGGGTATTTTATCGGGGTGAAACGACGGGAAGCTGTTCGCGGTAATGGCGGATACACTTCAGCAAGCGGCGCAACTCTACGGTCAGCTGCTCCATTTCCTGAATCAAGTGCAGGAAGAGCGTGGCCGTGGTCAGGTTGACGTCGGACTGCTGGAGCTGCAGCGTAGACTCGCGGCGCAGGCGTGCCAACTCCTCGCGCAGTGTCTGACACTCATCGCGCAGGGGCTCGATGTCGGCCACACGCAAGTGGCGCAGGCAGTCGGCAGCATTTTGCGCCAGTCCGACCCAGCTGTTCAGCAGCGGGCGGAAGGTGGCAGCATCCTCCGCTGCGAGCGGCGTGAAGTGGTTGTCGACGTGCTCACGTGCCGGTTCGTTGATACGCTGCAGTCCGTAGAGCAACTGACGCAGGGAGTTGTGGGCCAGATTAAAGGCGGTGCTCAGCCGGATGGCCAATGCGGGGTCAGCGCGGCGCAGGCAGATAATCTCGCGACGGCGCAAATTCTTCAGCTCGCGCTTGTCGGCCGCCATATTGCGGGCTGCGCGGCGCATGGGTCGGAGCGATTCGGTCAGGAGTCCCTCGGCCGTGTCGCCAAGCTCTTCGGAGTAGCGCATCAGGAACTCACCGGCAGCGACACTCAGGTGACGCTCCAGCATACCGGCTATTTCGTCGCGATGAGTCGTGCTAAGCATCTGCGTGAAGAGCACATCGCCGTCCTTGACCTCGGCCTGCTTGCGCTTATAGCGTCGCTGGCTATGGATGAGGGCGTAAATCCCGGCACAAACCAAGATGACCATGGCCGGCATGCCGCCGTAGTACATCGCCAGCGCCACGAAGAAACAGGCCGTAAAGGCAACACCGGCCGTGATAAACCAGCCACCGATGACGGTCAGCACACCCGTGATGCGGAACACGGCACTTTCGCGGCTCCAAGCCCGGTCCGAAAGCGACGAACCCATAGCAACCATAAACGTCACGTAAGTGGTGGAGAGCGGAAGCTTGAGCGAAGTGCCCAAAGCAATAAGCAGCGCAGCGACAACAAGGTTGACCGAAGCACGCACCAGGTCGTAGGCGGCACCATTGGGGTCTTCCTCGGTCGGACGGCGGAACCGGCTGTCAACATACTGCATCACGCGATCCGGTGTGACGCGGACAATGGCGGCTCCCACGGAGTTGCCCCAACGCACCAGGCTGCGCGCCACGCGGGACGAGCCAAACATTTCCTCGCCCTCGTTGCTGCGCGACAGTCCGACCTCGGTCTTCACCACGTTGTGGGCTTTCTTGGAAGTTGCCAACGAGAAGACCATGATGGCTCCGGCAGCTATCAGGAAATAGACAGGCGTCGTGGCCGGTCCGTTGAGCGAATCCATCGTGAAGTCGGCCGGATTGGTAGCGCCGGATGCCGTAAAGTCTGTAAAGGAGGAGAAGCCCGCGAGCGGAACACCGATGAAGTTGACCAAATCATTGCCGGCAAATGCCGTGGCAAGGGCAAAGGTTCCGGTCAGGACGATGATGCGGAATACGTTGACGCGCAAAGCGTGAAGCAACTGCATGAGCAACGTGAAGAACACGAAGCAACCGCCCAGTACCCACAACAGGTGCGCGTCTATCCAGTCCTTGACGTCGGCCGTCATAAAGGAAAGATGCTTCAACCCCTTGAACAGCATGAAATAGACGATGGCCGTAATGGCTGCCCCGCCAAACAAACCGATTTTCCGGCTCAGCCGGCCCTCCTTGTAGTGGAAAGTGAAAACCAGACGCGCCAAGTACTGGATGATGGCACCGAATACGAACGCAATAGCTACCGACAGGAAAATTCCCAGGATAACCTGCAGCGCCTTGTCCGTATTCATGTAGTCGCCAAAGGTATGTGCGACGTCGCTGTCAGCCATCTTGAGCATGGCAAAGGCAAACGTGGCGCCCAAAAGCTCGAACACCATCGACACAGTGGTCGACGTAGGCATCCCAAGTGAGTTGAACACATCCAGCAGTACGATGTCGGTGACCATGACGGCCACAAAGATGTACATGACTTCTTCAAAGTGGAACTGCTCGGGCCGGAAAATGCCATGACGGGCTATATCCATCATACCGTCACTGAGCACGGCGCCACAGAAGACGCCGATGGCAGCCACTATGACGATGGTGCGGAAACGCGCCACCTTGGAGCCAATGGCCGAGTTGAGGAAATTCACAGCGTCATTGCTCACGCCGACGTACAGGTCGAACGTGGCCAACACAAACAGGAATATGACCATTCCCAAATACATCCATTCCATACGGGGGAAACTTTTATGATTTGATACCGGGGCTTTGTGCCCATTGATAGACGGCGCAAAGGTAGGGCTGTCGTGTGTGAAGGATGTGACAAACGTGTTACAATTCTGTGAAGGCGGGAGGTAGCTTAAAACAGCCGGCAGGAAAAGCTTTTCCTTAACCGAAATTTAACCGCCCGGCAGGCGGCAGGGCGTGAATAAATCCGTAATATTGCAGCGGCTTACAGGCTGAAAAGCCACTAACTGCCACCCAAATCCAAAAGAAAAACGATATGAAGCAACAAAGCTGCAGTGCAACCTTGAAAATGCCGGCTACTCCGTCGACACCGCCGCCTCGGCCGAAGAGGCACTGGAGCTGCTTTCGCCCGACCACTCCTTAATATTATTAGACGTAATGATGGGTGGAATGTCGGGATTTCGGATGGCGGACCACCTGCGCAAGGATCTGAAGAACGAGGTGCCGATTATTTTCCTCACAGCCCGGGATACGGAGAACGACCTGCTGACCGGTTTCTCGGCCGGCGCAGACGATTACATCGCCAAGCCCTTCTCGCTCCACGAAGTGCTGGTCAGGGTCAAGGCAGTGCTGCGCCGTAGCCCCACCACCGAAACTAACGTACAGGAACTGCGCGCAGGAAATATCGTCATGGACTTCGCGCGAAAGGTTATCTGCATCGGCCATGAGAATATCCGACTTTCCCCCAAGGAATTTGGCATTCTGTCGCTGCTGATGCGCCATCCGGGCCGCGTACTCTCGCGCGAGGAAATTCTCAGCCAGGTCTGGCGGGGAGAAAGCTACGTGCTGGACCGTACGGTCGACGTACACATCGCCCGCATCCGCCGGAAGATGGGCGCCGAGGGTGCCCGGCTGAGCAACCGGCAAGGCTACGGCTACTGCTTCGAATGACACAAAAACGACTCCCCTGCCCCCTTCACTCTATATGCCTCATGACTTATCGCACTAAACTATTGGTGAATTTCACGGCACTCTTTGTTATTTTTGCCGTTGTCTTGATTGTTTTCCAGCATCACCGCGATGTAAATCACCGCGAGGAGCTGCTGTCTACCCGCCTGCGCAGTTACTCGGACCTTGTGGCAGGGGCTTTGGAGCAGCAGGACGCCGATCTCGATTCGACAGCCATGCAGCAGCTGCAAAATATGCTGCCGCCGGAGCTGCGTCTGACTGTGGTATCGCGTGATGGCCGGGTGCGCTACGATACCGACGAGCCCGACTTGGGCAAAGTAGGCAATCACAGTTCGCGCCCCGAGGTGAGGACGGCGTGGCTCAAGGGTGAAGGCATTGACATACGACAGAGCGAGACCACCCATCGCACTTATTTTTATTTTGCCAAGAGTTACGGCGACTTTTCCATTCGTGTGGCGCTTCCATACGACGATAGCGTACAGGATTTCATGCAGCCGGGAAATGTATTTACGGGTTTCGTGCTGCTAATCTTCCCCATTGTCATCGTACTCCTTATATACTTGTCCGACCGCTTCGGAAAATCGGTCGCAGGTCTGCGGCGGTTTATCAATTCTGCGGACCGCGGACTTGTAGACTACGACCGCATCACCTTCCCCAATACCGAGTTGGGCGAGATGGGCCGAGCCATTATGCAAAAGTACAAGGAGCTGGAACAAAGCAACCAAATCATTGCCGTAGAGCGTGAGCGGCTCACCCGACACTTCCTGTATTTCGACGGAGGTATTGCCATTTTTTCACCGGAGCGCCGGAAGATGCTGGCCAATCCCTCCTTCCTGCAATTTGTCAACACCATCCTCGACACGCCTACGCCCGACATCGACGCGATATGGGAAGCCGAGGCGTTTCGTCCCGCCCGCAATTTCCTGGAGCTCAACCAGAAGCCTACCATCAGAGAGAGGCAGAGCGAAGCAGCGCCTGTATTCCGCTACACCATCCATGCCGGCAGCAGCATATTTGCCCTGCAGTTGCTCATCTACAGCGAGGGGAGCTTCGAGATGACCCTGACGGATGCCACACGGGCTGAGAAGAACAAACTGCTCAAGCAGCAGATGAGCAACAACATCACCCACGAGCTGCGCACGCCTGTCAGCAGCATCCGGGGCTTCGTAGAGACGCTCCTGCAGTGTGACACGCTGAGCGAAGAGCGCCGGCACTATTTCCTGCAAAGGACCTACGCACAGGTGGTCCGCCTGTCAGACCTCATCCGCGACGTCGCGCTCATCTCCAAGACGGAGGAAGCGGCCGAAACCCTGCCACGCGAAGATATTACCCTGCGCCCCCTGGCGGCGGACGTGATCGAAGAACTGCGCCCCTCCTTGGAGGCTGCCGGCATGCAGGCCACGATCGACATCCCCGAGAGGACAACCATGCACGGCAACTTCTCGCTGCTCTACGGCATCTTCCGCAATTTGATGGAAAACTCCATCCGCTACGCCGGACACGGCACGACGCTGACCCTGCAGTGCTATCGTCAAGAAGCGGGCACACTGTATTTCCGCTACTTCGACACGGGTTGCGGCGTAGCCGAGGAACACCTGCCCCGTCTCTTCGAGCGTTTCTATCGGGTCTCGGAAGGCCGCACGCGCGACTGTGGCGGCACCGGCTTGGGGCTGAGTATCGTGCGCAATGCCGTACTTTTCCACGGCGGCACTATCTCCGTGCGCAACCGCAAGGGCGGCGGTTTGGAATTTCTGTTCACCATGAAGAAATAAGTACCCCCGGGACATTATAAAAAGGAAAGCACGCCGAGCTGTGGCGTGCTTTCCTTTTGCTGTGGGCTACCGGTAGGGGTGGCCTTATTCGAAGTAGAATGTCAGTACAAACATGCCGACCGTCGCCCCGTCCAGACTCTGCGTAAATATCTGCTGCGTGGGGTCGATCAGGTCGGACCTGTTCTTGTCGAGTACGTTGTTCAGTCCAAAGCAAAACTTCAATTCCGGAATAAACTTGAAGAAAGGCATGTAGAAGTCGCAGCCCATGCCGACCTCCAGCATCATATTAAAGGGCTTGGCCTTGACCTTGGTATGTTTCCCCGATGTAAGGTCGTAGGCCGGCTGCACGCCTCCCACCACATAGGGGCGGAAATTGTTAAATCGCGGCGCGCTGACCTTCAGGTCGAGGGGCAGGGCGATATACGTGGACTTCATGTCCTGGGACTCCGTCTTACCGGTACCCAGTTCGCGGAACTTGAGGTGCTTGCTGCCAAAGTGCAGCGTGGGAATCAGTCGCAGGGCCAAGTAGTTGCTCAACTTCCATTCTCCCAGCACACCTACGCTGAACCCGATGCCCTGCTGGTCATTCTCGGCCAACCATTGTGCGCCCGTATCGGGGTCTATGTAGCCGTTGTTCTGAAGTTTCAGCCCCTGGTCGTGCACACCGATGCAGAAACCATAATGAAAGCGGCGCTCGTCGATAAATGGCTTGTTCTGAATCTTGCGCTCTTGTGCGGAAGTACGGGCAAAGAAACCTTGGCCGGCCACCAGCAGCGCCAGAACGAGACAAGTATGTAGGAAACGATGGTTCATTGTAATCTATAACGTACTTCCTTCGATTTTATTGTACACATCCACACAGGAAACCGCACGACCCAATGCCGTCCGGGGCTGTTTCCACTGCTCCGCCGGCGGCCCCGCGGGCTGTCTCCGCCGGGGCCAGTCCGTCTCTCCGCCTCTCCGGCGAAGGACACAGGTCGGCCCAGCAAGCCAAGGCACCGCTTGGGGTCACGCACACGTCCGCAAATCCGTAAAACTGCTGCAAGATTACGGCTTTTTCCCCGAATAGCCAAATCCCTTTGCCATTTTTAGGGAATTACAAGCCGGCGGAGCAGGCTTCACCCCGAGGACACGCCCCGCAGCGACTTTTTTAGAAAGCAGCGGGCAGAATTTGAAAAAAAACAAGCGGAAAGTTGTCGGTAAACAATAAATATGTAACTTTGCCCAACGAATAACTATCGACATACAGATTACTAACAACTTAAAATCTCAAAGACAATGGCTTACGTAATTAGTGATGACTGCATCGCATGCGGCACCTGCATCGACCAATGTCCCTCCGGCGCTATTTCCGAAGGCGAAAAGTACTCCTCCGGCGCTATCGCTCCGGGCGAATAAGGAAGTACGCCCCCAGCTTAACGAAGCAGCGATGTCCCCCAACCGCGGGAGCATCGCTGCTTTGCTTTTGCGCCCCGGGCAAGGCGCAGGGCAGCGAAAGCCGGCAGGCAGCAGCCGACGGCGACCGGCAAGACACCTCCGCCGGACACGGCCCACCGGCTGCGCAGAAGGGGTGGAACCGGCCGAAAAAGGGGCGTCATCCGGCCCGCAACTTTAACATTTATAACTTCCCTTTACATTCTGCCGGCTGCCTCCGTGAAACTAAAAAGCACCTACGAAAAACTATCCGGCACTTGGAAAAAACTACCAAGCACTTAGAAAAAATTATCCAGCCGGTAGTTGCCCCCTCTTCGGGCCTGTTTTTCGGCAAATCGGGGCAAAAAGAAACCGAGGAAGCCCTGTATTTACAGGAAGTCCTCGGTTTGCTAATGCAAATATACAACATTTTTCAGCGAAAAGCAAATCGGCCAAATTGCATTTTAACATTTCAAATTAGCGTGCAAGGCGAGAGCCATAAAGCTTGCTTTAATGGCCGAGCCGCAGCCGCTAATATGTAATTTGCGTGCAAGGCGATAGCCATAAAGCTTGCTTTAATGGCCAAGCCGCCGCAAATATGCAATTACCATTCGGATTAAGCTTTCGGCTGAGACTTCCGCCGGACGGCTTAACTCCTAATTCCTAACTCCTAAATCCTAATTAAAAGAAGTTAGGAGGCGGCTCGGAAAAGCAAATGGGCAAAAACTTCGGCTTTGCCTTTGCACATCTCTCGCCTTTCACTAACTTTGCCCCATCATCAATCCGCATGTAACTACATTATGAGTACCGTTGAAAAGATTTTTGCCCATAAGCTATTGGACGTAAAAGCTATCAAGTTGCAACCCGAACAGCCTTTCACATGGGCAAGCGGCTGGAAATCGCCTTTCTACTGCGACAACCGCAAGACATTGGCCTTTCCCGCCCTGCGCACCTTCGTGAAGCTGGAACTGGCACGCCTGGTGGCCGAAAAATATCCTGAGGCGGAAGCCGTGGCCGGCGTTGCCACAGGCGCCATCGCCCAGGGAGCCCTGGTGGCCGACACACTGGCCCTGCCGTTCGCCTATGTGCGCTCGAAAGCCAAGGACCACGGCATGACCAACCTGATAGAGGGCGACCTGCAACCGGGCATGAAGGTGGTGGTCATCGAGGACCTGATTTCCACCGGCGGCAGCAGCCTGAAAGCTGTCGAGGCCCTGCGTGCCCACGGATGCGAGGTAATCGGCATGATCGCTGCCTACACCTACGGTTTCCCCGTAGCTGAAAAAGCTTTTGCCGAGGCCGGCGTCACACTGACCACCCTGACCAACTACGAAGCCGTAGTGGAAGTGGCACGCGAGACGGGCTACATCCGCCCCGAGCACGTAGAGCTGCTACACCAATGGCGCCAGAACCCCGCCGAATGGGGTAAATAACAGCCGCCAAGCCCGCCAAACAAAAAGTTGTACCGGCAGCAGCAACCCCTCGCCTACCCTACTCCTGCGGAAGTCCCCTCACAGATTTCCGCAGTCACTTTATCTCACCCCTAATCCCCTACTCCCATGCAAGAACTCATACAATGGGTCCTGGAAAACCTTGATTACTGGGTCGTACTGGTCTTCATGGTTATCGAAAGCTCCTTTATCCCGTTTCCCTCGGAGATTATCGTACCACCCGCAGCCTGGCTGGCGCTCACGGGCGACAAGATGAGCCTGCCCCTGGTCATCGTGGTGGCCACCATCGGCGCCGACCTGGGCGCGCTGGTCAACTACTACCTGTCGCGCTGGCTGGGCCGTCCCGTCATCTACCGCTTTGCGGGCAGCCGCATCGGCCGGCTCTTCCTCCTGAGCGAGGCAAAGGTGCAACACGCCGAGGAATACTTCCGCCAACATGGTGCCACCTCGACACTCATCGGCCGACTGGTGCCCGCCGTACGCCAGCTAATCTCCATCCCGGCGGGATTGGCCCGCATGAAGATAGGCCCCTTCCTGCTCTATACGACACTGGGCGCCGGAGCTTGGAATACGGTGCTCGCCCTTATCGGCTACGGCATCTACAAAGCCTTTCCCGAAGTCAAGACAGCGGCCGACGTGGCCGAGAAAGCCAAGACCTACAGCCACGAGATAGGGCTGGGTATACTCTTCATCGTGACCGTGGCCTTGGTATGGTTCATCTATAAAAAGTATGGCAAGAACACAAAGAACGGAAAAGACGCTGCATAGCCTCAGCCTCCGGCAGCTTATGCCGAAACTGGCGGTGTTGCTCCTGTTCAGCCTGCCCGCATCCCCGACCCCGGCACAAACTCCGACACAGGCCGGGGATGATTCTTTGCGCACCACCCGCCATACGCAACTCTTCGGCGTGGGACGCACCAACCTGCTCGATACCTACCTCTCGCCCGTGGAATACGGCGGCACCTCGCTCTATCTGCTGCACCGCTCGGAGCGACTGGCACACTGGGGCAAGGGACGGGTGAGCGTGCAGGGCACCTACGCGGGCAGCATCGCCCTGCCACGCAGCAGCGCCGACGACGACAAGGCCATGGACGGCAGCATCGAGGCCGCCGTGGCCTGGCACTACAACTTCCCCCGCACGGCGGCCGGCACCCGGCTGGCCTTGGGCGGCATGGCCGGGACGACGCTGGGCTTCACCTACCTGATGCGCGGCGGCAACAACCCCGCACAGGGACGCTGGGCAGCCGACATCGGCCTGTCGGCCCTGTGTGAGCAGCCGTTTCGCGTGGGCAGGCACACCTGGCAGGCAGCAGTGCAGCTCGATGTACCCCTGTTGGGCGTGCGGTTTTCGCCCAACTACGGACAAAGCTATTACGAAATATTCTCGCTGGGACACTACGACCACAACCTCTGCCTGACGCACCCCATCAACGCTCCCACGGCCCGTCTGACGGCCCTGCTGAACATCCCGCTATGGGGCGCGAACGTCTGTGTGGGCTATGGTGCAGACGTGCGGCAAAGCGAGGTCAACCACCTAAAATATCATTCATGGAACCACTGCTTTCTGATAGGCTACGTGCGAAGGCTGCGCCTGCTGCGCTGAAATGGTGGCGCACGACGGCCCTGCTGTGGCTCTTGCTCCTGCTGCCCGCAGGCTGCGTCACCGAAGACCTGCCCAACGACACGCGGCAGGGCAATTTCCTGGCATTCTGGCAGACACTGGACGAGAAATACTGCTTCTTCCCGCAAAAGAGCGAAGCCTACGGCCTGGATTGGGACGAAGTGCGCGGCCGATACGCACCAGCCATCACCGAGGAGATGACCGAACGTCAGCTCTTCGAGGTGCTGGCACAGATGTCCTACGAACTGCGCGACGGCCATGTGAATATATTCGCGGCCCACGACGTGGCACGCTACGGCCGGTGGTTTGATGACTACCCGGCCAACTACGCCGACACGTTGGAACGCATTTACCTGGGGCGGACGGAGGACTATGCCACGGCCTCGGGCCTGAAATACCGCATACTGGACGACAACATCGGCTACGTGCGCTGCGCCACGTTCCAGTCGGGCTTCGGCAGCGGCAACCTGCACGAAATGATGCGTGCCCTGAGCCTGTGCGACGGGCTGATTGTGGACGTGCGCAGCAACGGCGGCGGCCTGCTCACAGCTGCCCAGGACCTGGCCTCGCTGTTCCTGAACGAGCGAAGCCTGGTGGGCTATGTCTGCCACAAGACGGGGCGCGGCCACACGGACTTTTCGGCCCCCGAAGCCATCTATATCGACCCCTTCGAGGGACTTCGCTGGCAAAAGCCGGTAGTCATACTGACCAACCGAAGCACCTACAGCGCCGCAAATGCCTTTGTGGCCTACCTGCACGGACGAAGGAACGTGACCACCCTGGGCGACCGTACCGGAGGCGGCAGTGGCCTGCCGCTGAACTCGGAGTTGCCCAACGGCTGGACCATACGGTTCTCCGCCTGCCCGATGTACGATGCCGAAATGCGGCTGACCGAAGAAGGAATCGACCCGGACGTGCGACAGGACCTCAGCCCCGACGCACTGCAGACGGGACGCGACGATATCATCGAGAGGGCGCGCGAACTGCTGCACGCCCTGACACAGACGCCCCATGCCTAATCGAGGCGAACGGCCCAAAAAAGGAAGAAAGCCGGGCATCCATTCAAAGTTTCTGCTTAACTTTGCATAAGAGATACCCATCCATTTCCAAACATAAGCTACACAATCCATCCCAATCATCATGAAACGTACTATCCTGACATTGTTACTGCTCCTGACAGCACTCTGCCCGATGGCGGCACAACAGCAAAAAACGGTGCAACGCTCCAGCATACCCTTGGCCTTCCCTGAATTTATGGACGCCAAGGTCCTGCAACCCTTTGGCCGCTCGGTCAAGGCACGCGCCAACATCTTCCTGAAAAACAGTGCCCTGCTCTTCGTGCAGGATGGGCAAGTGATGCAAGCCAACATCGACAGGGTGCTGGGCGTAGAGTTTGATTCGGTAAAGTACATGAAGGTTTCGTCGGAACAGATGGGACGCGTGGTGGCACAAAAGGGCTACAATTACCTGCTGCGCGTGACGACCATCGACATGGACAAGTATTCGGCCGAAGTGACCGGGGGCGAGAACCTGCCCTACCTGGACCTGTCGGACATGGGTATGTTTCTGGAAATCGACAGCGACAGCCAAAAGTGGGAAGAGGACTACGGCTATCCCCTGCAAAACAAGTACTATTTCTCCATCCAAGGGAAAATCATACCGGCCAACGAAAGCAACTTCAAGAAGTACGTGAAACCGGAAATGAAAAAGGCCTTCAAGCGGCTCATGAACGACCACTATTGGAGCTGGACGGATGAAGCCTCGCTCATGCAGCTGTTTGTCTACCTGGAGGAATAATCCAAAACGCACCCAAAGTCCGGACGTCCCAATTTGCTCATAGCTTAGCCACCTCACAAGCCACGATATGCAGACTGTCAGCCCTTTGTCCCCGAAGCCACGCACGGAGGAACTGGATTTCCTGCGGGCCGTATTCATTCTGCTGATGATTGCCTTCCACCTGGTCTACTTCGGTGACGGCTACCCGCGGCTGAAGAGCTTCGTGTATACGTTTCACATGCCGGGGTTCCTGCTGATTTCGGGCTACCTGCTGAATCTGGAGAAAGAGCCGGGCCGCTTCTTCCGCTCCATGCGGGGCCTGCTGCTCCCCTACCTGATCATGGAAAGCGGCTACATACTCATGGCGGCCATACTGCCTATCCGCGACCACGTGGACAACCTGACGCCGCTCGTCTTTGCGGACAAGATGGTACTACATCCGCTGGGGCCCTATTGGTACCTGCACACGCTGATGCTGTGTGGCAGTCTGAGTTACGTGGCATGCCGCTACCTGCGCCTAAGGACGCTGCCGCGGCTCATACTGACGGCCGTAGCCCTCTATGGGCTGTCGGTATTGGGCCTGGTGTCGTTTCCCTGTGCCATGTATTTCCTGGCAGGCGTGGCCATCCGGACCACTCGCTGTCCGTTCACCACATTATTCCGGGCCACAGGCTGGGCCGTGCTCCCCCTGGCACTGCTATGCCTGCATCCCGAGCACTTCGATCGCAGCAGCTTAGGCGGCGTGATGATTGTGGGGCTGGTCATCAGCCTGCTGCTATGGTTGTTTCCTTTTGTCAAGGGGAAGTTGCGCCACGGCATGCTTTTTCTGGGGCGAAACACGTTGCCCCTTTACATTTTCTCGCCCCTCTTCACCATCTGCTGCAAGGTGCTGGTTCCTCTCTTTGGCTTCGACCCCACCCGCCTGCTTTTTCTGGTGGTTTCGCTGGCTATCTGCACAGCGGGCAGCCTGCTGGTATGTCGCGCCTGCGACATGCTGCGCCTGTCGCCCCTGCTTTTCGGACGCAAGAGCCTGCTGACATAGCGATCTGCTCCCGCAAGAAGTTTACATCCAAACGCATATGTTTTCGTTCCTACTTTCTTTGGTAGCCCTTGTGCTGGGCTATTGGCTGTATGGCCGCTTCGTGGAAAGCGTTTTCCGCCCCGAAGCCCTGCGCATCACGCCCGCAGTGGCCCATCCCGACGGCGTGGACTTTATCGCTCTGCCCTCGTGGAAAGTTTTCATGATTCAGTTTCTCAACATCGCCGGCACAGGCCCCATCTTCGGCGCCATCATGGGAGCGAAGTTCGGACCATCGGCCTACCTGTGGATAGTGCTGGGCTGCATCTTTGCCGGCAGTGTGCACGACTACATGGTGGGCATGCTTTCCCTGCGGCACGACGGAGCCGGGCTGCCCGATTTGGTGGGCAAGTACCTGGGACGCAGCATTTGGCGGGCCATGCTGGCCTTCAGCCTGTTCCTGCTGCTGATGGTGGGCGTGGTATTCGTCTACAGTCCCGCCCTGATCCTGGGCGGCATGTGTAGCAACACCACGGTGTGGGTGCTGGCCATCTTTGCCTACTATGTGCTGGCCACCATGCTGCCCATCGACAAGATTATCGGCCGGGTATATCCCCTCTTTGCCAGTTCGCTGCTATTCATGGCCGCGGCGCTGATGGTCGTGCTGCTGCTGAAATGGCCCACCCTGCCCGAGCTGTGGGACGGACTGGGCAACCGCGCACCGCAAGTGGACCCCAGTTGGACGGACAACATCTTCCCCTGCCTGTTCATCACCATTGCCTGCGGCGCACTGAGCGGTTTCCACGCCACACAAAGCCCGCTGATGGCCCGCTGCCTGACCAACGAGCGACAGGGACGCCCGATTTTCTATGGCGCCATGATTACCGAGGGCATCGTAGCCCTGGTATGGGCCACTGTGGCCATGTATTTCTTCTATGACAGTCCGGCGCCGGGCTATGAAGCCATCTGCGGCGCAGGCAACAAAGGATTTGCCACAGCCGCACCAGCCGTGGTGCAGTTGGTTTGCACGGATTGGCTGGGCTGGCTGGGTGGTCTGCTGGCCATATTGGGCGTGGTAGCCGCCCCCATCACCAGTGGCGACACGGCCTTCCGCAGTGCGCGCCTGCTGATAGCAGACGCGGTGAAACTGCCGCAACAAAAAATCCGCAACCGGCTGATTGTCTGCCTGCCCATGTTTGCGGCTTCCATCGCCCTGCTCCTTTGGCAAGTGGACAATCCGAGCGGCTTCAATATTATATGGCAGTACTTCGGCTGGGCGAACCAGACGTTGGCCGTATTTGCACTGTGGACAGCCACAGCCTACCTGGTGCGCCGCCACACTGCCTACTGGTTTACGCTGCTCCCTGCACTCTTCATGACGGACGTATGCTGCACCTACTTCTTCGTCTCCCACCAAATGCTCGGCCTGCCTGCCACAGCGGGCTACACAGCGGGCGGTCTCTGCACGCTGGCCGCCGGCATTGCTTTCCTGTGGGCTCGGAGGAAATGGATGCAAGAGGGGATAGACTTTGACAGGAAGTAGCCCATGCCATACGTCTCGCCGCGAGAAAGCAGGGCCTACGCTTGCCCAAAAATAGCATTTCCATTGCCCGAAACAACTATCTACAATCACAAAGCGGCCTCGACCCCTGTCCATAGATCTTGGGGAGAAAGATAACTCCAAGACATGATACAGAGGACGCCGGCTGCTCAGCGAACCTGCCGTACCGATATATATAGGCAACCCCCATATGCAAGATTTCGCAGCCATAGATTTTGAAACTGCCAACGGCGAACGTAGCTCGATTTGCTCCATCGGTGTCGTGATTGTGCGGGAGGGGAGGATTGTGGACAAGTATTACTCACTCATCAAGCCCGAACCGGCCTACTACAACTACTGGTGCAGCCGAGTACATGGCCTTTGCGCCGCAGATACCGAGGAGGCGCCCATATTTCCGACGGTGTGGAAGCAAATAGAGCCCCTCATCGAGGGACTTCCCTTGGTCGCCCACAACAAGGCTTTTGACGAGAGCTGCCTCAAAGCCGCCTTTCGGGTCTACCAGATGGACTATCCCGACTACAAGTTCCACTGCACCTGTGTGGCATCTCGCAAAGTATGGCCCGAGGGGCGTCACAACCTCGACACCATAGCCGCCCGATGCGGTTATGACCTGACCAATCATCACCACGCCTTGGCCGATGCAGAGGCTTGTGCCGCCATCGCTCTGGAAATCCTATGACCTCAGAAACAACCGCTCCGTAGGACGACACTGCAGGGTGAGCCCGTCGCCATCCTCCGCAATAAATCCAAGCGGGCAGACCTCCATGTGTCGAGGTCTGCCCGCTTCGTTGTATCATCATACAGGCTTATTGTATACCTGTCAATGCCTGCGGCGCACTATCGCGGCAGCGCGATCAAGCGCCACGTTGATGTTCGGACAAATGTGGTCCTTGCCCAGCAAATGACAGAAGCCGGCGTGCTCCAGTACAGCATATACATTGGGCGTGACACCGGAAAGAACGATGTGCGTGCCCTCGCGATGACTCATTTCGCAAAGGTTCTGCAGGTTATGTATACCGGTGGAGTCGATAAACGGCACACGGCGCATACGTATCACGCGGACATAGGGATGGTTGTCCATGTTGGCCATCAGTTCCTCGAACTTATTGGCGATGCCGAAGAAGTACGGACCATTAATCTCGTAGACCTCTACACCCTCGGGGATAATCAGGTGCTCCTCGTCGTGCAACTGTACATCGCTCTCGTCGTTCGGGTCGATTTCATCGGCAATGACTTTGATCTGCGTGGTCTCAGCCATACGGCGCATAAAGAGCAGACAGGCGATGAGCAGACCTACCTCGATGGCAATGGTCAAATCGAAGATGACAGTCAGGAAGAAAGTGATGAAAAGGACGATAATGTCGCTCTTGGGGTTCTTCATCAGTTGCAGGAAAGTGCGCCAGCCACTCATATTGTAGGCAACGATGACCAACACACCCGCCAAGCAGGCCATGGGGATACAGCACAAGGAAAATTACCAAGAGCACGGCAGCGTGGATCAAGCCGGCCACCGGGGTGCGGCCGCCATTGTTGATATTGGTCATGGTGCGCGCAATGGCACCCGTACAGGGAATACCACCGAACAAAGGCGTGCAGAGGTTGGCCACGCCCTGACCAATCAACTCCTGATTGCTGTTGTGATGGTCGCCGCACACACCGTCAGCCACCGTGGCACTGAGCAAACTCTCGATGGCACCGAGTACGGCGATTACCATGGCTGTGGGGAAGAGCCCCTTCACGTTCTCCCAGCTCAAGTCGGGCATGGTCAAAGCAGGAATTTCAGCCTTGATTTCACCGAACTGGTCATAAATGGTATTCACATGATAACTTGTGTATTTGTTGAGAAAGTAAACACCTACCGTCATCAGGATAATCGCTACCAGCGAGCCGGGGATTTTCTTGGAAACCTTGGGCGTAAGGACAATCACCAACACACTGAGCAGTCCCACTGCCGTAGTCACCCAATCCAAGGTGAGAAAATGCTGCGCATACACTGCCCATTTCGACAGGAAGTCGCCAGGCAGAGCCCCCTCTATCTGCAGACCAAACAGGTCCTTGATCTGCGTAGTAAAGATGGTCACGGCAATACCGCTGGTGAAGCCCACGACAATCGGATAAGGGATAAACTTGATGATCGTGCCAAGCCGACATACGCCCAACAATATCAAGAAAAGTCCCGCCAACATCGTGGCCACCATCAGCCCCGAAAGTCCCAAGGCTGGGTTGCTGACGATGCCGAAAATGATTACGATAAATGCGCCTGTGGGACCACCTATCTGTACACGGCTTCCACCCAACGCGGAAACCAAGAAACCACCGATGATGGCGGTCAGAATACCCTGTGAGGGCGAGACACCCGATGCAATACCAAAGGCAATCGCCAAAGGCAACGCTACAATGCCGACAATCAAGCCGGCCATGGCGTCTGCGGCAAACTTCTCCTTGGAATAATGGCGAAGCTCGCTGAACAGGCGCGGTGTGAAGTGCTTACTCATCATACTTCGTTACTGCTTATTAGTGGGAAACTGCCCTGAACGGCCTGTCCAAACATCCTTTCCTCGGAATCTGCTGACAACACCCTATCAGGCTTTCCCGTAATACCTAAGAATAATCCAAATGCAAAAGTATATAAAAACCCGTGGTCCTCTGCCGATTTTTGGGAATAGTTGTCAAAATGTCTTTCAATGTCCTGCGAATTGCAAATCATAGTAAGCAGTAAGTAGGGAATAATCCCCAACAGGGCCGCCAAACCACCTGACTTATCTCTCATCCCGCACAGCTGATACCCTTGCGCCAAGAGAAGTACCACATGACCGTTTCGTGAGCCATAAATCTCAAACAAAGCAATCAAACAGCCGATTTCAGCTGCTTTTTCAGGCTATTTTCGTCATGCTTCTTATAAAAAACGCATCATTCTTTTGTCCGTTCCAAAATAAATCGTACTTTTGCACTCGCAAAAACGCCCAAGGTGCCATAGCTCAGTTGGTAGAGCAAAGGACTGAAAATCCTTGTGTCCCCGGTTCGATTCCTGGTGGCACCACAGAAGAACTCCTCACGCAGGAGT
>SFCP01000036.1 GCA_004558535.1 Bacteroidales bacterium | reverse complement strand
TCCGGCACATTGTACACTTGCCGGAAGAATTCGGAGCATACAAGGTTTTCCTCGGGCACAATACCCTTGATGGCCGTAATGATAAATTTGTCATGGAGCTTCACCTTCAGTTTCCGAAGGTGATTTTTCAGGTAGGGGGAGGGCGTGACAAAGATGAGCGTGTTGCAGGAGCGGATGACCTCGTTGATGTCGGACGAGAACGTGATACGCCTCGTATCAAAGCGCACACTTGTCAAGTAGGAGGGATTGTGCTCCGTGCGCTTGAATTCCTCGATCGTTTCCGGGCGCCGTATGTACCATGTGATGTGGGGAACTTTCTCCAGCATGATTTTGGCAATGGCTGTGGCCCAGCTTCCACCTCCCATGATAGCGATACTTTCACCTACGTTCTCGTCTGTGATGGGCACAGACTTGACCGTATTGCTACCAAAAAACAGTGATAATGCCATGACGTTTCGAAAAAAAGAAAAATCCTTTCGGGGGTTGCGATTGGTATGCTGTCGTAAATAAAGTGTAAACAATGGGACAAAGGTTGCCCCATTGCTTACATGAATGAGCCACGCGGTCAGGCGACGCCGTCAGTAGTGTCGGCCGCGCTGTCGGCATTTTGGGCCCAGGTGGCTGCATCTGCCACCGAGGGACGTGCGACTTCCAACTTGTACTTCTTGATGATTTCGCTCAGCTGCTGCTGCACTTTCTGCGGATTGGCACCTCGCAGGTCGCTTACCAGGTTGTAGCCGGCCTTATAAAGCAGGGGCACTATTTCCTCGGGGACACCGATTCTCACAAACGCGGGAGCTGCGTCGCGCGGTATCTTCTTTTCAGGGCGCATTTGGGGGAAGAACAGCACCTCCTGTATCTGCGTCTGTCCCGTCATGAGCATCACAAGGCGGTCGATGCCGATACCGATACCGCTGGTGGGCGGCATGCCGTATTGCAGGGCGCGCAGGAAGTCCTGGTCGATAAACATGGCTTCGTCGTCGCCCTTTTCCGACAGGCGCAGCTGGTCCTGGAAACGCTCCTCCTGATCCAGCGGGTCGTTGAGCTCGGAGTAGGCATTGGCCAGCTCCTTGCCGTTGACCATCAGTTCGAAACGCTCCGTCAGAGCGGGGTTGTCGCGGTGTTTTTTCGTGAGCGGCGACATCTCGATGGGATAGTCGGTAATGAAGGTGGGCTGTATGAACGTTCCCTCGCAGAATTCGCCGAAGATTTCGTCGATAAGCTTTCCTTTGCCCATGGTTTCGTCCGTCTCCACGCCGAGGGCCTTGCAGACATCGCGGATTTCCTCCTCCGTCTTGCCGCTGAGGTCGTAGCCGGTCTTTTCGCGGATAGCCTCCAGGATGGGCAGCCGTCGATAGGGAGCCTTGAAACTGATGACCTTGCCGTCTACCACACTGTCCGTGCTGCCGTTGACGGCCAAGCAGATGCGTTCCAGCAACTTCTCGGTGAACGACATCATCCAGTTGTAGTCCTTGTACTGCACGTAGAGTTCCATACAGGTGAACTCGGGATTGTGGCTGCGGTCCATACCCTCGTTGCGGAAATTCTTGCCAATCTCATAGACACCCTCAAATCCACCCACGATAAGGCGCTTCAGGTAAAGCTCGGTCGCAATGCGCAGGTACAAGTCGACGTCGAGCGCATTGTGGTGTGTGATGAACGGGCGTGCACTTGCACCGCCCGGGATGCTCTGCAGAATAGGCGTCTCCACCTCCGTATAGCCTGCCTCGTCCAATGCTTCGCGCAGTGTGCGTACCACCTTTGAGCGCTTCACAAACGTGTCCTTTACGCCGGGATTGACAATCAGGTCCACATAGCGCTGCCGGTAGCGCAGCTCCGGATCGTCGAAGCCATCGTACGTGACGCCATCCTTTTCCTTGACGACGGGCAGCGGTTTCAGGCTCTTGGCCAGCAGCGTGATTTCGCGGGCATGGATAGAGATTTCACCCGTCTGCGTGCGAAAGACAAAGCCCTTGACGCCGATGAAGTCGCCCAAGTCCAGCAGTTTCTTGAAGACCACGTTGTACAGGTCTTTGTTCTCGTCCGGGCAGAGATCGTCGCGGGTGATATAGATTTGTATTCTGCCCTGCGAGTCCAGCAGTTCTGCGAAACTGGCTTTTCCCATTATGCGACGGCTCATCATGCGGCCAGCCACACACACCTCCCGGGGCTGCGGAGCATCCTCCTGAAAATGCTCTTTTATCTCCCCCGCATAAGCGTTGACGGGATATTCAGCTGCGGGATACGGGTCGATACCCATTTGGCGTAACGCGTCCAGCGAGGCGCGCCGGCAAATTTCTTGTTCACTAAGTTCAAGTACGTTCATGTGAAGTCATTTTTTTAAGGCAAAAAAGGCGGAGGGCGGCGAAGGCCCAATACCCACGTCACACCCTATGGGGAGGGGAAACTGCGAAGGGCTGCGAAGGGCTTCGGCATCCTGCAAACGGGCGCATAGGTGCCGGCACCGCCATACATGTCGCCGCAAAATTAATAAAAACCCCGCAACCAGCAAAAACTTATAGGAAGATGTAAAGGTCAGTGTGCACAGTCAGTGTATAGTTTGGCGGACCAACTATACACCAAAAATAAATTGACAATCAAATGCTTATGCCTTGCGGTGTATAGTCTGCATAGTTTTCGGGGATAAAGAAGACGTATATACACACGCGCGGGGGGATGCCCAGTCCCCATCGGGTTTGTACGCGGGAGGAACTGTAAGCCCCCCTTTTGGTGGTAGCTTTTGGTGGTAGCCGGCGGATGGTGGGCCGGAAGCCGTCCCCGCATTTCTTCTCTCCTCTGTATTCTCTCTCCTCTCCGTTCCCCTACTCTTTTCGTTCCTCCACATCCTCTCTCCGTTCCCCTACTCTCTTGCTCCTTATTTCCCCCGGTCTTTCCCGGTCTCGCCGGCGAGGCCGCCTTTGAGTTCGTCGAGGTTAACCCAGCCGTTAACAATGGCGTAAATGGTGAGTCCGCTGACGGAGTGGATATTGAGCTTTCGCGAGATGTTCTTGCGATGTGTCAGCACGGTGTTGACGCTGATGAAGAGGCGGGCGGCGATTTCCTTGTTGGAGGCGCCACGCACGACGCAGGCAACGATTTCGCGTTCGCGTTCGCTCAGTGGGCTGCTTCCGGCGGACTGCGGGTCTCCGGCTTCGGCAGCTTCTCCATCGCTGCCTGCTGCGGGCGGATCCCGCCGCAATTGTTCCTCGAGGCGGGTCACAGCGGGCACGAAGAGCCGGTCCTCCACTTCGCAGTGCTGCCGCAGGTCGGTCTCGCAGTTGAAGATGTCGAGAAGCACGGAACTGAGACTGTCGGTACGCCCGCCGCCGGCGGGATAGTACCTGATGATAATGTCCTTCAGCTCCTGTAGCTTGCGGTCCATACCTACATGGCTGCGTGCAAATCGCGAGATGGTGTATTCGGCGGATAGTTCGCCACGGAGCAGGCTGCGCACATAGGTGAATACTTTCCGGTCTTCGAGCTGCATGTGGCGGCGCACTTCGGCCATGAATTCATCGTAGAACCGGAGAATGAGCGGGGCCAACTGGTTGTCGGGCGAGCAGTCCATGGCTTCGAGCAGTTCGCGGCGGATGAAGGGCAGGCGATAGCGCAGAAAGTAGTCGTGGGAACGCCCCAGGTAGTCGGTCAGTGCTGCTACGGAGATGTCTGCGACGGCCTGTGCGGGCAGCGCGTGGCCGCTGATATGATTGGCCACGGCCAGAAATGTGGATACGTCCACGCTGCTCGCTTCGCACACTTCGGCTACGGTGTGGTCTCCGACACCGAGCGGTATGCCAAACCGGCACATCATCTGGAGCAAGCCGGGGTCGTGACTTATCATCCCGCTCATGCTGTCGTCCTGTGTGTAGTATCCCGAGGCGGGGCGGTGTGTCTCGGGCAGGGGCTGTGCTGTGGTGTCGTTTCTGCTCATGGTGTTTTCCGGTTATCTGTTTCTTTCACCCTCGGGGCGGTACTTCCTCCCCCTCCTATGATGATGACGGGTAAGGTGCAGGTTGCGGGGGCTCCCCTCCCCTCTCTCCTTTCCGGGTGCAAATTTACGGAATAATCGGGCACCCTGCCCTCCCCATTTTCGGGTATTTTGCGGAGCGGAACGGCCCTGCATGGTACACGAAGCGCGGTACTTGCCCCCCATAAGGGTAGTGCCTGTGATTTTCGGGGTAATGTGCTGCCCCGCGGGAGTCACCGGAAAGGTGTGTTGCAGAAACTATTTGGCAGGCTCTCCGTCGATGCGCTGTATGCCTCCGGTGACGGGTGAAAGGAGGACGTGCGTGGTGAAGCGCTTGTTGAACAAATCTCCGCCGAGGTGCTCAATGCGTCCTAACTGGGAGAGCATGGCATTGACGGCATAGAGGGCTTGGCCACTGTCATCGTACAATGTGACTTGCGCCTTGCCGGGTACGCAGTAGCGCAGGTCCTCGGCTTCGGTTTTCCGGTTTTTTGCAGCAGCAGCGGGGTCGGTTTCCACGGTGGGCAGGCTGTGTAGGTCCTTTATGCGAAGATAGTACGGCCGGCCCGAGAGGTCGTCGGCGTCTACCAACCCATAATGGCGCGAAAAGCGAAAGAGCAGATGGTCGGTCACTTCTGCTGTGGGCACGTAGTCCACGACAAGGGTGCGTTCGTCGGTACGCTTTGTCCCGACAAAGAGAGACAGCAACCCCTGCTCCTGCTTGTCGAGTCCCTCCATCATGAGGCGCAGCTGCTCCCCGTCCTTGGGCATGAAGTCGGCCTGTCCCTTGGCAAGCAGCCCGCGGTTTTCGCGAATGTCGAAGATTTCTGCGGCGGCGAGTTCCGCCATCTTGAGTGTGCTACCGGCAGCGAGTATTTCCTGCGTCTTGAAATCAGCGGGGTCGAGGGTTATCGTGGGACCCACGGGTGTGGGACCTGTGGCCTGCGTGGGTTCGGTTATTGCGGGAGCTGCGGCATTGACGGACAGGAGGCGTCCGTCGTCAGCCAGTCCGACCAATGGGGCGGCCGATTTGGGGTTGAGACGGATGGTGTAGGCCCTTGTGGGGTCCGCCTGACCGAATGTTTCGATGGTGGCGGAGGTGATGGCCCATTCCTCTCGGGGCTCCAGCGTTACATCCTTGAGGCGCAGGAAACGGTCGGCATAGCGTGCGTATTCGCCCGGCGTGAATTGCGTGCAGGTGACCCGAAGCACTACGCGCAGGGTGGTTCGGGGCAGGAAATAGGTGATGCCCTCGGGGGTGACGCCGGGACGGTAAGGGCTGACTTCGGTTTGGGCAAGGCAGGCAATAGCGGTCCCTGCTGCTAAAATGACGGATAGTATTCTTTTCATGATTGTGTGAATGTGACTTTTTGGGGGATACAGCACCTCACTGTGAGGTCTGTTGCTATGCAAGGAATGGTGCGGAGGGGCAAGGCAGGTCGGCATCGGAGGAGAGTGCGCGGAATGCACGGGGTAGGCAGGCTACCAAGTCGGATGCCGTAAGGCTGATTTCTCCCCACTGGCTGGCTGCGATGTCGCCGGCAAGGCCGTGGATATAAACGGCCAACTGACAGGCTTGTTCGGCGGTGTAGCGCTGTGCCAGGAGAGCCAGCAGGATGCCGGTGAGCACGTCGCCGCTGCCGGCTGTGGCCATGCCGCTGTTGCCGGTGGGATTGAACCATACTTTCCCTTGCGGCGTACAGATGGCGGTGTAGTGGCCCTTCAGTATAAAATAGCACTGATGACGGACGGCCATTTCCAGCGCTTCGTGCAGGGTGGACCAGGAGTCGATACTACGATTGCCCAAGCGGCGCATTTCCAATGGATGGGGTGTCAGGATGGAGCCGGCAGGTACCTGTTGCATCCAGCCTTTGTGATCGGCTAAAATGTTTAGTCCGTCAGCATCGATGACCAAGGGTACACGGGTGTGGCGCACCTGCTCGATGAAAGCCAGTGCTGTGCAATGCTCCGTGCCGATGCCGGGGCCGATGGCTACGGCG
The DNA here is from genome assembly GCA_004558535.1 of Bacteroidales bacterium. Lineage (GTDB taxonomy): Bacteria > Bacteroidota > Bacteroidia > Bacteroidales > Bacteroidaceae > Alloprevotella. The sequence goes on along the minus strand of SFCP01000036.1, from coordinate 12,221 downwards.
TTGAATGGGTCGGCGGGCAGTGCCTTTGTCAGCACGTCAGTGCCGGCATCGGCTGACAGAACGGCTTCGGGGACTGCTACTTGCAGGATGTTGTTGTTCTTGTCGGGCGTGTGAACCACCACTTTCCCCACCCCACTGCGCAGGCAGGCTTTTGCTGCCAGCACTGCGGCACCGGCCATTCCGTATGCACCGGCTACGAGCAAGGCTTTGCCGAAAGTACCCTTGTGTCCGAACGGGTCGCGGGGCTTCAGTATGGTCTGCAATTGCCGGGGCTCCATGATGGCGTAGGGGGTGTCGATGCGGGCTATGCCATCGGGATGGAGACCGATGGGCAGCACTTTCAGTTCGCCCACAAATCCCTGGGTGTCGGGCAGAATGAGCGAGAGTTTGGGCAACTGAAAGGTCAGCGTGAGGTGGGCACGGACAATGTGGGCACGGACGTTGTAGGCATTGTCCTCACACATCAGTCCGGAGGGGATGTCGACAGATACGATGGTTGCGGGCGAGGCGTTGATAAACTTTACCAACGAGGCAAATCCGCCATTCAGGGGCTTGCTCAATCCCGTCCCGAAAAGGCCGTCAATAACTACGTGGTCAGAGGTCAGTTGCGGGGCTTCAAACTGCGAGGTCACTTCTATGAAGCTGACCGAGGTCTCTGCCTGCAGCCGCTGTTTTTGGTACATGCAGTCTTCGCTGAGCCGTCCGTTGATATTGAACAGGTAACAACTGACGTGGTAACCGGCTTGCGACAGCAGGCGCGCTACTGCCAGCGTGTCACCTCCGTTGTTGCCGGGACCGGCAAAGGCCATAATGGGTACCGCGACGGAAAAGCGCCGCTGGATCTCGCGTGCCAAGGCGGTAGCTGCCCGTTCCATCAAATCTGTGGAGGAGATGGGCTCATGCTTTATGGTATATTGGTCAAGCTCGCCCATTTGGCGAGCCGAAGGTATTAACATAGGAATTTTATTTAGTTTTTTTGCGGGTGTGTGGGCTTGTAGAGAGGTGTTTTCTTGTTTCGGTCGGACGATAGGGAGATAGCACGGAACCTGCCGCAGCAGAAGGATAAATGCAGCTGCATCAGCCTGCCGTACAACCATTGCCGGATTAGAATTTCCACCAGGGCTTTTTCTTCTTGCTTTCAGTGCCTTGTAAACTTTCTCTCAAGTAATCCTCGAGGGAAGTCCGTTGCTGTATCAACTGATAAATGACGCCCCAGTCCGGCAAGCCCCCGACGTTGCGGTCGTCAATGAAGATATCGGCTTTCAGCTTCCGCGAATGGCGCATCTCGGTCAGTTCGTCATCATCGTAGTCGCGATTGACCGCAAAGAAGCGCACGCCGCGCTCTTCGCACCACTTGACGGCGGCTTCCAAGCGGGATCCTTCACGCACCGACCAGAGCAGCAGTCGGTGTCCATCCTGAATAAGCTGTTTGAGTGTGGCAACTGCGAAGGGCCGTTCCCTGCCTATTTCCGGATAACGGTCTTCTACGATAGTTCCATCAAAATCTACGGCAATCGTCATATTTCATATATTTATAGAGATTACACATCTTGTTGATCATCGGCGGCTGACAATGAATTTCCGCCCATCCATGATATATATGCCCGGCGGCAACGCCTCCCTGCAACCCTTGTTTTCAGTCAAAAGCACCTTTCGTCCATCCATGGTATAGACGGCGTTCGTGTGGACAGAGCCCGATGCTGTGGAGATATGGGTTGTGGTATGCCGCACGCCCCTTGTATCACCCTCTTTTAATAGAAGATAGGCCCTGTAGGGCGACAGGTGGCTGCCAGAGAGCGCACGGACAAAGGTGTCGCCTGTGGCATTCAGCATAAAGACGCCTTCCTTGTCGTCGGTCACCGACATGGACTGGTAGTTTCCCTTGAAAGGCGTGGGAAAGTCGGGGTGTGAGACAATGCTGCCGGCATTGGCTCTGAATGTCAGCTTGGTGTCGTCCGCCCTGTCAGGTGATACGTACAGCAGGGCCGGTGTGTTGGCCGGTATTGTTGATGTCGGGGTGAAAACAAGCTCATTGTCGCTCGCCTCGACCAGGGTTTCAGCGAGAAGCCCTTGTGGTACTTCTGTGTCGAATGGCAAGCAAATGGTTTCCCAGCCGCCATCAGCGTAGCAATTGCGTTCGTAGTACAACTGGTCCCCAGAAATGGTGAAATCTGCAGCTACCGCAAAGGGTTGCCGGTCGGGCAGTATTCCTCCCCTTAGCAGGGCGTTGTCGCCATTTTGGCTGCATGCCACTACAAAATCCCAATTCTCGGGCACATAGCTGATATCCTGCCTGTTTACAAACAGGAATGTGGGACGCTCCGTGGGACGTTCCGTGAAATTCAGCGGATTGCGCGGCCAAATCATTTGGCAACAGTCTATGGAATGAATGCCAGTCCACTCTATGTTGGCCATGCGTAGTGCACTCCAAGCGCCTGTCAGTTTGATGCAGCCCTCCTGTGGATAGGTGAAACCAGCCGGTTCGCCCATCGTACGAAAGGACACAGACTGATAGATCTCGTCCAAAAGTTCCGCTTCAGTGATTAGCGCCGGCTGTCCCTCGTGGCAAACCAGAAAGCGAGCCGTTTGTTCATCGGTGGCTATACATCCGTTTATAATCCGCCACGGTACAGGGATGCCGCTACTGCGCAATTGGTAATCCAGCCCCTCTGCATCCGAAAGTTGCAGCATAAAGCGATTTTCATCCAATACCACGAAAGACCAAGGGCGTAGCCCGCCATCGTTGGCAATGCTGCCGTCGGTCATTTCAAAGGGTAGTATACTCCGGACAGACATTGCACCATTGGTGTCGGGCGACAGGAGATTATCTTCAGACTGCAGCACTACCTGCGCACCATCCGGCTGCATTTCAGCACCTTTGTCCGATACGTACCCTTTCTCCAAGTGGAACAACTGGAGGTGCATGGCCGTCTGTCCACTGAGAGAATAGCATGAGAAGTAGGAGTCGCTGTTGCTGCTTACATTCAGTCCCAAGTATTTGTCGTACGCCGGGCTGTAGAGCATCACAAGGCCGTCTGTTGTCCAACTTTCTTTCCACAGCAAGGCGTCTTCCCTGTCAGGTTGCAACTGTAAGGTGCTTGCTCCTGCGGACGAAATATAATTGCCCGTGACGTAGGATTGCAGGTACAGGCCATTGATGGTTTGAACTATTTTCCAGCGCAGGTTGCTTGCAGGATTCTTGATTTTGTCGCAGTCGGCTTCACCGCATTTCTGTGCCAGAAACTTTCCCTTTTTTAGGGTGGTGGACATTGCATACATGCCTCCTTCCCATTGGTTTGTAAAGACGGAGTCCGTTGCAACGACCAGACAGGGCTCGCCGTCCTTCAGTTCATTCCAGTCGGTCACGGGTACAAAGACTTCAGTCATGTCGCCATCGGATTGTGCTTTCATGAGGAAAGCACACATCATCCACAGCGTCATCACAAGGCATAATCGCCATTTCGGAGCACCTGTAATTTGCCAAGACGAAGTCATTGTTGGTATTGAATGTACGAAAACTGGGGAGTGCGTCTTTGTCTTAATTTCCCTCGGCCAATTTCATCAGATAACGGCCATATTGGTTCTTTATCATGGGTTGGGCCAATTCGCAGAGTTTCTCGCGGCTGATCCATTTTTGCTTGTAGGCGATACCTTCTAAGCAGGCTACCTTCAAGCCTGTTCGTTTTTCTATCACCTCGATAAAGGTGGAAGCTTCGCTTAGGCTGTCGTGCGTACCGGTATCCAACCATGCAAAGCCTCGTCCCAAGGTTTGCACTTTGAGTTCGCCGCGTTGCAGGAATTCTTGGTTCACCGTGGTAATTTCCAATTCGCCGCGCTGTGACGGTTGGATGGTCTTTGCAATTTCCACAACCTTATTTGGATAGAAATACAATCCCACGACCGCGTAATTGGACTTTGGCTTTTCGGGTTTTTCCTCGATGCTGATACAATTTCCCTGTTTGTCGAATTCCACGACGCCATAACGCTCCGGGTCGTTTACCCGATAACCAAAGACTGTTGCTTTGTTCTCTTTCTCGGCCATTTGCACTGCAGCCGTCAGCATTTGGCGTAAACCGCTGCCGTGGAAGATATTATCACCGAGAACCAGACAGGCGCAATCATTACCGATAAACTCCTCGCCGATGATAAAGGCTTGCGCCAATCCGTCCGGCGAGGGCTGTTCGGCATAGGTGAAGCTGACGCCGTAGTCGGCGCCATTGCCCAGTAGGCGCTTGAAAGCCGGCAGGTCCTGCGGAGTGGATATGATTAGAATTTCGCGTATTCCGGCCAGCATCAACACCGATATGGGATAGTATACCATCGGTTTATCGAATATAGGGATAAGTTGCTTACTGATCCCCTTTGTAATGGGATAAAGGCGCGTTCCGCTGCCTCCGGCTAAAACAATTCCTTTCATAAGACTGATTTAAGGGGGGGAGCATGTACTGCTCCATATTATATATGGTGTACGGATGGTTCTTTACAAGAGATAAATTTTGCAGTAATTTCTGCTTTGATAACTATCGCGGCTTACTGATTAGCGTCAGAAATTCCTCGCGAGTCTTGGCTTGGTTGAAGGCACCACAGAAATCGCTGGTAGTGGTAATGGAGTTTTCTTTTTCTACGCCTCTCATTTGCATGCACAGGTGCTTGGCTTCGATGACCACCATCACACCTTTGGGCTGAAGGGCTTCCTGTATACATTCTTTGATTTGCATGGTCATGCGTTCCTGCACCTGTAGGCGATGCGAGAAAATATCTACCACGCGGGCTATCTTGGACAGGCCGGTGATATAACCATTGGGGATATAGGCCACGTGTGCTTTCCCATAAAACGGCAGCATATGGTGTTCACACAGGGAGTAGAAGTTGATATCTTTCACGATGACCATCTGATTGTAGTCTTCGCGAAACTTTGCCGAATTGAGCACGGCTGCAGGGTCCATGTTGTAGCCGCAGGTTAGTTTTTGCATGGCTTTGGCCACGCGTTCAGGTGTCTTCATCAGTCCCTCACGCTCGGGGTTTTCGCCCAGCAACTCAAGGATTTGGCGATAGTGTGTTTGGAGTCCTTCTAATTTCTCGTCCATTCTTGTATGATTTTTGGGGATGGATTTTCCCTGTCTAATACACTTTGAAGATTTCGCATCTCACGATGGTGACTTGCGAGGATATATTGGCATCTCGCACCTTCTTCAGGAACACCTCGGCATCCTGTCTTGTTTGGAAGTCGCCTACGCGGCATGTCCAGCGTGGCTGAATGAATTTCACATACGTTGCCAGTCCTGGCAGGGCTTTTCGGCATTTTGCTTCCATCCGCTTGGCTGTAGTTTGTCCTTCGTTGCGCGGTCCGGCATAGATTTGGATGCGATAGCCCATCATCCGTTCCGGCCGATGGGTGGCATCGTAATGGGGTGTGCCGACCTCGTGGCGACCATCGCCCTCCCCGTCATGGCCATGCACTGCGCTGCTGTCCCGCATCGTTGGCCCGGGTTTACGGTTGTTCTTTTCCTTGGCGCCCGACTTTTTGGTATTCACCGCGTTTTCTATTTCAGCACTTTGCACAATCACCAAACTGCCACCTCCGGTGTCGGTTCCCCGCACATGCTGGGTAAAGGTCTGTGCCTGCGCCGTCATGGTGCAAGCCAAGAATAAGAAAATAGCAAATAGTTGTTTCACAGGATGATTTTTGGAGGATGTGATTTTTTTTTGATCATACTGCCAAAACGGCAGAGACAGGTGTTTACGGAGGGACACCTGTCTCCGCGCGTTGTCAGTTTTCAGTCATTAGGCTTTCCAAGCGTCAATGATGCCTTTGAAGTCAGCTGCTTTCAGTGCAGCACCACCAATCAAACCGCCGTCCACGTCGGGCTTGGCAAAAATTTCCTTGGCGTTGCTCGGTTTGCAGCTGCCACCATAGAGGATGGACACGTTCTCGGCTGCTTCTGCACCAAACTTATCGGCAATCACGCCACGAATGAAGGCGTGCATCTCCTGTGCCTGTTCAGCAGTAGCGGTCTTGCCGGTACCGATAGCCCAGACGGGCTCGTAAGCCAAGATGATGTTGCCAAATTCCTCGGCGCTCAAATCAAAGAGCGAGCCTTCCAACTGCGCTTTTACCACGTCATTCTGCTTGCCGCTTTCGCGCTCTTCCAGCACTTCGCCGATGCAGAAGATTACCTTCAGCCCGTTGGCCAGAGCCAGGTTGATTTTTTCTTTCAGTATTTCAGCCGTTTCGTGGTAGTAGGCACGACGCTCGCTGTGACCCAAGATGACATAGCCTGCACCGGTGCTCTTGACCATTTCGGCCGACACTTCACCCGTGTATGCACCGCTTGCCTTGTCAGCACAGTTTTCGGCGCCGAGGCCGATTACGTTAGCATCCAGTTCAGCAGCCACCGAGGCCAAATGAATGAAGGGTGTGCAAATCACCACATCGCAAGCGGGTTTGTCGGCTACCAGCATAGCGTTCAGTTCCTTGGCCAAAGCCACACCTTCTTGCAGGTTCTTGTTCATTTTCCAGTTACCTGCTACAATTTTCTTTCTCATTGTTTTTTTGTTGTTTGAAACGTTTTTGATAAATATAGTGTCTGTAGAATTTACTTCCTATCCACAAGCGGTCTGCCAGGATGATGAGTGCCAGCGGCAGCAGAAACCATAGCAGCAACCGTCCTAAGGCGGTGGAACGTACGCCGCCGTTCTCTGCTGCTTCCTGCCACTTGTCATTTTCGCTGAGAACGGGCAAATCGTTGTGGCTCCATTTCCCAATGAGCACGCCGTCCTTCAGCAGCAGCAGGCCGGGATTGGAGCGGGCCATTGCCTTTAGTTGCACGGCGTCGGCCATCAGCAGCGGGTAAGCTGCTCCCGTTCGGTCTGTCCATCCCTCCACGTCCTCGGGATGGCATGGTTCGCCTATGGCACACAGGAAAGCGTAGCCACGGTCCACGCAGTCGTCATACAGATCGTTGATGCGGTCGGCATTGCCGTCATCGGCAGTGTTGGGGTCGGGGATGGTCAGCAGGAACACGTAGCCGTCCGCCAGTACTTCCTCCGTCCGGTCCTCCTCGGTTTGTCGGTCTGTGAAGTAGAGCGTGCTGATTACTTCGGGAGCATCTTCGCCGAAGTCGCCGTACCAGGCCGCCCGCCAGTTTGTCTCTACCTTATAGTCCGTGAAATCCAGCACGGGCAGGTAATGATAGCTGTACAGGCACAGCACAATGATATACACCCAAGTATAGATAGACGTTATCCACTGATTGCGCTCACTGATTAGGCGCTTCATGTATCGCCGCTGATTGAGACAAAGCAGAGACAGGGATAGCAGCACCACATTCTTGGCCAGCGTCGCCCCGTTGCTCATTACGATAGCTTCGCCAAAGCATCCGCAGTCCGCCACTGGATTGTACAGGTAGATATAGGCTGTCAAACACGTCCAACCCGTGAGCAGCAAGGTAGTACACCAGGTTGTGAAGCGCAATCGGGTGCCCAGCAGCCAGTAAATGCCCAGCACAAATTCCATCGTGGCCAGCACCACTACCATCAACCGCAGCCACAGCGAATTCTCGGCCAATGGCATCCCCCAATGCGTAAAGTATGCGTTCAGCTTGTACAGCATACCCATGGGGTCTACGGCTTTGACGAAGCCCGAGACGAGGAATGTTCCCGCCAGTAGCAGGCGGGCTACATTGATCGTCCAAAACAGCATTATGCGCGAGCTGCGTTTCATGAATCCTGCCTTTTTTATGGAGAAGTGCTAATCGTTATCGGGGAGAATCAGCCTTGCTCCGCCGTGGCCGCTTCCCCCTGTTCGAGTGTGAGTTTGATGAGGGCGAACACGGCGTAGTTGACCATATCCATATAGTTGGCGGCAATGCCCTCGGAGACGAGCGTTGCGCCATCCAAGTCTTCGATTTGCTTCGTGCGGAAGACTTTCATCAGTATCAGGTCCGTGTAGGAACTGATGCGCATACTGCGCCAAGCTTCATCGTAATCGTGGTTCTTGCGCAGCATTAGGGCGAGTGCTTCGTCGGCGTACTTGTCGTAGCAGCGCAGGGCCTCCTCCTCGGATAAGTCGTTTTCGGCCTGTGCCGGTCCTAACTCCAATTGGATTTGTCCCACTATGCCATAATTCACGATAGCTACAAATTCGGGGGCGATGCCCTCCTCGACCATCGCTACGCCTTTCATTTCCAGCGAACGTATGCGATTGGCCTTGATATACAGCTGATCCGTCACTGATTCGGGCCGCATGATGCGCCACGCCGCACCATAATCGTGCAACTTCTTGGCAAACAAATCACGACAGCTCTGCATCACTGTCCGAAACTCTTCCGAAGTATTCATAATGTATTTTTTTTCAAATCGCCCCTGTGCAGGGCAGGCTTCCGGTCTGCGTGCGACAAGGCTGTCGTCATGACGCATTCCTCGTAAGTACGGCAAAAGTAGCAAAAGCCTTGCGAATGGCAAAGCAATCTGCTACTTCAATTTCACAAAATCCCGCATTTCCTGCTTATGTGCAGTTTTCTGCGTGTATCCAAGCCCGGACTCCGTACCTCGAACGGATGGGTTGTGCAGGGCCGGCCTCTCGCCTGTGTAGGTATAGATGCGTGGCAAATCCTCGAAAATCATTCCAGGACCGGACGTACGGAGCAGCCGTTGTAGCCGTTGTGCCAGTCTGTGCCAGCGCTGTCTCCTGCCTCGAAATATAGTCCGCACGCTCGCTGTGCATTGTGCGCATCGGGATTGGACGCCCAGTAGCGGCCGTACTCGCCTGCGCCGTACGTGGAAGCATTGAGGTGGCGACCGGCGGCGGGCAGAAATAGACTGTTACCGTTCCGCCTGGAGGTGAAAAGCATACCGGCCACACCATTCAGCATGCCCCATTCAAGGGCGCAATTGCGGACCAATTCGTCACACTCGGCCTTGGTGGGCATTCGCCAGCGGCCTCCCCAATTGGCACGGGCTGCATCGCAGATAGCATTGCCGCTGATATCGCCTGCCGTACGCCCCGCCCTCCCCCAATTACTTTCTTTATATACGCCCTTCGTCCTTGTTTCGCCCCAAGCAAAAAACGCTCCACTCAGTCCTAAATCCACAAAGTTGTATCCATTGTGAGCGCCCAAAGCCGGCCCTATCTGCCGCATTTCGGGCTGTACATTGCTGAGTAGTTTCTTGAAAAAAGGCTGGTGCTTCTGAAAAAACAGCTGGGGCTGCGGTATCGGTGCAGTCCATGCAACAGGAGATACTGGATTTCGACAATCTTGCGACGCCCCACTCCCAGCCTGTCCGACGTCGTGGCTTAATTTGGGGTTTAATTGGGGACCGACCCCATGCGTGGCTCCATTTGTTGGCACCTCCGCAGTTTGCACAATGCCCCGTGTCGGCATGATGGCAGCATCCAACAGGGCCATAAATTCACGGACGCTTTGCGGGCGGTCTTTTTTGCGGATTTGCATCGCCTGCTCCACCGCATGGCGCGTGGCAGCACTGATATTGGCAGGAAGAGCCAAATTGTTTTCTTCGTCATTGAGGCGGTCGGCCGGAGACTGGGGTGTATGGCCGGTTAACAGGCAGTAGAGCGTTGCCCCTAATGCGTAGATGTCTGTAGCGGGGAAGAACTGCTGCACATTGCGGTTCATCTGCTCCAACGGTGCGTAGCCCGGGGTATAGCCAAGTAGTGTCGTGTTATTGTCGCCGCTTATTGCCGGGCTTGATGTCGAGATGCAGGCGGTTGTGGTCGTGCACGTAGGCCAAGGCTTCGCAGACTTGGCGGATATAGTATAGGGCGTGCTTTTCGAGCAACGGACCGTTCTTGCAGTAGCCGGCGAGGGACTGCCCGTCCACATAGTCCATCACGAAATAGGCCGTGCCGTTCTCCTCGAATACATCGCTCACGCCGACGATGCCCTCGTGGTCCAAACCGCTGAGTGCTTGGGCCTCGCCGATGAACTTCCGCTTGTATTTGTCCACCATTTCCAGCATGCTTTTTGTGCCCACGGTGACCCGGTGGGTATCTGCGTCGCGGTTGCAGTAGTCCTGCATGAAGAACTCCTTGATGGCTACGCGCTTTTCGAGCAGGACATGCTCGGCCTCGTAGGTGCAGCCGAAGCCGCCGGCGGCGATGAAGCGCACGATGCGATACATACGGGCATGGAGCAAAGTGCCGGCAGGCAGGTGGTCGGGCGTATCGGTCATGATTTGCATCTTTTTTTGAATACTGAATTCAGTGAGATAATTTTTGGGTAGCCCTATTGGTAGCCCTATTTGAGCTGCACAATGTCGGGGGCGCGCGTCTTGGGCTTGTAGCAGGCATCCTGAGGGGAGGGGCTTGCGGCATTTTACCATGGCAAAGTTACATTTTTTTTTGTAAAACGAGGGGCGCCTTGCACCGTAATTGCATATTACGAGCTGCGGCTCGGTATAATCCAAGTAAACTTGGCTTCTGCGCTCGCCTTGCACCGTAATTACATATTATGGGCTGCGGCTCGGCATAATCCAAGTAAACTTGGCTTCTGCGCTCGCCTTGCACCGTAATTTCGGGAAAGTGTGGTTGCCGAAGTGTCTCCTATGGGAAACTTTCTCTGTAAAGTGACAAAATACAAGGGACGCTCAGAAAAAAAGCATTTTTGCAGGACGCAAATCCCGTGAATTTCGCAAAAATCCGTATTTTTGCCGCCGCAGTGAGGGTAGCTGGGCAGCCTACAGCGTACCGCCTCGTCCTGTGCCGCCTCGTACAGCCCCACCCCACTGTTTTCGCTGAAAAGGAATGTTTTACCTAATTTATAAAACACTACATCATGAAAGAATTGAAAGGCTCAAAGACTGAGCAAAACCTGATGACGGCTTTTGCCGGCGAATCCCAGGCTCACACCAAGTACCAGTATTATGCCTCGAAAGCCAAGAAGGACGGTTACGTACAGATGGCTGCCATCTTCGAGGAAACCGCCAAGAACGAAAAGGAGCATGCCAAGATCTGGTTCAAACTGCTGCACGGCGGCATGCCGGGTACCGTGGAGAACCTGAAGGACGCTGCTGCCGGCGAGAACTACGAATGGACCGACATGTACGCCGGTTTCGCCAAAGAGGCCCGCGAAGAGGGTTTTCCCGAAATCGCTGCCCGATTTGAAATGGTGGGCGCTATCGAAAAGGAACATGAGGAGCGCTATCGCAAACTGCTCGCCAACATCGAGGGCGACTTGGTGTTTAGCCGCGAGGGTGATTGTGTATGGCAGTGCTCCAACTGCGGCCACATCGTAGTGGGTAAGAAGGCGCCCGCGCTCTGCCCCGTTTGCGAGCATGCGCAGAGTTACTTCCAACTGCGTGCCGAGAATTATTAATCTTGCCGCATACGCCTACAAATAGAGCCTCCCTGCAAGTGGATTTCCACTTAGCGGGAGGCTTTTTTATGACTATGCGGGGCGTGGGGCGGCTTTGACGTGGTCTTGTCTCAGCCTCGTGCCAAGGGACCTTTGCCTTGCAGGCAATCCTCGCGGTACCAGGCGTAGAGGCGACGGATGCCTTCATCGATTTCTACCTTGTGGTGCCATCCCAATTGGTGGAGTTTGGAGACGTCGCACAGTTTTTTCATCGTCCCGTCGGGTTTGGAAGCATCCCAAAGGAGCTGTCCGCGGAAGCCGACCTCGGCCAGAATTTTTTCGGCGCATTCACGGATGGTAAGTTCCACACCGGTGCCCACATTGATGTGACAGTTGCGCACTTCGACGATGCCGTCGGCATTTCGCGTCTGGTTGGGGCAGGTGTCCCGGAAGTCTACATGCAGCAGGACGTGTACGCTGGCATCGGCCATCTCTTCGCTCCACAGGAACTCGCGCAGGGGTCGGCCGGTCCCCCAGAGGGTGACGCTTTCCGGCCGGATGCCGAAGTTTGCCAGCACGTCCAGGATTTCCGTCTCGGAGGCTGTGCCGTCTACTCCCTGTACAGGCCGGCGGTTGAGGTCGCGGCGCACGGACGTCCAGTCGCCCTCGTTCAGGCAGCGTGCCAAATGGATTTTGCGGATCATGGCCGGCAGCACGTGTGAGTTTTCGAGGTGGAAATTGTCGTTCGGGCCATAGAGATTGGTGGGCATCACTGCGATATAGTTCGTACCGTATTGCAGATTGAAGCTTTCGCACATTTTCAGTCCGGCAATCTTGGCGATGGCATAAGGCTCATTGGTGTACTCCAAGGGCGAGGTGAGCAGGCAGTCCTCGGTCATGGGCTGCGGC
>SFCP01000150.1 GCA_004558535.1 Bacteroidales bacterium | reverse complement strand
TCTGCCTTAGCTCTTGCAGCAGAGCGGTTGGATTTGCTTGAAGAAGTCGTTGCCCTTGTTGTCCACCAGGATAAAGGCGGGGAAGTCCTCGACTTCGATTTTCCATACGGCCTCCATGCCCAGTTCGGGGAACTCTACGCACTCGATGTGCTTGATGTTGTTCTGCGCCAATATGGCTGCGGGTCCGCCGATGGAGCCGAGGTAGAAACCGCCATGCTTCTGGCAGGCATCGGTGACGGCCTGTGAGCGGTTGCCCTTGGCCAGCATCACCATGGAACCGCCGTGGCTTTGGAAGAGGTCAACGTAGGGGTCCATGCGTCCGGCCGTGGTCGGGCCCATCGAACCGCAGGCCATGCCTTCGGGCGTTTTGGCCGGTCCGGCGTAGTAGATGGGGTGGTCCTTGATGTACTGCGGGAGCTCCTCGCCGCGGTCCAAGCGCTCTTTCAGTTTGGCGTGGGCGATGTCGCGGCCCACGATGATGGTGCCGTTCAGGCTCAGGCGCGTGGCTACGGGGTACTTGGCCAGTTCTGCCAGTATCTCCGGCATGGGGCGGTTCAGGTCAATGCGCACGGCATCGCCTTCGCCGGCCTGGCGCAGGGATTCGGGGATGAGCGAGGCGGGGTTGTCGTCCATCTTCTCGATCCAGAGTCCGTCCTTGTTGACTTTGCACAGGATGTTGCGGTCGGCCGAACAGCTTACACCCAATCCTACGGGGCAGCTGGCGCCGTGGCGGGGCAGGCGGACTACGCGGATGTCGTGGGCAAAGTATTTGCCGCCAAACTGTGCGCCGAGGCCGATGTTGTGAGCTTCGCGGAGGAGTTCCTTCTCCAGTTCCACGTCGCGGAAGGCGCGTCCTGTCTCATCACCCGTAGTGGGCAGGTTGTCGTAGTAGTGGGTCGAGGCCAGCTTGACGGTCAGCAGGTTCTTCTCGGCCGAGGTGCCGCCGATGACGATGGCGATGTGGTAGGGCGGACAGGCTGCCGTGCCGAGTGTCTTCATCTTTCCGACGAGGAACGGCACGAGGGTGGCGGGATTCAGGATGGCCTTGGTCTCCTGGTAGAGGTAGGTCTTGTTGGCCGAGCCGCCGCCCTTGGTCACGCAGAGGAACTTATACTCCATGCCTTCGGTGGCCTCGATGTCGATTTGTGCCGGCAGGTTGCAGCGGGTGTTCACTTCGTCGTACATCGTGAGGGGCGCGTTCTGCGAATAGCGCAGGTTCTCCTCTGTGTAGGTCTTGTAGACGCCCTTGGAGATAGCTTCTTCGTCACAGTATCCCGTCCAGACCTGCTGGCCCTTTTCGCCGTGAACGATAGCTGTGCCGGTGTCTTGGCAGAGCGGCAGTTTTCCCTTTGCGGCCACTTCTGCATTGCGCAGGAAGGTGAGGGCCACGTACTTGTCGTTGTCCGAAGCTTCGGGGTCGCTCAGGATTTTGGCCACTTGCTCGTTGTGCGAGCGGCGCAGCAGGAAGGAGACGTCGCGAAAGGCCTGGTTGATCATCTTTGTCAAGCCCTCGGCCTCCACTTTCAGGATGGGGTGGCCTTCGAACTCGCTCACGCTCACGTAGTCCTTGCTGAAGAGGTAATACTCCGTGGTGTCCGCTCCATGCTGGAACATGGGTGCGTACTTAAATTCGGGTGTTTGTGCCATATGGGTAGGTGTTAAGTAATAATGGATTAGCTGATAGGTTTCGCCCGGCGGCGATAGTTGTTGCAAAGGTAGTGCAAGGTGAGCGCAATAAGCTTGCTTAAATTGCTGAACCGCAGCCTACCTTATGCAAAGGTGGTGCAAGGTGAATGCAATAAGCTTGCTTGAATTGCTGAACCGCAGCCTACCTTATGCAAAGGTAGTGCAAGGTGAATGCAATAAGCTTGCTTGAATTGCTGAACCGTAGCCTACTTTATGCAAAGGTAGTGCAAGGTGAGCGCAATAAGCTTGCTTGAATTGCTGAACCGTAGCCTACCTTATGCAAAGGTACTAATTATCCCGCACAGGCAAAGCCGCGGCGGCTGATTTTTCCTTGCAGGAAGCCGAGGCGGCGGCTTTGTAGTGCTCCCCCGGAGCCCGGCGTGCTCCCGTTCTTCGTAGGGAAAGCGTATTTTTTCCGTGGTTCCGCCCTTTTTGTAGAGGTTATTTTTCCCTTTTTATTTTCCAAATTGTGCTCAAATCGGCTTGTTAGAATTTTTTAAGGAAAACGGGGGGGGGTAAATTTTGAAGGGGCTTTGTATATTTGTGCCGAAAAAGCGAAGGTGAATGCCTTGAAAGCGGCAGAGAGACTCCCAAAATGGGTTTGTCGACGGAAGTGCATCCTCAAAATACGAATTCGGGAGGTCACAGAGACCGACCATTTCATCCCCTTGGTTTGATGCTCTCTTGGTGGTAAGTCACGCTCCGCCCCTAATAACAAAAGCAACTATCATTATTGCCGTTGTGAAACGTTTATAATGAGCAGGGAGGCGTCTGGAAGGAAACGAACCTCCCTTTTTTTGTGCGCATTCGTTCTCCCCAAGACGAAACCCCCGGTCCGTAATTTTTTCGCACACTCCCTCGCGCACGCGTACGCGTGTATGTATAATAAGGAGCACCCCATAGGAGGACTGGTTCCCCCGGGCTGCGCCCATGCTGTCCCGAACGCTGCCCGCGCCCGCGCTGTCCCGCCGTCCTCCTCTGCCGTCCTCCTCCGCCGGCCGCTGTCCCGTCCGCCGTCCTCTGCTGCCCATGCCGCCATCCGTCCTTCACCGCCGTGCACGCCGTCCCGTCCTCCGCCCTCCTCTGCCGTCCTCCGCCCTCCTCTGCCGTCCTCCTCCGTCCTCTGCCGTCCTCCTCCGCCGGCCGCTGTCCCCTCCGCTGTCCCGCCCGCCGTCCCCTCCGTCCACACCGTCCCGTCCGCCGTCCTCCGCTTCCCACTCTACCGTCCGGCCTGCGCCCGCGCTGCCCATGCCGCCTTCCGCCGGACGGCAAATCCTAATTTCTTCCTCCTCCTTCCTGATTTCAATCTCCAAAGCATGTTGTGCAGCATAATTCCGAAAGATTTTCGCGAAAAGATTTGGCGGGTAGGGGTAAAATGTCGAAGTTTGCAGTCCGCGCTAGAGGAAAAGCGCGAAAAAAAGCAGTCGGCGGTAGTACGCCGCAACCACTTGAGAACAAGGGCGAAAGGCCTCGCGTTCCCGA
>SFCP01000035.1 GCA_004558535.1 Bacteroidales bacterium | reverse complement strand
AAAGCGATTGTTTTCATTCAAATTAAACATGGCGTTTTTGACTGCAAAGTTCACAAGCAAAAACGTCATGTAAAAGTCGGCTTGTTTCGGATGGTTACGAGACTTTGGCTTTGGGAGTTACTACAAGCTCAAGATTAAGTAGGAGTTAGGAATTCGTAAATGGGAGTTCGTACAAAATAAAGGGTCTGCAGGTGGAATGATAAGGGCGTGAGTTGTAATTGTGCGCCTGAGCGTGGAGAATTTATCCGAGATTATTTTTTTTGTGTTAGCAACCTGTGCCGTCTATGCTGCATGCTGCTCCATCTATGCTGCTCGCTGTGTCGTTTATGCTGCTCGCTGCTCCGTCTATGCTGCTCGCTGCTCCGTCTATGTTGCTCGTTGCTCCGTCTATGTTGCATGTTGCTCCGTCTATGTTGCATGTTGCTCCGTCTATGCTGCTCGCTGTGCCGTCTATGCTGCTCGCTGTGCTGTTTATGCTGCACGCTATGCTGCCGGAAGTCTCTTCTATATGGATGTTGTCCAGTTCAAATGTGATTTTGCCGTCTTCCTGTACGAAGCAGGGAATGCCAATTGCTCCGCGCGCTTTGATTGTAGTGAATTCTGTGCGGGTGTCACGTAGATGCAGAAAGGACTTGAGTGAGCGTACGTGTTGCCCAATGTCTACTATGTTGAAGTGCGGATTGCCTTTCAGCTGTTCTTTTACATGTGCGCAGTCCGCACAGGATTCCATAACGTAAACCGTAATCATATTCAGTCGTATTTAGGGGATGAGATGTGCGATAAGTGGAATGGTGCCGCTTGGCGGGTTATTTTTCTTTTTAGATGAGAGAAAATAGAAGCGCGTTCGTTTGGCCGTGCTTTGGCAAAAATAGCAATAAAGGCTGAGCTGCGTAATGGTTCAGGGACAAAATGATTCCCACAAAGGAGTAAATGCTTCTCATGAAGGAAAAAATGCTTCCCACAAGGGACAAAAAGCTTCCCACAAAGGAGTAAATGCTTCTCACAAAGGACAAACAGCATCCCACAAAGGAGCAAATGCTTCCTACAAAGGAGTGACGCAGTATTTTTCGCTACTTATTTGTAACTTTGCAGTCCGTGATGAACAGTATTTCCTACAGAGATATATGGAAGCTTGCCTATCCCATCCTTATCAGCGTGTTGTTGAATCAGCTGTTGGGGATGACGGATACTGCATTCTTGGGACGTTATGAGGATGGTGAGATAGCGTTGGGTGCGTCTGCCCTTGGCGGTTTGTTTTATACGGCCGTTTTCATGTTGGGCATGGGACTGGCCACCGGTACGCAGATACTTATGGGGCGTCGCAATGGCGAGGAGCGCCACAAGGAGGTAGGCCGTATTTTCTACCACACGTTGGTCATCCTCTTGGTATTTGCCTTTGTATTGTCGGGTTGTATTTCTCTTTTTGCTTCTCGTCTTCTTTCGTTTTGGGTAGATTCTTCTCCCCTTGTAGAGGCCAGCAGTCAGTATCTACATTGGCGTTTGCCGGGTTTCTTTTTTGCTTATGTAGCCGTACTTTTCCGTGCTTTTTATGTGGCCACCACGCGGACGCGGATACTTACTTACAATTCCTTGCTCATGGTTGTCTGCAATGTGGTGTTGAATTATGTGCTAATTTTCGGCCACTTTGGTTTCCCCCGGATGGGCATCGCCGGTGCAGCCTTGGCCACGGTATTGTGTGAGGGGCTTTCCATGCTTTATTTTGTCTATTACACGGTGCGCCACACCGATTATGCCAAGTATGCGCTCAACCATCTTCCCGTGTTTCGTCTGTCCATGTTTCGTCGCATCCTCAGTCTGTCTGTGTGGACTATGGTTCACAATTCGCTCAGTCTGGTCACTTGGTTCATCTTCTTCTTGGCTGTTGAGCAATTGGGCGTTTTCGAGCTGGCTGTGACGAATATCGTGCGCAATGTATCATCCATTTTCTTTATAGCCATCAGCGCGTTGGCGGCAACTACCAGCACGCTGACCAGCAACCTTATCGGCCGCGGTGCTCTCCAATCGGTCCCTCTGCTTCTTCGTCGCACCATCACGATGGCCTATTGCCTGGTGGTGCCCATGTTGTTCTTCGCTGCCCTGTTTCCCGAGGCCGTGTTGCGTATATATACGGCCAATCCCGCCTGTATCGAGGCCGGTAGATCTTCGCTCTACGTCCTGCTTACCTCCTACCTGCTGACTGTGCCGGGCCATATCCTTTTGTCTGCCGTCATGGGAACCGGCAACACGCGTCGTGCCTTTTATATAGGAATCACAGCGATGGTCGTCTATGTATGTTTTGTGCTGTCGCTGATATATCCCGGGCGGTTGGCTTTGCCTTGGTGTTGGTTGAGTGAGCACATGTACAGTCTGATTACGTTGGCACTGAGCGGTATTTATTTTTTGAGAAGCAAGTGGCGCCATGTGCAGCTATGACGCGGGGTTTTTAGGGAGGAAATTTTGTTTTCCCGAGTATAAACAGTACCTTTGCGAGCAAATTTAATACGTATGACAAAGAGTAAAGTGATTTTGACAGGCGACAGACCTACCGGTCGGCTGCATATCGGACATTATGTAGGTTCTTTGCGCCGCAGGGTGGAGTTGCAGAATGCCGGAGACTACGCCAAGATGTTTGTCTTCATAGCCGATGCGCAGGCCCTGACGGACAATATGGAAAATCCCGAGAAGGTACGTCAGAATGTTATTGAGGTAGCCTTGGACTACTTGGCATGTGGTTTGGACCCCGAGCGTGTCACGCTGTTTATCCAGAGCCAGATACCCGAATTGTGCGAGCTTTCTTTCTATTTTATGGACTTGGTAAGCGTCAGCCGCTTGCAGCGCAATCCCACGGTAAAGACGGAAATCCAGATGCGTGGCTTCGAGCAGAGCATTCCTGTAGGCTTCTTCACTTATCCCATCAGCCAGGCCGCCGACATCACGGCTTTCCGCGCCACCACCGTGCCGGTCGGCGAGGACCAGAAGCCGATGATCGAGCAAGCCACCGAGATAGTCCGCCGCTTCAATTACATCTATGGTCCCACTTTGGTCGAGCCGGAGATTATGCTCCCCGACAACAGCGCCTGCCTGCGCTTGCCGGGCACGGACGGCAAGGCCAAGATGTCGAAGTCCCTGGGCAATTGCATTTACCTGAGCGAAACCGCGGAGGAGATGCACAAGAAAGTCATGTCGATGTACACCGACCCGACTCACTTGGCCGTCTCCGATCCCGGACATATCGAGGGCAACACCGTCTTTACCTATCTGGATGCCTTCTGCCGCCCCGAGCATTTCGCCGAGTACTGGCCCGATTATGCCAACCTGGATGAACTGAAGGCGCACTACCAGCGGGGCGGATTGGGCGACGTGAAGTGCAAGAAGTTCCTCGAGAAGATACTCAATGAGGAGTTGGAGCCCATCCGTCAGCGCCGTTTGGAGTACCAGAAGGACATACCTGCCATCTACGAAATGCTCCGCAAGGGCTGTGAAGCAGCGCGTGCCGTAGCCGCAGAAACCCTGGATGACGTGCGCAGAGCCATGAAGATCAATTACTTCGACGATGCAGATTTGATAGCAGAGCAGGCGAAGAGATTCAATGCCTCCCAAAACTAAAACCGTGGTATAAGCATTAGGCCGGAGGCAGCGCAGCCCGGATAGGGGCGGAACTTTTTCCCTCAGCTGTGCACCTCCGCAAAACAAACAAAATGGCGGAATGGTCCTTAACGTTCAATGTAGAAAGGCAAAGCCGACGAACGTTAATGGCCATTCCGCTATTTTTCGAGAGATAGGCAGGCCGTACCTTCTGTCCCGGAGGCAGCGTACGCCAAGGCCCGATTCAGTATCATCGTTCCGTATATAAAAGTATCCGTATCCCCTAATGAACCTGCAGACTATCACTTCGTTGCAGCATCCGGGCTTGGAGGTCTTCGCCACACTGACCGAGGCGCAGCTGCGCAACCGCCTGGAGCCGGAAAAGGGCATCTTCATAGCCGAAAGTCCCAAGGTCATCGATGTAGCCCTGCGAGCGGGGCTCGAACCAACCGCCTTGCTGTGCGAACGCAGGCATCTGGAGGGCGATGCCGCCGACTTGTTGCGCCGCTGTGGCGACATCCCCGTCTACACCGGCGAGCGCGAGTTGTTGGCGCGCCTCACCGGTTACACCCTGACGCGCGGCGTGCTGTGTGCCATGCGTCGGCCCCGTCCCCGCAGCGTGGCCGAGGTCTGCGCAGGCGCTTCGCGCGTGGTAGTCATCGACGGCGTGGTCGATACGACCAACATCGGCGCCATTTTCCGCTCGGCAGCAGCCCTGGGCATGGATGCCGTGCTGCTCACGCCCTCGTCCTGCGATCCGCTGAACCGCCGTGCCGTCCGTGTGTCCATGGGCAGCGTGTTTTTGGTGCCTTGGGCTGTCGTCGACCCTGCCTTGACAGCGCTTCGCGACCTTGGGTTCAAGACCGCCGCCATGGCCCTGACCGACCAGTCCGTCCCGTTGGACCACCCCGCCTTGAAGCAGGAGCCGAAGCTCGCCTTGGTGATGGGCACCGAGGGTGACGGCTTGAGCCGCGAGGCCATTGCAGCCGCCGACTACGTGGTGCGCATACCCATGCAGCACGGCGTCGATTCGCTCAACGTGGCCGCCGCTTCGGCCGTTGCTTTTTGGGAGTTGCGCAAGCAACCGTCGCGTTAAAGAATACGCCCAAAATCCACGTAACTGCCGCCTAAGTCCTTCCTAAGTGGCGGTTTTTCGTATGTAACCTTGGGCAAATGATTAAAAACTACTACCTTTGCAGTTACAAACAATGCATATAAGATGAAGAGGATAAAAAGAATCAAAAATGTACGGTTGCATCGCGAAGGAACGGACACCCTGCTGTTAAGCCTGGGGCTCTATGTCGCTATCAACGGGTTGTTGTTCTTTTTGTTCAGGCACAGCCATCTGTGGCCTTTCTATATCGTGCTGGCCATCACCACGGTGCTTTGCCTCATCATCATCAATTTCTTTCGCTGTCCCATCCGCCTTTTCAACGGTGAAACGACCAATACCGTCGTGGCCGCAGCCGATGGCAAGGTAGTCGTAGTCGAGGAAGTCGACGAGAACGAATACTTCCACGACCGGCGTATTATGGTCTCCATCTTCATGAGTGTGGTCAACGTACACGCCAACTGGTTTCCCGTGGATGGCTTCGTGAAGGTGGCACGGCATCACAAGGGCAATTTCTGCAAGGCTTGGCTGCCCAAGGCCAGCACCGAGAACGAGCGCACCACCGTGGTCATTGAGACCCCCGCGGGCCAGGAAGTCCTGGTGCGGCAGGTAGCCGGCGCCGTGGCCCGTCGCATCGTGACCTACGCCAACGAGGGCGATGATTGCTACATCGACGAGCACATGGGATTTATCAAATTCGGTTCCCGCGTCGATGTATATTTGCCCCTCGGCACAGAAATCAACGTCAAGGTAGGACAGGCCACCGTGGGCAACCAGACTGTCATCGGCCACCTGAAACCTGCGAACTCCTAACCGCCATTCATGATCAAGAAGCACATACCCAATACGATTACCTGCGGCAATCTGGTGAGCGGATGTATTGCCACCGCCTTTGCCCTGCAGGCAAAGTACGAATTGGCGCTGACATTTATCATCGTAGGAGCCGTGTTCGACTTTTTCGACGGCTTCACGGCGCGGCTGCTCCGCGTCTCCTCGCCCATTGGCAAGGAGCTGGATTCGCTGGCCGACGACATCACTTTCGGCTTTGCCCCCGCCGCTGTACTTTTCTCGTTGCTGAGCGAGGTCTCAATACCTTGCAGCCTTCCCCTTGTCAAGGACTATTTCCCCTACGTGGCATATCTCATCGCCGCATTCTCGGCCTTGCGTTTGGCAAAGTTTAATTTGGACGAGCGGCAAAGCACCACCTTCCTCGGATTGCCCACACCGGCCAACGCCCTCTTCTGGAGCGCCTTGGTGGTGGGAGGCCATGATTGGTTGGTGGCTTGGCCTCACAGCGGACTCGCCCTGACGGCCCTCGCTCTCCTGTCCTGTTGGCTTTTGGTCAGCGAAGTGCCGATGTTTGCCTTGAAGTTCAAACACTTTGGCTGGCGTGGCAACGCCCTGCGCTACGGCTTTATCGCCGTAAGTGCCGCCCTGCTCGTTGCGATGGGCTGGACGGGCTTTTCGCTGGTCATCGTGTGCTACGTGCTGGTCTCCTTGCTCAACAATCTCCTCTCCATTCGAAAAAACTGACGCAGCCGCTCCCCTCCCTTGGATGGCTCGTTGATTCCCCTCACAGGAACTTACCCAGACTTTATTATGAAAGGTTGTCTACTTTTTCTGTTCTCCGGATTTATCTTCTTTCTTATATTCAGTTTCGTCACGGGACTGTGGCGGATTTTCCTCCAGCTGTGGCGCGTCAATCGCCAGATGAAGCGCACTGTGCGCGACTTCGAGAAGGCCGGCCGGGCCTTTGATGAGAAGCGAGCCGACAGTCGTGCCGGGCGGGAAGCACCGGGGGCGCAGGCTTTTCCAAAAATATTTTGTATATTTGCGTAAGCAATAGGAGAAAGTCCCGTCAAATCAGGGCTTTCTCCTGTTTTTTTAGCCGGGAAAGTGACGGATTTGGCCCGGAGAAGGGCGCAACTACCTGCCGGATAATTTTTTCTACCTCCTTTGTAATTTCAACTGCCTGCTACTTGGAAAAAACTGCCGGCTTTGTAGTTTCATCGCGCCCGCCGCGGCCTGTTACCGGAGGTTAAAAACGTTAATATTGAAGCGCGGTAGGCTTGCCGACGTGGCGGCCGGGAAGCGTGTCAGTCCGGGCTGTGGATGGGCCGGCGGTCGGGAGGTGTGTCTGTTTGGGCGGTGGATGTGTCGGTCCGGGCTGTGGATTGTCGGAAAGTCATAGAAAATGGTAGAAAATTCGTCGGCATCTCAAAAAGAATTCTTAAATTGCGCCCAAATTTCCTTGCTTCTTTGTGGAAACCAGTCGCGGGACGTTTTTTTTCGGAAAGGGTAGGAGTATATGTATGGTGGACGGCGGATTCGCTTCACCTTGTCTGCCCCGGCCTGTTTCCTCCTTTTCTTTCCTTTCCTGTTTATCCTGTCAAACCTTACCATCCATGTAGAGTATGCAGATGATTGCTAACCACTTTCGTACCCTGTGGCGCACAGCTGGCTGCGTCACCCTCACCCTGTCGCTTGCCTTGGTGCTTTCCCTCGGCTTTGCCCCCGCCCTGCGGGCTCACAATCCATGGGTATCCATCGTGTCCCAAGGCTTTGTCACGTATAATGATGTCGGTGTCAGTGCCACGTCGAACCTGTGGGCGATGAAGTTCAAGTACGCCCATTTCAATTTCGACCACGACAACTGTTTCTACGAAGAGAACACGCATGTGTACATCCTGATAGACGGCCGCGTGGAGGCGGTCATCGGTTCGAAGGGTTTCAGTTCGAGCGATCCCCGCTCCAGCTTGCCCCGCTTCGACACGTTCTATGTGGGACAGGACGAGGAGGACGACAACCGCTGGTGGAGTGAGCGCTCGATAGCCACCGAGAGTGCCTTTATCCGCTTCAACCTGAGCGAGAAAAGCACGCAGGACGACTCGAAGAACGTCATCTCGGAAATGGAGGTGATATTCAAGAACAGCCGGGTGGGGACTCGCCACACGGTGGAGTTTGTGGGTATCTGGCATGACTGCCAGACGGATGAAGAAAAGGTGTACTGGTGGGGCCCAGAGTACTCGAAGGAACTGGATAACGAGATGAGGAAATGGAATATAGGCTTTTACACCAGCCCCATCCATTTCAAGCCCAGCGAATACACCGGCCCCGTCAGTTATGAGCCCAGCGGAGGCGTCTACGACGTGATTGTTTGCTCCAATGCCGACCGCTGCTACCTTGAGACAGCTGAGATAAAGTGCAATATGCCAAGTGGTTTCGGCTCAATCAAGAAGACTGAGACGGGGCTGGTCTACACCCCTCCTTCGTATTTCCCCACCTTCAAGGACAATGCCTATGATGAAGTGCGGATACGCCTGTACGACTTGAACAGTTCGTCGACCAGCTACGAACAGATTAAGGGGACAGCCTCGGGCAGTGTGAACGGAAAGACCCTCAGTCCGGATTCGTGCGATTGGTTCCAGCCCGACCGCTATGGCGTGACTTTCGAGCGCGTCTACAGCAATACGACGGGCTGGCAAAACGACGATAATGAGTCGAAGCGCGTGGACAATGCCGCTTCGGTGCTGCATACCGGCTATTTCAGCAAGGACAGTCAAACGGAGACGTTCGCCCATAATGCCAAGACGAATACCATACTCTTCCCCTATCATTGCGAGTATGCGCTTCGGCCGGACTCATTGCGGGATGCAGCCACCGTTGTGTCCGCGGGTTATCCACGCCCCAAGCAGGCCGGCCGCGTGGTGGCTTCGCCCGGCGCGAGCTATGGGTCGGATTTCACCTACAAGTACGACCCGTGGAAAGAAACCGTCACTTTCACCTGGGGCACTGAGGTGGCTGACAAGGATCACTACTCCAGTGCTGCCACGTGGTACCTGTATCGCTATGATGAGGCAACCAACAAGTATGTGATACTGAAGAGTACCAGCTTCACAAAGCTCAACAATACCTATTCGTTTACCTATCAGGTAGATCCCGCGCAAGATTATGGCCGGACGTACAAGTTCTGCGTGTCCTGTATCCCCAATGCGGCGGGCGATGCAAGCGTACCAATCACCGAGCTGAGCGTCGAGACGGAAGTGACCATCAACCCCGAATTCAGCATAACCTTGGGCGGCGAGTGCAAAGACGATTATTTCGAACTGACCATCGACCACACGGCACTGCAGCAGAGTGTACCCTTCACCATCTACCGGACCCCCTTCGTGGCCGGACGAAGCGAGGCGGACACCCGCGCCGTGATGACGGCAGTGGCCACGGTGAACGGCAGCAAGGGGGCCTCGACCACCACCTACAAGGACCATGACATCGAAAACCGGGAAACGGTCTATTCCTATATGGTCAAGGCCGAAGCTATGGACAGTTCCTTCTACTCGCAAAACGTGGTCAACGGAACTATCACGGGCGGCACGCAGATGCTCACCTTGGTGGCCGACCGCGGAACGTATAGCCAGAAGGTCAACCTGACCTGGACCGTGAAGCATGTGGGAACGGCGCAGGCCCAGTACCGTATCTATCGCAGGCCATTAGGCTCTGTGTCCGAGAGCGACTGGGTGCAGTTGTACCAGATGGAGGGTACGCAGACTACCTATCGCTATACGGATGAGCTGAGCAGTGAGAGCGTGGGCAAGTATTACGAATACAAGGTGGCCCTTTACGACCAGGATGTGACAAACAATACCTTCCTGGAAACTGGCCTCGTGCTCACGACCGACGGTTTTGGCCAGAACCGCGGTATCATCGGCGGCAGTATCTCCTATAGCGGCGGCAACAGCGTGCCGGGAGTCAAGGTCATCCTGGTGTCGCAGGGCGAAAATTCCTCGGCCAAGAACCAGTTCTACGCCCTGCAGTTCTCGGGAAAAGGCAGCGGTATATCGAGTGAGGATGCCCTTGACGGCGTCGATGCTTTCTCTGCCCAGTGCTACGTGCGTCCGGACATAGGAGATGCTTCGGTTACGGATATGACCCTCTATGACGTGGCGGGACGGGCGACCCTGCTGCTGCGCCCCGTCGTGTCGGCGGAAAGCCAGTTGGCTGATACCTGCCGGCTGGTACTGCGGACCTCGGGCACCGAACACGCGACGGGCCTGTATCTGCCGGGCAACGTCTATCGCAATGTCACGCTGTCGTGGAGCAAGGCAAACGGGTGGTCCGTCCGCGTGGTGAACCCTGTGACACTGACCGTAGACGGGGAAAGTATCGACGATGCCACTCCCTTTGCGTGGAACGCCGGCGACAGCCTGGTGGTGGCCGGCTCCTGTGATGCCACGGGCGGCTTCGACGGCTGCATCGACGATGTGCGCCTGTGGTCTGTGGATTTGTCGGATGCCCAGCTGCTGGATAATTACGACCGTGTGCTCGGCGGACAGGAAAACAACCTCGTTGCCTACTGGCCTCTGGATGAAGGCATCAGTACGAAGAATGCCTACGACTATTCCAAGACGGGAGATGCGGCCAACAACCACTATGGCGTGATACGTGGGGGAGCTCGTCCTACTTCCCAGGTGCCCACAGAGGACCAGCTGGCCCTCTACGGACGAACCAATGACGAGGGAGAGTTCCTTGTCAGCAGCATACCCTTTGCCGGAAGCGGTACGACCTATCAGATCCGCCCCGTGTATGGCACGCATGAGTTCTCGCCGCAGTACACCTCGCGTATCATCAATGTCGACGCCTTGACGCACGACGGCATCACGTTCAAGGATGTCAGCTCCTTCCCCGTGAGCGGCACCGTCTACTTTACCAATACCGATATTCCCGTGAGCGGGGTCGAACTGATGGTAGACGGTGTCCCCTGTGTGCGCGACGGCGAAATCGTCCGGACCGATAGCGAGGGAAAATTCTCGATTTCCGTGCCCATCGGCGACCACTATATACAGGTCTTCAAGGCCGGCCACAGCTTCGAGTCCTCGGGACGTTTTCCCGAAGACCCCTTGAATATCGGCCAAACCTATACATTCACGCAATCGCTGACCAATGTGCGTTTCTTCGACAAGACACAGGTGAGCATTACGGGCCGTGTGGTCGGCGGTGACAT
This sequence comes from Bacteroidales bacterium, assembly GCA_004558535.1. Taxonomy (GTDB): domain Bacteria; phylum Bacteroidota; class Bacteroidia; order Bacteroidales; family Bacteroidaceae; genus Alloprevotella. The sequence goes on along the minus strand of SFCP01000035.1, from coordinate 31,233 downwards.
CGAGGGAGACAAACCCCTGGGCTTCGGATTGAGCAAGGCCAATATCGGCCGGGCACGCATCACCCTCGGACTGGATCCCGCATCGGGCTATCACCTCAATCAGCAGTATGTAGTGGAGGGAACAACCGACCGAATTACCGACAATGAGACCGACCTGGCTATCCCCAACAAGAACGACTCCGTGCACAGCAGGGCCTGGTATCCGGCCAGCAGCCCCACAGATCGGACGGTCGACTTGGTAATTTTGACCGACTCCCTCACAGGCGAGTTCTCGGTCGAGGTGCCGCCACTTACCTACTTGGTAAAGGAAATCAGCATCCCGAGCAATGATACCATTCAGATTGACGCACAGGATTATGCGCCGATAGATGTGACCAACCCCTTGATGACAGCCCTGTCGGTCCGCCCAGACTCTGTGATGTCCTCCCGGGCAGATTCGCTCTACTCTGCCGGTGTATTCTACTGTGTGTATCATACCGACCCCGTCATACATGTCACCCAGAAAGGACGGGATGATGGCTTCTTTGGCGAGGACGATGTGGTTTTCAAGGACAGTCTGGGTAACCAAGTCGTGGTGAACCGTAAATATCACCCCGAACTTTTCACCTATCCGGTATTTAATCAATACGCGTCGTACGAATTTGAGATTTCTGCGGCCGAGCGCTATTGGAATGCAGACCCGGATGTGATTACACGTGAGGACTATGTGCCCCTGAAAGGCGCACAGTTGACTATTACCAACGAACTGGGCACGGAAGTAAAGTCTGTATATGCTCCCGACAACGAGGAAAATATGCGATTTGGCGACATCGCTGAAGTCGTCGATACTTTGCTGAGTCTGAATGAGGATGGCGTGGCAACGTATAAGTGGGAAGCCCTCTTCCCCAATGTGAATGACAACTTCACGCGTAACCTCAATATCTCGGCAACGACTTCCCGCGGAGACCTGATCTGGAAGTGGAACGATGGAGGCAAGTTAACGGCAATAATTTTGTGACAATGGGTCCCGATAAGGTTACCTACATCCTTCGGGATCCGGGTGGCTCAGGCTCATACGCTACCATGAAGGAAGGCTCGTCGTTCAGCACGACAGTTCGACAGAGTTTTAATTTTGAATTTGGTATCGGCAAAAAAAAGGATCTTAGTTTTGGATTTAAATTCACATCAACGAAAGGGCAGATATCACCCACACTCCAAACTTTTGAACTCACTGGCGATGCTGTAGGAACCGAAGCTGAAGTAGGCACTGCTATGCTTGGAAGAGCAAGGTTTGATGAGGGCCTTTCCTATACCAGTTCGTCGGAGCGGAGGGAGATTTGTTCTTTGGAGTAGCCGGCAACCTTATTTTGGGCGAGGGGCAGGAAGTGCGTGTGGAAGTATTGTCGGTGGGCGCGGCTTCCGATACACTGTATCATTTTGATGTGCAGGAGACGTCCATTGTTTCCGATTCGCTGACCACCACCTTTGTATATTCTCAGTATTATATTGAGAATACGCTAATACCTAACTTGATAGAAACAAGAAACAACTTGTTTGATGGCCCCGATGACCAGAACTGCACTTATGTGAGCCTTGTCTCGGAAGACGATCCGACTTATGGACAGAATGGTACCTATACATGGAATCCCCCCTCAGAAGATGGTAAATATGTCGATAGGGTGCAAAGCTATAATTCCTCAATAGAAGCTTGGGAGCAATGGTTGGAGGCCAATGAAGAGGCGAAGGTAATAGCTATTCAGGAAAGAGATAAATATCTTTATAAGAACTATTCATTGGACGGAGGCACTTCTCTTACTTATGAAACCGTAGATTCACATTCAGGGAGTGGGTCGCTGGGTTACTCTTTCAATATAGAGTACCCTTTCACAACTACTATCAAAAAATATGGAAAGGCTGAAGATAATGGTGTGAAATGTGAAATTGAACTCAGTGTTTCAAATGGATGGGGCGTAGACTTAGGAGGCGGTACTTCCGAGGTCCGCAGTTTCACACTGGCCGACGGTGATGCCTTTGATGCGTTGAGTATTGATGTCTACGATGCTCCCGATGGCTTCGGCCATATCTTTGTGAACCGGGGCGGACAAACTTGTTGTCCCTACGAGGGAGAGAAAAAGACGAAGTACTATCAAAAGGGCAATCACATCCTGTCCTACGCTACCGAGCAGATGGAAGTGCCTGAGATTTCGGTACAGGAAAATCCGCTTATTACGGGTGTGCCTCGCGGCGGAAAAGGTGTGTTCAAAGTGAACCTTTGCAACAACAGCACTACGGGGCTGGAGTCCTATTTCACGCTAAAGGTAGATCCTGCATCCAACCCGAATGGTCTCAAGGTGTCCGTTCCCTCGGGCGTTATCGGCGACGGTCGCTCTTATAAGCTCACGCCTGGTTCTCCCTTGGTGGAAACTATTTATGTGGAGCAGGGCAGTACGGATATCGATACCTACGACAACATCCGTCTGGTTCTTTCTTCGCGCGATCAGGGAGATCCCACTTCCGTCTACGGAGCTATCAGCGACGACACTTATATCTCTGTGCATTTCGTGGAAGCCTCTTCGCCCGTCACCCTCGAAGTTCCCACGCCTGTAGTCAATACGCAGTCCGGCGACAAGAGAGAGTTGACCCTCAAGGTGATTGATTACGACTACAATTATGTGAATCTGGAGAAAGTCAGTGTGCAGTACAAACTTGCTAACCGCCCGACATGGACCACTGCAGGGGAGTACTACGTGAAGCCCGACACTGCCCTCAGACAGCAGTCGCTGGATCCGTCGGGCAGCTTCGAGGTACACCTTTCCATGCTGGATGAGGGCGTCTATCCCGACGGAGAGTATCAGTTCCGTGCTGTTACTTCCACGTACAGTGGCGTGACGGCCGAGAGTGACATCGTCACGGTCGTAAAGGACACCCGCCGTCCGCAGTTGTTGGGCGCTGCATCGCCGTCTGACGGCGTGTTGGATGTGGGTGACGATATTTCCCTCACTTTCAACGAGGACATACTGAGCGGCGCCATTCGTTCTACGGATATAACCGTACTGGGTACTTTGGGCGAGGAAGCCGTGGAACATCAAGTCGCAGTAAAGGCCGATCCTGCATGGAGTGCTTTGGCTACGACCGATGCGGCCATCAACCTGTCGCGCTGGGACTTCACTTTCAGTTTGTGGGCGAAGTGTCAAAGTGCAGGAACCCTCCTTCGTCATGGCAGGTCCAGCACGGACCTGCGTGTGCAGGTGGATTCTGCCGGCCATGTTGGCATAGGATGGGGCGGCCAGGTATATACTTCCAAAGAGACGATGCCTTTCGGGAAGTGGTGCTTCCTCACGATGAACTGTACGTATACCGAGGACGGCACGTTGCTTTCCGCCCTTGTCGCGGATGACGCGCAGACCCTGCCGCTCTTCGATGGTGCGCTTCTGCCGGTATACGAGGGCAACGACTGCCTGGTTGTCGGCGACAGCATCTCGGCTTACATCGAGGAGCTCACCCTGTGGGACAAGGCCGTTCCCACTGCGGAGGCACAGGCGGATATGCACACAAGCCACAGTCCCGGCACACCGCATCTGATGGGCTACTGGCCGTTTGACGAGGGCCATGGGCTGTCTGCTGCCGACGTGGCCCGTGACCGCACGATGCGGCTTTGTGCCGACTCCTGGCATTTGGAAAACGTCAACATGGGACTGGCACTTGATGGAAGCGAGGCTGTGAAAATAGGCATGGCCAATGTGGACCAGATACTCGATACGGACGACTATGCCCTTGAGCTGTGGTTCCGCGGTCAGTCTAAGGATGCGGTTCTGCTTTCTACTTCCGACTGGGAACGTTTCCGTTTGCAGTTCGAGGGTGGCCGGTTGCATTTGGTAGCAGCGAACGACACGCTGCGCGTCTCTATGGCCAACTATCTGGACAACAGCTGGCACCACCTTGCGCTCAATGTGCTGCGCCAGGGCAATGCCACTCTCTATGTCGATGGTGAGGCCGTGTTTACCGTACCGGCATCCAGCGTGCCGGCGCTTGCGGCCTCCAATCTCTATTTGGGTGGTGCGGCCCCCTCTACTATAGCCGACTCTCTGCTCTTTGTGGGCCATGTGGACGAATTGCGTCTGTGGAAGGCCACCCTTACGGGAAGCCACCTCGTCTCGCAGCGTTACGAGCGGCTGGGAGGCGACGAAGCCGGACTTTTGCTGTACTATCCGTTCGAGCAAAAGGTGTTGCGCCAGGGCGTGGTGTATACCGAAGCTTGCGATTCAGCCTGTGTCGCCGGCATGCCTGCCGATTACAGCCGAGCCACCACGACATCCGACGCCGCGGTGACCATTACCGATGAGTCACCCGCGTTGAAGGAGCATGCCACGCAAACCAATCTGTTGGCCGACTTTACCGTAGCCGACCGCCAGCTTGTCATCAATTTGGTCGACGATGCTCAGCAGGGACAGACGGCCGCCGACCTGGAGCGGACGATTGTGACGTTCGAAGTGACCGGTGTGCAGGACCTCAACGGCAATACCGCAGCACCGGTGGTATGGACGGCTTACGTTCGTCAGAACCGGTTGCGCTGGTTGGGTTCCGCTTCCCAGGAAATCACCGTTCCGAGCGGCGAAAAAGCCACCTTTACCGCCACGCTCATCAACCGCGGCGGAGATATCGAGGATTGGCAAATCAGCGGCCTGCCCTCCTGGCTGACTGCCTCAGCCACCTCGGGCACCCTTACGCCGCGCTCTGCCCAGACACTGACCTTCCAGGTGAGTGATGCCGTCTCCGTCGGCCGCTATGAGCGCACGTTCTACGTGACCGGCAGTGCAGGCATCAGCGAGCCGTTCACGCTGGCGCTGAAGGTAGAGGGCGAGCGTCCCGACTGGCAGGTAGATCCCTCCCTGTACACCTGCCAGATGAACATGGTGGGACAGCTGGTCTTCAACGGCAGCTTGAGCAATGACAGTGAGGACCTGTTGGCCGCCTTCCATGGCGAAACCTGTGTGGGCCTTGCCCAGCCCGTCTATTTGGACGCTTATGGCATTTCCTACGTGATGATGACCATTTACGGGCAGCCCGATTGGATGCAGGATGCGCTCACTTTCCGGGCATACGATGCCTCCACCGGCGTCGTTCATCCCCGGATGATAGCCAACCCCGGCGTGACCTTCGTCCACAACACCGTGGTCGGCAGCCTGGCCCAGCCCGTACGCTTCGTATCGGCCGGCAGCGCGATTCAGCAAGTGCCCTTGAATACGGGTTGGAACTGGTATTCGTACAACGTACAGCCCTACGACGAAAAGACCAAGGCTGTCTTTGCCAAGGTGGCCGACCGCCTTGATATCGTCAAGAACGCCACCGCCTTCTATGGCGAGCAGTTAGGCGGCACGCTCGACGAGGTCAACTGCACAGACCTCTTTATGGCGAAAGCCTCCTCGCCCGTCACCTACGTTGTCGAGGGCCGGCCCTGCCGTCCTGCCGATTATCCCATCACCCTGCACCGGGGATGGACCTGGATAGGCTACCCCGCCACGTTCACGCTGCCCATCGGCGAAGCCTTTGCCGGCGCAGAGCCGCAGGAGGGTGACTTGGTGAAGACCATCGACCGCTTCGCCATCTGGTCGGGTAGCGAATGGATAGGCTCGCTCACCGCCATTACTCCCGGCGAGGGATATATGTACAAATCCAACTGTGCAGACAGCTGCCGCTTCACCTATCCCTCCGCTCCGCTGACGGCTACGAAGCCCTCCTTGGTGTCGCGGGCAGGAGAAGAGGCTGTGGAGAACTATTTCACGCCCGTCGATTATCATCTCTTCGAAACCAATATGGTGCTTGTGGGACGCGTGACCCGCGGCGGGCAGCCCGTCGATGGTGTAGAGGTAGCTGCCTTCCATGGCGATGAGTGCCGCGCCACCGCCGTGTCGGGAGCCACCGAAGCCGGTCCCGGCTACGTGATGCTGCTCATTCCCGGCGCTGCAGCCGATTCTGCGCTCAGTTTCCGTGCATGGACCGGCGCCGAACTGCTCACCTTGAGCTATTCCGTCCCCTATCGCCCCAATGACATCGTGGGTACGCTGGCCGCGCCCGTTGACTTCTCGCTCGATCCGGACGGCATCTCCTCGATGACTCTCGGCACATTGACGGTAAGGCCGGTGGACGGAGGTCTGGAAGTGACCGTGCCGGCGCGGCGCACCGGTGGACGCATCTCCGTGTACGATATGTCCGGTCGCTTGGTAGCCGACCGCTTCGTGCAGTCGTCCGACAGCCCGACCACGCTGCAGATACCGCTGCCCACAGGCTGCTACCTCGTGAAATCGCCTTGGGGAGGCGTGGGAAGGACTGCCACCCGGCCCGTACTTACCGGACGTTGGGGCGCCGGACATTAGGCATACCCATAAGGTGCATTTATAGAACAAGTTGCGGCTCGGCATCCGGGTCGCAACTTGTATTTCATCGCCGCCGGTTGGCCCTTACAGCGTGGAAAATCTCGCCCGTCCCCGCAGGCCGTCCGAAATGTTAAAACGCGAAATGGCCGATTTGGCTTTTCCAAAAATATTTTGTATATTTGCGTAGGCAATAGGAGAAAGTCCCGTCAAATCAGGGCTTTCTCCTGTTTTTTTAGCTGGGAAAGTGACGGATTTGGCCCGGAGAAGGGTGCAACTACCTGCCGGATAATTTTTTCTACCTCCTTTGTAATTTCAACTGCCTGCGACTTGGAAAAAACTGCCGGCTTTGTAGTTTCGTCGCGTCCGCCGCAGTCTGTTACCGGAGGTTAAAAACGTTAAATCTCGGCCGCTTGGGGTGCCCGTTTTCGCCCTCCCCTTGCCGGTCCTCCGCGGCTTTCGGGAGCGGGGTGGGGCTGCGGTTGTGGGGGCTCGGCCCGCTGTTGATGTCCGCTGCGCACCCGCTCTTTTGCGCATGGATGGAAGTTTCCGCCGAAAACAGGGTGAAGATTGGCGAAGAAGTCGTAAATTTGCCGAAAGTACGGCGTAGTGCATCCCGATTGCGCTTTCGGGTGCCGCGCGTCCTTGTGATGTTTATAAATCTTACTAAAATTATATCTCTATGGAACTCGTAGAACAATTGATTGCCCGTGCCAAGGCCAATCGGCAGCGCATCGTGCTGCCCGAGGGCACGGAGGAACGTACCCTGAAAGCCGCCAACCAGATATTGACGGACGAAGTAGCCGACCTGATTCTTATCGGTAACCCCGCAGAAATCGCCGAGAAAGCCATGCAGTGGGGCTTGGGCAACATCAGCAAGGCCACCATTATCAATCCCGACAACCACCCGCGTCAGGAGGAGTATGCACAGCTGCTTTTCGAGCTGCGCAAGAAAAAAGGCATGACCATCGAGCAGGCCCGCGAGCTGGTAAAAAATCCCCTCTACCTGGGCTGTCTGATTATCAAGAACGGTGATGCCGACGGTCAGTTGGCCGGTGCGCGTAATACGACCGGCGACGTGCTCCGTCCCGCCCTGCAAATCATCAAGACGTCCCCCGGCATCACCTGCGTGAGTGGCGCGATGCTTCTGCTCACCATTGCCCCCGAGTGTGGCGACAATGGTGTGCTCGTGATGGGCGATGTGGCCGTGACCCCCGTACCCGATGCCAACCAGCTGGCCCAGATTGCCGTCTGCACGGCCCGCACGGCCAAGGCTGTGGCCGGCATCGAGCCTCGCGTGGCCATGCTGAGCTTCTCGACCAAGGGCAGTGCGAAGCACGAAGTGGTGGACAAGGTGGTGGAGGCCTTCAATATCGCCAAGGAGATGGACCCCACGATGCTCATCGACGGCGAATTGCAGGCCGACGCCGCACTCGTGCCCTCGGTCGGTGCCTCCAAGTCGCCCGGCAGCCCCATCGCCGGCAAGGCCAATGTCCTGGTGGTGCCGAGCCTCGAGGTGGGCAACATCGGCTACAAGCTGGTGCAGCGCTTGGGCCATGCCACGGCCGTAGGTCCCATCCTGCAGGGTATCGCCCGTCCGGTGAACGACCTCAGTCGCGGTTGTTCCATCGACGATGTCTACAAGATGATAGCCATTACCGCCAACCAGGCCATCGCCGCCAAGGAGTTGGAGAAGTAGCCGCTATCTGAAATTCATAACGAAGGGAGAGAGGGCAGAGTGGTGTGACGGACTTTCTGCCAACTCCCCCTTTCCTTTCCCCTTCGCGAGCACTTGCCAATTGTCATCCCCATTAAAACCGCAAGCGATATGAGAAAATTTTACGCTATTGTCACGGCGCTGGGACTGACTGCCCGTGCTCCGCAGATGGCCGCCCCCGCTCCGCAGCGAGTGACCATCCCGCAGGACGAAGGACTGCGCCAGCCCGCCAAGTGGCTGACCAACCTGCCGGTAGATTCGGCCATCCTCGTGCAAAACCTGAACCCCTCAAACCCGGGCTATGATTTGGGCCACAGCACGGTCCTCAGTTCCGAACTGGTGGAATACTTCGTGGGCAACCGCATCACTACGGTCAAGACGATTATCCCCGCCTGCCCCGTCAGCTCCATCCTGCTCTACATCATCGATGCCGACAACCGCGAGGATACGCTCTATCGGGCCGACCTGCCCGACAGCATCCGCCGCGACACCATCGTCGACATACCCTGTGATGCCTATATCTCGAAGAGCATGAACATCCACGTGGGCTTCACGATGCACTGCACCGACACGTTGGCGCGGCACGCCTACATCGTGCCCTGCAACCGACTTTCGGCCTGGCTGATGTGGGATGAGGTCAACAACAGCGAGTATTTCTACGACTACACCAATATGCGGTATATGCTCTACCGCGACCCGAACCTCTGCTACGGCTATTATTTCCACTGCATCACCGAGGGCGACGCCGGGCTGCGCGAGCATGACTTCAAGCTCACCGGTGCCACCTACGCCCGGGCTTACCTGGGCGAGTACGGCGGATTCAAGGTGGACTTCCTCAACTATGGTGTGGCCAACCTCTCGCAGGTGAAGTTCCGCTGCACCATGGGCGACGAGGAGAACTTCGTCGAGATAGACCGCCCCATAGGTTATTTGGGCTCGGCCTCGTTCGACGCCGGTTTTGCCGCTCCCGAGGAGCCGGTGCGCATTCCCTTGACTGCGCAGCTCGTCGAGGTGGCCCACGAACCCGTCGTAGACGGCCCGAAGCTGTACAGTTCCATCACCGCCATTGACCGGGCAAAGTCCGTGGCACGGCGCATCGTGATGGAGGAGTTCACCGGAACCTGGTGCGGTTGGTGTCCGCGCGGCATGCGCGCCATGGAGTTGCTGTCGGAAAAGTGGGGTGACGACTTTATCCCCGTGGCGGTGCATTACAATGACCAGTTCCAGTGTGCCGACTATGGCTATGTGCTCGACAATTTCAGCACTGGCGGTTTCCCCGGTTGCACTGTCAATCGTCTGGTCATAGGTGCGGACCCCTACTACGGTTCTAATCAAAGAGATTTCGGCATCGAGCGCGACCTGGACGATGTGCGCGACCGAGCCACCGAGGCTACGGTACAGATCAACGCCGTGGATTGGGATGCCGAGGAGCAGATGTTCACCGTCGAGACGTCTACCAACTTCAGCATCTCGTGCAAGGACTCCCCCTATGCCCTCTCGTTTGCCATTACCGAGGACGGCCAAAAGGCTGCACAGGCCAATTATTACTCCTCAGCGAAGTACGGCAGCGACCCGGCGCAGATCGAGGCCAACCTGCGCGATTTCTGCGCAATGTCCTCGCCGGCCGCTATGTCGATGAACCACATCGGCCGTGCCCTCTACGGACCGAACGGACTGGAGGGAACGCTGAGCGGCGAGATCAAGCCCGACGGGCCCATCGTCTGCGTCAATGAAGTGCCGATGCCCGCTTCGGTCGTCAACCCGGCCGAGACGAATATCATCGTCATGATTATCGACAAGGAGAGTGGCGAGATTATCAATGCCGCAGCACTTGCCACAAAGCCCCTCACGGGACTGACGAAGACCACGGCCGATGCAGCAGCTGCCGACGTGCAGGCCGAAGCCGGTGGTGTGCGTATCAGTGCCGCACAGGGCATGGTCAGTGTGTATAGTCCCGACGGACGTCGCCTGCGCTCCGCAAATGTCGCCGACGACGCCTTCCTGCCGTTGCCCACGGGCTGCTATGTGGTCAGTGTGAAGACACCGGCCGGCGTCAGCAGCCACAAGGTGAGCATACGTTGAGCACAACGGCAGCAATAGTAAGGCAGTAAGAATAAATGAGCGTATAGATGGCAGAGCAAGGCTTAAAGGAAAAGACGGCCAACGGCCTCCTGTGGGGCGGTATCAGCCAAGGAGGGCAGCAGATGCTCAACCTGGTCTTTGGTATCTTCTTGGCACGTTTGCTCACACCGGCCGATTATGGCATCGTGGGCATGCTTACCATCTTTACGCTCATTGCCAATTCCCTGCAGGAAAGCGGATTTATCAGCGCCCTCAACCGCAAGAAGAACGTGACGGCCGAGGATTTCAACGCCGTCTTTTGGTTCAACGTGCTTTGTTCCGTCCTGGTCTACGGCCTTCTCTTTGCGGCGGCACCGCTCATCGCGATGTGGTTTCGCCAGCCCGTGCTGGTCCCCCTGTCGCGCCTGCTATTCCTCAGTTTCGTCATTTCCTCCCTCGGCACTTCGCTGCGGGCCTGGCTGTTTCGGAACATGATGGTGCGCCAGTCCACCATCGTCAACCTGATTGCCCTGGTGGTGAGCGGCGTGACGGGTGTCACGCTGGCTTGGAACGGCTTCGCCTATTGGGGCATAGCGGTGCAGAACCTCACCTACTGCCTGATGATGACCACGGGCAGCTGGTGCTATTGCCGGTGGCGGCCTACGTGGCACATTGACCTGCGCCCGCTGCGCGGAATGCTGGGATTTAGCTCCAAACTGCTTATAACGAACATCTTTACTTACGTCAACAATAATCTCTTCAGCATCTTCCTGGGCCGCCTCTACGGCGAGCGCGAGGTGGGCTACTACAACCAAGCCAACAAGTGGACCGGCATGGGCTACACCTTCCTCACCGGTATGGTGTGGAGCGTCACGCAGCCGCTCTTTGCCCGACTGAGCGAGGACGAGACCGAGCGCAGGTGCCGCGTCTTTCGCAAGATGTTGCGCCTGACGGCTTTCCTGTCGTTTCCCGCCCTGTTCGGGCTGGCACTGATTGCGCCCGAGTTTATCGAAATCACGATTACCGCCAAATGGCTGCCTGCCGCCGAACTGATGCAAATCCTTTGTGTGGGCGGCGCGTTCGTGCCCATTGCCTCGTTCTACTCGAATTTCATCATCAGTCAGGGCCGCAGCAATGTCTACATGTGGAATACCATCGCCCTCTGTCTGGTACAGATGCTGCTCCTTGTGTGTCTGTTTCCGCTGGGCATACGGGTGATGGTGGTAGCCTACGTCGTGGTCGGTGCGCTGTGGTTGTTCGTCTGGCACGCCTTTGCCCGGCGGATGCTTGCCTTGCGGTTGCGCGATGCCCTGCGCGACATCCTGCCCTTTTTCGGCATAGCAGTGGTCGCTATGGCTCTGGCATGGGTGGCTGCGCGGCCTTTGTCCGACAATATATACGTCAGCCTGTTGGTCAAGGTGGGGGTAGCCGCAGCGGTCTACCTGCTGCTGCTGCGGTGGCTCGGCGCACAGATCATGAGCGAGTGCCTGGATTTTCTGAAGAGCAAGTTCGGCAGACGGAAGTAGGAAAGCCTGCTTGGCAGGCCGGCCTGTAAACACTTTGCGGAGGCAGCAGCGATGGTTCGCTACTGCCTCCGCAAAGGTATATGCCTCCACTCGGTGGCGGAAAGGGCTTTTTCGCAGGACTACAACAGGGGCGGCAGGGTAAAGAGCCGCGTGCCGTTGCTCCCCTTAATCAGAATAAGCCGGTCGTACAGGGGATGGGCGGTGAGTTCCGCCTTGACAGCCTCCGCGTCGGGGAACAGGCGGATGGCCGGCAGCGCCTTGGGCGCTTCTGACTCGATGCTGTGTGCCGCTTCTGCGTAGTTGCCGCCCACTAACCAGGCTTCGGTGCAGCCCGTTTCGGCCAGTTTGTGCAGCACGGTGCGGTGTGCCTCGGCCGAAAAATCACCCAGTTCGCGCATCTCGCCGAGGATGGCCAATTTCCCGGGATGCGGCATCAGCGCAAAGTTTTCCAGTGCCGCCTGCATGCTCGTCAGGTTGGCATTGTAGGCATCCACAATCAGTTCGTTGTGCGCAGTCCGCACCAGTTCCGAGCGGTTGTTGGTCGGCGTGTAGCCGGCAATGGCGCGACAGATGGCTTCATCGTCCACGCCGAAGTGGATGCCGGCGGCTGTGGCGCAGAGCGCGTTGTGGATGTTGTAGGCACCGATGAGCTGCGTATCGACTTCGTGCCACTCGCCGCCGCTGCGTCGCCAGCGATAGCGCAGGCAGGGGTCGCAGGCCACGACTTCGCCCTCGACGGCATTGCCATGGCCCGGCGCGCCGTAGGTCACAGCGGGCAGGCCCACGGCCTTGGCGCGCAGGATGTCGTCATCGCCGTGCAGCAGGATGAATGCGCCGGCCTTTTGGCGCAGGGCATCGTAGAGCTCGCACTTGGTGCGTACGACACCCTCAAAGGAACCGAAGCCCTCAAGGTGCGCCATGCCCACATTGGTGATGACACCGCAGTCCGCTTGGACGATTTGGCTGAGCGCAGCAATCTCGCCCGGGTGATTGGCGCCCGTCTCGATGATGGCCAGTTCGTGCTCGGGTCGCAGGCGCAGCAGGGTCTTGGGCACGCCGATATGGTTGTTGAAATTCCCTTGGGTATAGAGCAGGTTGAACTTGCATCCGAGTACGGCTGCCAGCAGCTCTTTGGTCGTGGTCTTGCCGTTGGTGCCCGTCACTTGCAGGATGGGCAGCCCCAGACGGCGGCGATGCAGCGCGGCCAGGTCGCTGAGTGCCTGCAGGACGTCGGGCACGAGGATGAAGCGGTCGTCCGTGGCCACCTGCGGGTCGTCTACTACGGCGTAGGCGCAGCCTCCGCGTAGGGCATCGGCCGCAAATCGGTTGCCATCAAAGTTGCCGCCCTTCAGGGCAAAGAAGAGGCCGCCCGGTATCAGTTCGCGGGTGTCGCTCGTCACGTTCGGATGCTCCGAAAACAGTGCGTATAAGCGTTCTATAACTGACATAGTAAAAAGCGTTTGGGAATTAGTGGTGCGAAGTTAGGTATTTTTCGGGGATAGGGTTGGGAGGAAACAAAATATTCTGCTTAAATTTGTGCTTTCAAGTGCTTTTCGGGGGCTTCTGTCCCCTCCCGGAAAGGGAAAAAGCCCCTTCCGTCCGGCGAAAACGGCACTTCCCCATACCTTCCCCCCATGATGAACCAATTTACTCCCTACACCCTCAATGCCGGCGGGCGGTTGCTGGATATGAGCACGCCCGTGGTGATGGGTATACTGAACGTGACGCCGGATTCCTTCTATGCCGGCAGCCGTAAGCAGACCGAGGCCGACATCGCCGCCCGCGCCCGCCAAATTGTCGCCGAGGGCGGCACCATCATAGACGTAGGTGCCTACTCCTCGCGCCCCGGAGCCGACGACGTGCCGCCCGAGGAAGAGGCTGCCCGCCTGTGTCGTGCCTTGGAAATCGTACGCAGAGAAGCTCCCGATACGATTATTTCGGTCGACACCTTTCGCGCCGACGTGGCGCGGCAATGTGTGGAGGAATGGGGCGCCCATATCATCAACGACATATCGGGCGGAATGCTCGACAAGGAAATGTTTCGCACCGTGGCACGCCTCGGCGTCCCCTACGTGCTGATGCATATCCAGGGCACGCCGCGCACCATGCAGCTGGCGCCGCACTACGACCACCTGGAGCAGGAGGTGTTTCACTTCTTGTCGGAGCGGGTAGACAGCCTGCGCATGCTGGGCGTGAGGGATATCATCCTGGATCCCGGTTTCGGCTTCGGAAAGACACATGCGCACAACTACGAGCTGATGGCCGCGCTTGGCGACTTCGCCGAGTTTGACCTGCCGCTGTTAGTGGGCATATCGCGCAAGTCCATGATATACAAATTGCTGGACAGCACGCCCGAAGAAGCACTCAACGGCACGACCGTGCTCAATACCTTCGCCCTGATGCAGGGCGCACACATCCTGCGTGTGCACGATGTGCGGGCCGCCGTCGAGGCCGTGCGCATTTGCGGCGCGCTGCGGGCCAATTGCCAACATTAACTCTTGATTTCCTATGATTACTTTCGGCATAGTCGACTTGATCGACATCGTATTGGTGGCGCTGTTGCTCTACTACATCTACCGACTGATGAAAGAGTCCAGCTCGGCCAACATCTTTTCCGGCATACTGATATTCGTGCTGGTCTGGATACTGGTTTCCCAGGTCTTCGAGATGCGTCTGTTGGGCGGCATCCTCGACAAGTTGGTCAATATGGGCGCCTTGGCCCTGATAATCCTCTTTCAGGAGGAAATACGCCATTTCTTTTCCAGCATAGGTACGCGGCGCTACATGGGCGGACTGATGCGGTGGTTCGGCCGGAGAAAGGATACGAACGTACACCGCGAGGAAATCATGCCCATCGTAATGGCCTGTCTCAGCATGAGCAAGCAAAAGACAGGCGCGCTGATTGTCATCGAGGGCAACGTGGGGCTGAACGAAATCATCGAGTCGGGCGATGTCATCAACGCTGACATCAACCAGCGCCTTATCGAAAATATCTTTTTCAAGAACAGTCCGCTGCACGACGGCGCCATGGTGATCAGTCACAAACGCCTGAAAGCTGCCGGTTGCATCCTGCCCGTGGCCCACGACAACGACATACCCAAATCGCTCGGCTTGCGACATCGCGCCGCCTTGGGCATCTCGCAGAAGAGCGACTGCCTGTCGGTAATTATCTCGGAGGAAACGGGCAACATTTCGATTGCCAAGAACGGCGAGTTCCACCTGCGACTGAATGCTGAGGAGTTGGAGCGCGCGCTGACCAGCGAGTGGGCCGCTACCGAAGCCTCCTGATGCGACAAGGAGGCGGCCGATGCTCCTCTGCCCTCGGCCTGCGGATGTCCGCAGGCGGGCGATGCCCCTGTTACCTCACGTAAAAACACACCATCTCCGTGCACCATCCCTGCATAGCTATTATTGATGAAAATACACTGGCCGCCATTGGTCTCTCCGGCATCTTGAAAGCCATGATGCCGGGTGTCGAAACGTGTCTGTTTCCCACTTGTGAAAGCCTGCGACAGGAGAAGGCTGTCCGCTTTCATCACCTTTTTGTCAGTACGCGGGCACTGACTGAGGATGCTGCCTACATATTGGCTGCCCGAGTGCCTACCATCGTCTTGGTGCACGGCACCGAGACCGGACAACTCCCCGTCGGCCTTCCCACACTCAACGTATGCTGCGAGGAAAACGAGTTGGTGCGCTCCATCCTGCGCCTGGCGCGACAGTCCCACGAGTCGCGTGGCGTAAATCCCATGCCACCGTCTGCGCCTACCGTCGGACTGCTCAGTCCGCGCGAGACGCAGGTGCTGCGTGGCGGGCGTCAGCACTGCTACCATCATCTCGCACCGCAAGAATATCACCGAGAAGCTGCACCAGAAAAGTGTGTCGGCCCTCACTATCTACGCCGTCATGCATGGCATCGTGCGGGCCGAGGAAATTTAGTCGGCCGGCCGCAGAAGAAAAGCACCTCTCCGTTGGGGGCAGGAAAGCATCCACTTCCCGTTAGCCTTGGGCCCGCTTTGCTTGGCAGATTGACGGAAAATATAGAACACCTTAAATACAACTTTATCAGTGCACTCGCCGACTTCCAAGGAGGAATTTGGCTCGAATTTTTCCTTAGTTTTCCCTCGTATTGTGTTTATATGCCGGCTTTGAGGCTTTGCTCGTGATTGGATAAAAAGAAAGTGGACGACCGCTCGAAGGTCGTCCACTTTCTTTTGAAATATTCGTTGTATCCTCTGTCGGGAGAGGCCGGCGGAGATCATCACATGCCAAATCCGTAGAAGCCCAAGAAATTGAAGGGCGCACTGAACACACCAAAGAGTATCGTGGCTACGACGCACAGGATAATGGCCGTAACGCCGGGCAGGCTGGGATAGACTTTGGCTATCGGCGAGGGATTGGACTTGATATACATGGCTTTGACGATGAGCAGGTAGTAGTAGAGCGAAATCACCGTGTTGACCAACGCGATGAATACGGTCCATACGTAGCCCGCCTTGAACGCTGCCATGAAGATGAAGAACTTCGAGAAGAAGCCTGCAAAGGGAGGAATACCGGCCAGCGAGAACAGGCAGATGGTCATGCAGAATGCCATGCGCGGGTTGGTGCTGTAAAGGCCGTTGTAGTCGCTGATGCAGACTTTTCCGCTGGCCAGCTCAAGCTCGTTGATGATGGCAAAGGCTCCGAGATTGGCAAAGGTGTAGATGGCCAGGTAATAGACCATGGACTCCATGCCCTGTGCCGTGCCGCCGAGCAGACCCAAAACCAAATAACCGGCTTGCGAAATGGCGGAGAAAGCCATAAATCGCTTCAGATTGTTTTGGCGGATGGCAAAGAGGTTGGCCACGGTGATGCTCAATACGATGAGTACCTGCATGCTGACGTTCCAATACTCGATAAACGGACCGGAGGAGAAAATCTTGACCAAGATGACCATCAGCGTAAAGGCTGCGGCGCCCTTGGAAAGGACACTCAGGAAGGCGGTCACGGGGGTGGGAGCACCCTCGTAGGTGTCGGCAGTCCAGAGGTGGAAGGGCACCATGGATATCTTGAAGCCAAGGCCCGTGATGACCAATACCAATCCGAGGATGCTGATGAAGTTCGGACGGTGCAGGTAAATGGCCATTTCGTCAAAGTAGAGCGTGCCGGCCTGACCGTAGATGAGCGAAATGCCGTAGAGCAGCAGGGCGCTGGAGAAGAGGGCCAGTAGGATGAACTTGGCACCGGCTTCGCCGCTACGCTCGTCTTTCTTCTTGAAGGCAATCAAGGCTGCCATGGGAATAGAGGCCAATTCCAAGCCGATGAAGAACATCAGGAAGTGGCCGGCGGAAATCATGAAGTACATGCCAAGGAGCGTGAACAGGGTGAGCGAATAGAATTCGCCGGCCTTGATGCGGTTCTCGGCTTTGTAGAGGTTGGGGTAGGCCATGAGCATCACGAGGACAGCTCCAATGTTGAGAATACTCTTCATGAAGACCATCATCTCGGTGTGCTGGTACATTTTGCCGAAGCTGTACTCCCAAGTGGCTCCCACACTGATTTCACCGGGACACATCCCGAGTATCGTGTGGGCTATCATCAATATGATGGGCACGCGGGTGAGCCAAACCATCCGGGTGCAGGACTTGCCGCCGGCTTCGGCCTCGCAACCCTCAAGGCAGCAGGCGCGGGATTTCTCGCCCGAGACAAAGAGGTCTACGATAAAGATAAGCAGGATAACCAACAGCAGGGATAGTTCTTCCCTCATGTTGAGAAATTGCGAATAATCCATATTGCTTTTTTTTATAATTGGAGGTGGGGAGGCACTTTGCCGTGATGAGAAAAATCAATCAGCGCAGTACGGTGCACTCCCTCCCCTCAGAGGAGATTACTAAAAGGGATTACTGTTTGACAACAAGTGGGATGCCGAATTGATATGGTCCACAATGGGCGCTACGCCATCGGTGATGAGATTGCTGACCCAAAGCGGTGCCAAACCCAAGCCGGCAACGGCCAATATCAGGCAGATGACAGCTAGACGCTCGTCCCAAGTGGCATCGGTGAGCTTCAGGTGATGCTCGTTGGTGCAGGTGCCGTAAAGTATCTTGCCTACCAGACGCAGGATGTAGACTGCGGTGATGACGATACTGGTGCAGGCTGCAATGGTCAGCACACGGTGGAAGGTGTCGGCGTTCTGGAACGAACCTACGAAGATGGTCATTTCGGCCACAAAGCCGGACAGACCGGGCAAGCCCAAGTTGGCTAAACCGGCAATGACGTAGCATACGGCCAGGAAGGGCATGATACGCATCAGTCCGCTCAGCTCGCGAATGTCGCGGGTATGGGTGCGGCCGTAAATCATACCGATGAGGGCAAAGAACAGAGCCGTCATCAATCCGTGGCTTAACATCTGCAGTACGGCACCCGTGCAGGAGGTCGTGTTCAGCATCAGAATGGCGAAAAGCACCAGTCCGCAGTGTGATACGGAGGAGTAGGCGTTGATGTACTTCAGGTCAGTCTGAACGCAAGCCGAGAATGCACCGTAGACCACGGAGATACCGGTGAGGATAAGGAAGATCCATCCCAATTCCTGGGCGGCATCGGGCAACAGATACATGGCAATGCGGAAACAGCCGTAGCCACCGAGCTTCATCAGCACGCCGGCGTGGAGCATGGACACAGCAGTGGGGGCCGAGGCGTGACCGTCGGGGCTCCAGGTGTGGAACGGGAACAGGGCACCCAACACACCGAAACCTACAAACGTCATGGGGAACCAGATGCACTGCTGGGCAAAGGGAATGGCTTGGGCACCACCCGTGTGGCCGGCTATGTCGAGGATGTTCATCGTATTGCCGCCTGCACCAAAGTAGATGCCGAAAATTCCAATCATGAGGAAGGCGGAACCACCCATGAGCATGAGGGTCAGCTTCATGGCAGCGTACTCTTTCTTGCCGCTTCCCCAGACACCGATGAGCAGATACATGGGAATAAGTGCTATCTCGTAGAACATGAACATGGCGAACATGTCAACGGTGATGAAGAAGCCGAACACACCCATCGATAGAAGGGTGAACCAAAGGAAGTACTCCTTGGTGAGCGGCTTCAGTTTCCACGATGCAAACGTACCGGTGAAAACGATGATGGAGGAAAGCAACAGCATGACTACGCTGATGCCATCGACACCGACTGCATAGTTGATGTGGAGGTCGGGGAACCAAACCCAAGCGTCCTGAAACAGCATGGGGGCAAGATTGCCGGCTTCGCGCTCGGCCAAAAATTCGAACGTGAGGTAGATGGAGTGCAGCAACAGCGCAGAGCTACCCACCACCATCACACCACGTACCTGATTGGTGGTGCGGGCTATCCACAAGCCCAGCAACATCAACAGGGGAATCAGTACGAATATGGATAAAAACAATAGATTACTCATGGCTTAAAAGATCAAGATGGTGAGAATGAGCAGCAATACACCGATAAAGAATACATAGGCGTAACGCTGTACGGAACCGCTCTGCAAACCGCGGATTTGGAAGCCAAGGGCATTGGTGCCCCATGCCAGGAAGTCGAAGAAACCGTCGACAACGTGGCGGTCAAACCAAGCAATGGGCTTGCTGATGTGAGCGAAGATAATGCGGTGTGTGATAAACTGATACACTTCGTCCATGTAGAAACGCTTGTAAGCCCAACGGTGCAGGCGGGGGAAAGCGTTGTACAGGCGGTCGGCCACCGGCTGCTTCTCGCCTTTGTAAATATAGGTGGCCAGCGCAATGGAAATCAGTGCTATCACGGTGCTCGTGATGGCTATCTGGGTGTTGAAATGTATCGTGTAATCTTCACCATTGGCTGTTACGAAACTGCCGAAGCTGCCTCCCCAACCGAGGAAACCGCCCAAGGTGGTGTAGATACCTACGCCGACCGTGATGATACAGAGCACGATAAGGGGCAGAGTCATCGACAGCGGAGCTTCGTGGGGTGTGTGGTGTGCATGGAGTTCCTTGTTCTCTGTACCCCAGAAGATGCCGTAGTACAGACGGAACATGTAGAAGGCAGTCATGGCGGCCACGGCTGTCATCCACCAGCCTACAACAGGACTATACTCAAAGCAGGCTGTGATGATTTCGTCCTTGGAACTGAAGCCCGAGAAGAACGGAATACCGGCGATGGCCAGACAGGAGATGAGGAAGGTGACGTGCGTAATGGGCATGTACTTTCGCAAGCCTCCCATGGCACTCATCTCGTTGCTGTGGACGGCATGTATGATACAGCCGGCGCCAAGGAACAAACAAGCCTTGAACATGGCGTGCGTGAAGAGGTGGAACATGGAAGCCATGTAGCCCAGAGAACCGTGGGCGTCAATGACACTTTCATGACCAGGCAGGCAAACGCCCAATGCTACCATCATGAAGGCAATCTGAGAGATGGTGGAGAATGCCAGCACACGCTTGATGTCGCTCTGGGCGCATGCCACGGCAGCAGCATAGAAAGCAGTGAAAGCACCAACCCATACTACGATGCTCAGACTATCGGGTGCGTACTGAATCCAAAGCGGGAAGAGGCGGGCAATCTGGTACACACCGGCCACGACCATCGTGGCAGCGTGGATAAGGGCACTGACAGGCGTAGGACCCTCCATAGCATCGGGCAACCAGATGTGCAGGGGGAACATGGCACTCTTGCCGGCACCACCGATAAACATAAGTACCAGTGCGGTCGGGAGCATGAAAGCTCCTTCGGCAAAGCCGGCCTCGTTGAACTCAAACCCGAAGGATTTGCAGTAGTAACCGTAAATCAGGATACCGATAAGGAAGAACATATCGGCAAAACGGGTGACGATGAATGCTTTCTTTGAGGCAGCAATGGCCGCTGGGGTCGTGTAGTAGAAACCGATGAGCAGGTAGGAGGAAACACCCACCAATTCCCAGAACAGATACATTTGGAAAATGTTGGTGGCTACGACCAAGCCCAGCATACTCATGGTGAAGAGGCTCAGGAACGCATAGTAACGCTGAAATCCGCGCTCACCGTGCATGTAGCCGAAAGAGTAGATGTGGACCATCAACGAGACGGTGGAAATCACAATCAGCATCATTACCGAGATGGGGTCGAGCAGGATTCCCATGTCGAAGTGCAGGTCTCCCAGCGGCAACCAAGTCGTATTGAAAGCTGTGATAGTCGGGAAGACTCCGTCCACACGGTCTGCCGTAAAGTAGGTGAAAGCAGTGATGTAGGACAACACCGCTACGGCGCCCAAACTGAGTGTGCCCACCCAGCCGGCAACTTTGTGGCTCAGCCATTTGCCGCAGATTCCCAAGAACAGGAAGCTGAGGAAAGGCAACAGCAGAATAAATAATGTATATTCCATAAATTCTGAATAGCTTAGGGGTTAAGGTGTAAGCGGACGATTACCACTTCATCTTGTTCAACTCGCCCACCGAAATCTTCTTGTACAAGCGGTACAGGTTGATCATGATGGCTATGGCTACTGCGCTTTCCGCTGCCGCTATGGCAATGGTGAACAGTGCGAACACATAACCTTCGCTGCCGGTGGGGAAGAGCATACGATTGAACACTGCAAAGTTGATGTCGGCAGAATTGAGCATCAATTCTATGGACAGCAGGATGGCCAAAGTGCTGCGGCGGGTCAGGAAACCGTAGATGCCGGCAAACATCATGATGGCCGAGATTATCAGGATATATTCTATCTGTATCATAAAACCGGTGCTAAAAATTAATACTTACGGGCAATCAGCAGACCGGCTACGATGCAGGCTAAGAGAAGCACACTGACCGCCTCGAAGGGCAGCAGGTAGCCTCCGTTGGCCGAAGAGAGCAACGCATTGCCGATTTCATGGATTGAATTTTGGGTGCCGGCGCCGGCGGGCTCGGTCGGAGCTCCCAAAGCGGCCACTCTGGCAAACAAATTCTGCTTGAACAGCATAAAGAGGAATACCGCGAAGCCAACCAAGGACAGGGCGGCAGATCCTAACACCTTGACGATGCTGTTCTTGCTCAATTTCTCTTGGCTTCCGCTGGTCAGCAGGATAGAGAATACGTAGAGCACGATAATTCCACCTGCGTACACCATGATCTGCACTGCACCAAGGAAGGTGTAGCCCATCAGGAAATACAAACCTGCGGTGCCCAGGAGCACAAACAACAGGTAGGTAGCAGCGCGTATGATGCTTTTGGTCAGCACTGTGGCCAACGATGAGAGCACGATAAACGTTGCTAAAATTACGAACATTATGTTTTGTGAATTCATAAACGCTTTATTGAAGTAGTTTTGTAGGAGGTGCGAGGACGTGGTCCTGCCGTTGTGTGGCCTATCCTCCTAAAAAATCATTATCCCTTCTCTTGCACTTTGCTGCCTTCGTGGTTGAGCACTTTTATCAGCTTTGTGCGGTCGAACACGGCATTTTCAAAACTTTGGTCGAACTCGATGGCTCCATGCGGACAAGCCCGGGTACACAATTGGCAGAACATGCACGAACCCAAGTTGTATTCGTATTTCACCAAGCGCTTTTTCTTCTTGCCGTCCTCGGTTTCGTAAAATTCGCTTGTCACCTTGATTGTGTCGTTCGGGCAGGCCATCTGGCAAAGTCCGCAGCCGATGCACTTGTGCTCGTTCTGCTCGTTGTGCGGCATAGTCAGTGAGCCGCGGAAGCGCTCGAACATTTCCAAATGGTCGCGGTTTTCGGGATATTGCTCCGTAATCTTTTTGGTGAAGAACTCGCGCATGGTCGTTTTCAGACCTGTTGCCAAGGATTTCACACCCGAGGCTAAGCCGGCAAAATAATTTTCATTTTCCATTTTTACCTCCTAATTAAAAGTGAAGCCCATAGACTACGACCAGTGCCATGAGGATGAGGTTCAACATCGTGATGGGTACCAGATACTTCCACTCCAGTGACAGGATTTGGTCAATTCTGAGGCGCGGGAAGGTCCAGCGAAGCCACATCAAAAGGAATACCACAAAGAAAGTCTTGACCAAGAACCACACGGCACCGGGAATCAAGTCCATCACGCCGTTGAAGCCATCCAGACCGGCTATGTGCAGCGGAGCCCAGCCGCCCAGGAAAATCGTGGAGGCCATTCCGGCGCAAATAAACAGGTTCAGGTACTCAGCCAGGTAGTAGTAGCCGAAATGCATACCGGAGTATTCAGTATGGTAGCCGGCTGTCAGTTCGCTCTCGCTCTCGGGCAGGTCGAACGGACCGCGGTTACACTCAGCGTTTCCAGCCACCAGGTAGATGATGAAGGCCAGCACGGCGGGGATATGTCCGCGGAAGATGTTCCAGCCCTCGACGCTTTGCTGTTCGCAAATCTCAGAGAAGGACATCGTGCCGGTCAGGCAAATCATCGTCAGCATGGTCATACCGATCGAAAGCTCATAGCTGATAATCTGTGCACCACTTCGCATGGCACCAATCAGCGAATATTTATTATTGGAGCTCCAACCGGCCAACAGGATGCCCACTACGCCTATACCCGAAACGGCAAGGAAGAAGAACACTCCGATGTTGAAGTCAATAATCTGCGCACCCTTGTTCCAGGGAAGGCAGGCAAACGTGACCATCGAAGCCATAACCACTAAGAAGGGAGCCAAATTGTGCAGGAACATATCCGTCTTGCGCAAATTGATGATTTCTTTGGTCAGCATCTTAAAGACATCGCTGAACACTTGGAGCGTTCCCCACGGTCCGACGCGCATCGGTCCGAGGCGGCATTGGAAGAAGGCACAAACCTTACGCTCCATGTAAATCAGAACGATGGCAAACACTGCATACAGCGTGATGATGGCCAGTGCCACCAGCACGGACTCTGTCAGGATAGCGGCCCATTCCGGCATTACTCCGGTGAGCAGTCCATGCAGCCATTTTGATATTTCTGAAAAGTCAAACATAGAATTTGATGGTTAAGGCAGGCAGGCGAAATAGCTGGGCTTTGGTGGCTCGTATTTCGCACGAAGTGCCCGCAAAGGTTTTATCTGTCAATATCGGGAACCACGTAGTCCAGTGTTCCGCCGATGGTAATCAGGTCGGCAATCATGTTGCCGCGGCAGGCGTGGTCCATCACGGCCACCAGCGGCAGTCCGGTGGAGCGGTAGTGCAGGCGGTACGGGCTCTTGTCTCCCTTGCTTACGAGCAGGGCGCCAAATTCGCCACGGCTTCCCTCCACTGCGCTGTAATAGACGCCGGCGGGCACTTTGATGATGGGCTTCATCTTTTCCTGGTAGTTACCCTCGGGGATGTTGTCTATCAGTTGTTCGATGATGTTGAGGCTCTCCATGATTTCCTCCAGACGCACCAAGGTGCGGGCGTAGCTGTCGCCTTCACTGTGGAGCACTTCGTTGAACTGCACGCGGTCGTAGGCAGCATAAGGCATGCGCTTGCGCACGTCGTTGTGCCAGCCTGCGGCACGGCCTGTACCTCCCGTACAGCCATAGGAGATGCAATCCTCCTTGGTCAGGACGCCCACGCCGATGGCGCGGTTGCGGAAGATGACGTTGTTCACGAAGATGTCGTAGTACTCCTTAATATTCTTACGCATGTACGGGATAAATTCCGATACGCGCTTCTGGAAATTCGGGTGGATGTCGGCCATGACGCCGCCGATGGTGTTGTAATTCAGGATAAGGCGGCCACCGCAGGTTTCTTCGAAGATGTCCAGGATTTTCTCGCGGTCACGGAAACCGTAGAGGAAGGCCGTCGTAGCTCCCAAGTCCTGACACAGGCACGAGAAGAAGAGGATGTGCGAATCGATACGCTGCAGCTCGTCCATGATGGTACGGATGACCTTCACGCGGTCGCTTACTTCCACCTGCATGGCTTTTTCGATGACCATACAGGTCGCGTGGCGGTTCTGCATGGCGCCCAGATAGTCCAGGCGGTCGGTCAGGGCCAGCGTCTGCGGGTAGGTAAGTTGCTCATTGAGCTTCTCCACGCCGCGGTGTATGTAGCCCAGCACCGGGTCTATCTTGCAGATGCGTTCACCCTCCAGGCTGACGCGGAAGTGGAGCACACCGTGGGTCGAGGGGTGCTGCGGGCCGATGTTGACCACGTAGTCCTCGGGGGTGAAGATTGGGTTCTTCTGTGTGGTGTAGTCCAGCGTCTTGCGTGCTTCGTCGACGGGGCGCAGTCCGACCGTTTCGTCGGTCAGCGGTTCGTTGTCCATGCGAAGCGGGTTAAACTTCTCAGTCTCATCGTCCTTGCGCATGGGGAATCCGATCCAGTCTTCGCGCAGGTAGATGCGACGCATGTCGGGGTGTCCCACGAATCGGATGCCGAAGAAGTCATATACTTCGCGCTCGTAGATATTGGCGATGTCGTAGAAGTCTACCAGCGAGGCCAGCACGGGATCTTGGCGGTCCGTAGTGGCTGTTTGGAAGCACAGCTTCTTGCCGGTCTCGGGATTTTCTATCTGATAGATGACACCCAGTCCCTCTTCGCCCCAGTCCATGCCGGTGAGGTTTTCCAGGAAAAGGTAGCCGTTGTCATACTGTTCCCGTACAAAGGCATACACCTCGTTGGGTTGCAGCACTTTGGGCGTCAGTTCGTTTTCGGCCGGTCCTGTGGGAGCTGCAGCAGCTGCGGGGCGTGCTGCCGGTTTGGCTGCTGCGCCTGCTACCGGTTTCGTAGTAGCTCCGCCGGGTTGTATGTTTTCTTTATTCTCCATAATATTTAGGCCTCCTCTGCTTCGTTTAGAATTTCCTGATTTGCCTTGTTCATCTGTCGGCCGTAGGGATCACGCTCCTTGCGGTTGGTAGTGCCGAAGAAGTTCTCCACCTTCACGATGCGTTGCAGCTGCATCATGCCGTACAGGAACGACTCGGGGCGGGGCGGACAGCCGGGCACGTAGACGTCCACGGGGATGATATTGTCCACGCCGTTGACCACGTGATAGGACTTCTTGAACGGGCCGCCCGAGATGGAGCAACCGCCCACGGCCACCACATATTTCGGGTCGGCCATCTGGTCGTACAGGCGCTTCAGCACGGGAGCCATTTTGGTAGTAATCGTACCGCTCACCAGGATGACGTCAGCCTGACGGGGACTGTTGCGCGTCACCTCAAACCCGAAGCGGGCGATGTCGTAACGGGCTGCGCAGACAGCCATAAACTCGATACCGCAGCAGCTGGTGGCGAACGTCAGGGGCCACAGGGAGTTCGAGCGACCCCAGTCGATGAGTTCGTCCAGGCTGCGCACGATGACGTTGGTGCCGTTCTGGTTGAGTTGGGCTACCAAGGATTCGAATGTCTCGTTGTCCTTGAACTCCTCGTAGGGAATAGACTTGATTTTTGGTTTTTTCGTTACTGCCATTTCAACGCTCCTTTCCTCCAGGCGTATGCCAAGCCCAGAACCAATACAAAGAGGAAGAACAGCACGGCCGCCAATCCGTTAGGACCGAGCGAACGCATCACGACGGCCCACGGGAAGAGGAACATCGTTTCCACGTCGAACATGAGGAAAAGGATGGCGAAGAGATAGTAACCTACGCGGAACTGCATCCATGAGCGGCCGCGCGTGGGTACACCACATTCGTATGCCTCTTCCTTCTGCTCGTTGAAGCTGCGCGGCGAAATCAGCTTTGCTAAAATCGTCACAACGGCAACGAACGAGATAC
This sequence comes from Bacteroidales bacterium, assembly GCA_004558535.1. GTDB lineage: Bacteria > Bacteroidota > Bacteroidia > Bacteroidales > Bacteroidaceae > Alloprevotella. Next base: position 4,981 of record SFCP01000035.1, on the reverse strand, counting down.
CTGTCAGCAAAGCTGTGACAAATAAGGTAAAGTTCATAGCTCTTTTGTGTTATGTTAATAATAATTTGTTTGTTTCGCGAAAGGAAAACCTTATCACACAGGGACTTGTATAAGACGAACGACCGTACCAAGGGGATAGTAGGGCGCTCCCAAGGTACGGACACAACAAATATGCGCAGAAACACGCCTGTTTCCCGCCTTGTATTTGCAATAAACTTCCCACCGTCGCTTCGACGGCAGAAGATGTTTCGCCCTGTATCACAATGTTCGCCTTTTTGTCGGGCAAAGGTATGAAAAAATATTGAAAAAGTGACCCGTGGCGGCCTTTTAATTAGGACTTGGTCGAAAAAGGCGCCGAAAAAAGCCGAGTTTCTCGCGTGAGAAACTCGGCTGTATGGATTTGAAAAAGACATTCCGTCTCTTTGGGTGCTCTTGTCGGCAGTCAAGCCACAAGGGCGAAGCGACACCGGGGGGATTCGGCGTCTTTTTTGGGGGAAGACAATCTTAGCGCTTGCCGTGTACTTCGTCGGAAACCGTCAGTTTCTTGCGGCCTTTGGCGCGGCGGGCGGCCAATACGCGACGGCCGTTAGCTGTCTGCATGCGATGACGGAAACCATGCTTGTTGCTTCTCTTTCTGTTGTGCGGTTGGAATGTTCTTTTCATTTTCTTCTATGCTTTTTTATTATTAATTCATGTCATATTCCCCTATGCCATTCGCTGGATAGGGGTTTCGGGCTGCAAATTTAGGTATTATTTTTCATACGAGCAATATTTCTCTTTTTCTTTTTCTTGCAAATCAATCCTTTTCGCGTCTTTTCGCGTCATCGGGCGGGTAGGCGAGGGCGTCAAGGCCTTGCGCAGCGCTTCCATTTCACTATAACTATCAACTTTTTAGCCCTGTAGTTCTGCATTTCTCGGAAAAAAGCACTAATTTTGCGGCGCAAAAACGGCAACGGCCGTACTCCTATATAATATTAAGACAAATCAAAATAATCCTATACAACCATGATTAAATCACAAGACATTAAAAAAGGCACTTGCATCCGCATGGATGGCAAACTCTATTTCTGCATCGACTTCCTGCACGTGAAGCCCGGCAAGGGTAACACCATCATGCGCACCACGCTCAAGGACGTTGTTTCCGGCCGTGTGTTGGAGAAGCGCTTCAACATCGGCGAAGCACTGGAGGATGTCCGCGTAGAGCGTCGTCAGTACCAGTACCTTTATCAGGAGGGCGAGGACTACATCTTCATGAATCAGGAGACTTTCGACCAGGCCCCCATTGCCAAGGACTTGATTACCGGCGTGGATTACATGAAGGAGGGCGACGTGGTCGACGTGGTCAGCGATGCCTCGACCGAGACCATCCTCTACGCTGAGATGCCTGTCAAGACGCAGCTGAAGATTACTTACACCGAACCGGGTCTGAAGGGCGATACCGCCACCAACACCCTGAAGCCGGCTACGCTCGAGACCGGTGCAGTGGTTCGTGTGCCGCTCTTTATCAACGAGGGTGAAACCATCGAGGTAGATACTCGCGATGGTTCTTACGTGAACCGTGTGAAGGCATAAGGGGCAGTTCCCGCTCCTCTGAAAATATGGGCCCGAAGTGATGCGTCGCGTCGGGCCCATACTTTATTCTGACGCAGACTGCATCGGCGCGCATATCGCTATGGCGTCACAGTCCTCGCGCGCGTATATACGCTTTTATTCCGCCGCTTTCTATCGCAAACTATACACCGGCGCAGATAAGCTGCTCACACTTAGCGGAATGAGGGTGAAGGGTTGGCCCCTCCAAACCATTCACCAACCATTCACCAACCATTCACCGAATTTTTCGCGCCCGGCATGTACCGGTACATCCTGTCGACTGCGAAATACCCCGAGTATTTTGGTACAAAATGGTATTACCGAAATATTCGCTCATGATTTTGGCGCAAGGACCGGTGTCTTGTTATTGAAAAATTTTGTACTCATAATTGGATGTTGTTTATGTAAATTTATTCAAGTTCCCTTTTATAACCCTCCATATCTTCTTCCGAGAGAACTTTCCAATACCCGCCCTTGTCGGGGCCAATACGTTTTATAATACCTTTCTCTTGAAGTGCTTTTAGATGATATTTGATACCATCTTCTGTGATATCCTTAATATAAGTTGTTATTGTACCTCGGTTTGCTCTTGGGTTCTGCCGTAAATAATTCACAATTCGGGTTTGCGTATCACTTATTTTCTGGGTAGTTTTTCTGGGTAGTTTTTCTGGGTAGTTTTTCTGGGTAGTTTTTTTGTCGCTCAGAATATTTTCTTGCCCTTTTCTTGCCTTTTCTTGCCCCTCCTCCAATACATTGGCCCACACAGATGCTTTCATGATGAATGCTACCAGATGATATTGAGGTTCCTTCGTGCCGATGGCAGAAAGCTCGCGACACATACGGTCAACACCCTCACCGAATTCCTTTACATAGTCGTAGGCTTTCAAGTACTCGGCAATCTTGGGATTGCGGGAGAAGTGGGTGTGGCGGATGTTGTCAGTACGGACGATCCCGGGCAACTTGCCGGGTGTCTCGAAAACAAGGCGGTCATCGAACATCTTTATCTGAATTTCCGTTCCCTTGATGCTATAATCGCGATGGCAAACCGAGTTTACCGTCATCTCTTGAATCACGAACTTGGGATATTCCCTGTCGGTCTTGAAGAGTCCGTCCTCACCCAAATAGGAATGCTCCTTCACTTGGGTTTCGAGGTAGTCAATGGCTTTCTGTATTTGGTCGAGAATGCGTCCCTCAAAGGTGACGTCCTTGATAACGTTCATTTCCCTGCCGACTTTCTCTTCTGTGCCATAGTACTTGATGAAACGCACACGGGCACGGGGAAAGAAATTCTGAGGACGCTTACCGAAGAGCAGTATGCAGGCAGTGCTGACTTGTGGCACATTGCCCTTGTAGGTTAGGAATCCTTTGTTCTCTCGCAGGTATTCCATTGGAGACTTGCCATAACCAATCCGTTTCATGTATGCTTTTACGGCATCCATGTCAATGTCTTCGATGGTGGCATCGTATGCAGGGCTGTCCTCATAGTATCGTTCACCCTTGTCATACATCAGTTGCAGACGTTCCTCAAAGGGCAGCTTGCGCGACTTGTCGCCCACCCGCCAAAATACCTCGTCTGCTTGGTTGGCATGGAGGCGAGGACTGGCAGGAACATGAATTATCAGAATATGGTTGTTGTTGCCCTCGCTGTCTTGGCAAGGCATGAACTCTGTTGTAACGGAAATGGTGGGCACACAGAAATCGAACGGTGTGCGCAGTATCTCGTTCAAGTGAGCCTTGTCTTGGTCTACACCCTCAATACGGCGAGTTTTGTCGGATATACCTACGGCAATCATGCCGCCATCGGCATTAGCCATAGCGACAATGGTATTGGCGAGAGCCTTCGGTTCGATGTGAATGCTCTTGCAGTCGAAGGTTTGCCCTTCGGGCATCTGACGTATCTCTTCGATAGTATATCTCATATCCTATTCACTTCACTTTGGTATGGCAAATCAACTTGTGTATATCCAACATGGAGAACCTCTGCTATCTGTGTCAATGTATTTAAGTCAGGTTGGCTTCGCCTTCCTCTGTCACGACTCGGCATAACTCAAGCAAGCTTGGATCTGCGCTCGCTGCTCTATCGGTTGCGCGTGGTTGTTGCACCATCTCGACAATGTGGCTGGGCCTTTATGTAATGTCTTTGCCTACCATTTACTCATAATTCCTCTTTCTTCCAGTACTGCCTTGATACGATTCAAATCTGCCATACTTCAATTATTTGTTGTGTTTGGCGTAAAGCTACTACTTTTAAGCGAAACAAACTAAGATATTCTCGAAAAAACTATTGCTATGTGTATAATTTTATTCTCAGAGGGATGGTTTCATGTTCAAACTCCGAGCCGCCGTCTATCTAATTAGCGCAAGGCACAAAGGGTAGGAGAGGGTACAGACGGACGTTAGTTTTTGATTTTTAAGGAATTGTTTGCAAAAGTTGGGCGAGGGGTATTGGTAAATGTTGGTATTTTTGCAGTAGCCGGCGGAACGGAAAAGGTCATTCCCCGTGCGGTTTCGCCTCCGGGGCGCAAGGGCAGGCCTATTTTACACTTCCTTCTGACCATATCGTCGCGCCTGCTTGCATCGAAGCCCGATGCTGTCGAATGTTGCCCGTCCTGTCCGTCGTGAGCCTTGGTGTTATTATTTCAAAGGTAGGTCCTGCACATTGGAACGCCGCGTCTGCATCCAAAGGGAAGAGATTGCGGGCAAAGGGTTCGCCGCCGCTGCCCTTCAAATTGGAAATTCCCCCTATGTATAACCTATATAAAAACCACTTACCATGAAGAAGATGTTGATGATCTTGGCGTGCTTCATCGCTATGCACACCGTGGCTTGCGCATCCGGCGACAAGCCTATCACAAAAGAGAATTTGCCACAGGCTGCCCAGACTTTCATTCAGACGTATTTCCCCGACAAGGCCATCACCTTGGTAAAGCAGGACACCGATGTGGCCCGTAAGACCTATGATGTAGTCTTTGCTGACGGCACAGAGGTGGAGTTCAACGGCAAGGGTGCTTGGACCGAGGTCGATGCAAAGACTTCGGCTGTGCCGCAGGCCCTTGTGCCACAAGGCATCCGCACTTTCGTCAGCGAGAAGTATGCCGGACAGACCATTTGCCGCATCGAGCGGGAGCGCGGTAATACGGAGGTGAAGCTCTCCGGCGGGCTGGAATTGACATTCAACAAGGATGGCCGGCTGATAGACGTCGACGATTGACCCCTTGCCCTCCGGGCGGAGGATGGCTCGGGCTGTGCGAGCTCCTCCATCGTCCTCCGCAGCGGGGCACGTGTACAAGCGGGAGGGTGTGTCATAATTGGTGCACCCTCTTTTTATAATCATCTAAAAGAAACAAAGCCCTGACTTTCACAAGCCGGGGCTTTGCCATGTCAGAAAGTT
>SFCP01000034.1 GCA_004558535.1 Bacteroidales bacterium | reverse complement strand
CGGTCTCCTGAGGGGTTTCTCCCCCGGCAGGCTGCGTGGTTTTTATCTCCTCTTCGGGGGAAGCTGCGGGCTTCCCGTTCGTTTTTTCTGTGCTCATATCGTTTCGAATGTGGGTTTTAGTGCGTTTTTCGTGCTATGGGGTGTACAATCATTGGCCGACGAGTTCCTGCATCAGGTCGTCGATGGTCAGCAAACCGCTATGGCGCGCCGTAAACTCGGCAGCCAGCACGGCACCAAGGGCAAATCCCTGGCGGCTGTGGGCGCTGTGGGTAATCTGGATCAGGTCGGCGGGACTGTCGTAAGTGAGCGAGTGGATGCCGGGTACCTCGCCGCGGCGTACGGCGTCGATGCGCAGTACATCAGCAGGCAGTTCGCGGCTGCCCTCTGTGCTGCCGTCGGGACGGGTCACGAGGCCCTTGCCCCAAGTGGCCTTGCGGTCCAAACGCTCGCAGACCTGCTCGGCCAAGGTTATGGCAGTGCCGCTCGGCGCGTCGAGTTTGTGGATATGGTGGACCTCCTCCATGCTCACGTCGTACTGCGGGAAGCGGTTCATCAGGCGTGCCAGGAATTTGTTGACCTCGCTGAAAATCGCTACGCCCAAGGAAAAATTGGATGCCCAGAAGAGGGTGTGACCACCCTCGGTGCAGGCACGGCGCACCTCGGCTTCGTGGTCCGCGCGCCAGCCCGTAGAACCGCTTACCACCTTGACGCCGGCGGCCCAAGCCTTCTGGTAATTGCCGAAAGCCGCAGTAGGCGTTGTAAACTCGATGGCGACATCGGCCGAAGCGAATGCAGGGGATTGGAAGTCCTCGGGATTGTCAATGTCAATGATACTTACGATTTCATGGCCACGGCTTAGGGCAATTTCTTCGATAATATGGCCCATTTTTCCGTAACCTATTAATGCTATCTTCATGATGAAATATAAATTAAGTACACCGAAGGAGCAAGCGTCCGGTATGTGTAATTGGCTTACTACCTGCTTTGTAGTGCAAAGATAGTGCAAGGCGAGAGAAGAGCAAAGGCAAAGTCGCAGAATTTGCCTTTTTGCTATTCCGAGCCGCAGCCTATCTTATCTAAAGATAGTGCAAGGTGAGAGAAGAGCAAAGGCAAAGTCGCAGAATTTGCCATTTTGCTATTCCGAGCCGCAGCCTATCTTATCTAAAGATAGTGCAAGGCGAGAGAAGAGCAAAGGCAAAGTCGCAGAATTTGCCATTTTGCTATTCCGAGCCGCAGGAAAGGGGAATTTAGGAACGAGAAATGAGGAATTTATTGCGCTGGATTTAGAATTTGGACTCCTTCATATGGCCGTAAACACCGGAAATATGTTGCTTAACATAGATTAAAAGCACTCAGCCGCTTGTTTCCCATAAAAGAAAGCCCTAAATTTGCCACCAAGTTTTTATAATCCTTTATTGGGGTGCTCTAAAATACGGCATCCTGGGTTAAAACACTTACAATAATACCATCTGGAACCGCCCGCATGTGAATGCCGGCGGTTTTTTCGTGCCGGCAAATATCCGCTGCCGGGACATAAAAATCCCCGCCGGCTCATGGGGAGCCAGCGGGGCGTATTTGTTTTTTCGCAACAGCCTTTAGGCGTCGATTTTTGCGTAGGTAGCGTGACTTTCGATGAAGTCGCGGCGCGGTCCGACGTCATCGCCCATCAGCATGGAGAAGATATAGTCGGCTTCGGCGGCGTTTTCGATGGTCACCTGCTTGAGGAGTCGCGTCTCGGGGCACATGGTGGTTTCCCAAAGTTGCTGCGGGTTCATTTCACCAAGACCCTTGTAACGCTGCGTCTGCACGCTGTTTTCCGTACCGTCGCCATAGGTATTGATAAACTGCTGTCGCTCGGCGTCATCGTAGCAATACTCCTCGACTTTTCCCTTTTTGCAGCGATACAGGGGCGGCATGGCGATGTAGAGGTAGCCATCCTGAATGACTTGCGGGAAGTAGCGGTAGAACAGGGTCATGATAAGGGTGGCTATGTGCTGACCGTCGACATCGGCATCGGCCATGATGATGACCTTGTGGTAACGCAGTTTCTCGATATTGGCCTCCTTGCTGTCCTCGGAGTCTATACCGAAGCGAATACCAAGGGCCTGGATGATATTGTTGACCTCATCGCTTTCAAAAGCCTTGTGCCACATGGCCTTTTCTACGTTCAGGATTTTTCCGCGCAGGGGCAGGATGGCCTGCGTGGCGCGGCTGCGTCCCTGCTTGGCGGAGCCGCCTGCGGAGTCTCCCTCGACAAGGAAAAGTTCGCACTCTTCGGGTACTTTTGAGGAGCAGTCAGCCAATTTTCCGGGCAGTCCGCCGCCCGACATCGGGCTTTTGCGCTGCACGCTCTCGCGGGCCTTTCGCGCTGCGACGCGGGCCGTGGCGGCCAGGATGACCTTGTCGACGATGAGCTTGGCTTCCTTGGGATGTTCCTCCAAGTAAACGGAGAGCGCCTCGCCGACAGCCTGATTTACGGCGCCGGTAGCTTCGCTATTGCCGAGCTTTGTTTTCGTCTGTCCCTCAAACTGGGGCTCGGCCACCTTGACGGAAATGACGGCGGTCAGACCTTCGCGGAAGTCCTCGCCCGTAATTTCCACCTTAGCCTTTTCCAGTTGTTTGGCAGCGGTATCCTCCGCATATTTCTTGAGGACGCGTGTCACCGCCATACGGAATCCGGCCAAGTGGGTACCACCCTCGATCGTATTAATGTTGTTTACGTAAGAATGAAGGTTCTCGCTGTAAGAAGTATTGTACATAATGGCCACCTCGATAGGCATGCCGTTTTTCTCGGTGTTGAGATAGATGACATCATCAAAGAGATGGGTGCGCGAAGAGTCGATGTAGCGGACAAATTCGCGCAGTCCGAGATCCGAATGGAAGACATCCTGGCGCGTGTTGCCCTCTTCGTCGGGCCGCTGGTCGGTCAAGGTGATCGTGATGCCGGCGTTGAGGTAAGCTAACTCGCGCATACGATTGGCCAGTATCTCGTATTTGTAAACTGTCGTGCTGAAGATGGTGTCGTCGGGCCAGAAATGTTGACACGTACCGCGCTTGTCGGTTTCTCCGACCACCTTGACGGCGTACTGCGGGTGGCCACGATGATATTCCTGCTGATAAATTTTTCCGTCGCGGTACACCTGAGAAATCATGCGGGTGGAAAGTGCATTTACACAGGAGACACCGACGCCGTGAAGACCGCCTGAAACCTTGTAGGAGCCTTTGTCAAACTTTCCGCCGGCATGGAGTACGGTCATGACGACCTCCAGCGCGGAACGATGCTCCTTGGGGTGTTCATCCACAGGGATACCGCGACCATTGTCCTGCACGATGATGGAATTGTCGGGGCAGATGGTGACTTCGATGTGCGTACAGAAACCGGCCAAAGCCTCATCGATGGAGTTATCCACGGTTTCGTAGACCAGGTGGTGCAGACCTTTTTCGCTGATGTCGCCGATGTACATGGCGGGACGCTTGCGCACGGCTTCCAAGCCCTCGAGAACTTGAATATTACTGGCGGAATAGTCCACGCCGCTCTTTTCTATTTCTTCCATATTGCCTGATGTTTCTGTGGTTTTGCCTTGAATTTTGAACAATTCGGCCGCGGCCGGCCACTACAAAGCCGGCGGATGGCCTTTTGAGCAAACAAAAGTACAAAATTATTCCGAATTGGAGGGATTTCTTGACTATTTTTGAGCCTCACAGAGCGTAAAAAGTCGTTCTGCAAACGGCCTGGGCGATTCAGCGGGGCCGACGGGGGCACGCAGCGGGGATTTCGGGGGACGGAAGCACGCGGGAGAGGGCTTCACCGGGCTTCTTCGTCCGTCTCGAAATGCCGGCGGTCGGGCGGCGTAAGGGCAAGGCTCGCAGGATTGTACCGCCGGCCGAAACTGAGGTCGATGCCGGCATCGAGCAACTGCCGGGCAAGGGCCGGCCCGCCGCGGAAACCGTGGACTGTCCACCGGCTGCGGGGCCGCAACTCCTTGTGGAGCGCGAGCAGGTGGTGGAACGATCGAACGCAGTGCACTGTGAGGGGTTTTTCAAGGGACTCAGCCAGCGCTATGTGCCGGCGAAACCACACCAACTGCTCCTCGATGGACGCGCCGCGCAGGGTGTCCAGGCCGCACTCGCCGATAGCCACAATTTGCGGGTGGACGGCCAACTGCTTCAGGCTTTGCCATTCCGCCTCGGTCGCATCTACGGTCCACCAGGGGTGAATGCCGATTGAATACAGGGCGGCCGGTTGCGGCTGAAAAGCCGCCGGACACGACAAAATGCTCCGCGGCAGGTTGACGATGGCGGTGCCGGGAGGCGCCAAGAGGTTGTGGGTGTGAAAATCCATGAAGTGGGGGAAAACTGACAGGTCTTTCAAGGCACCGGGTCGTAACCGGAACCACCCCAAGGGTGACAACGGAGCAACCGACGCACGGCCAGCCACAACCCGCGCAGCGGTCCGTGCTTGCGCAGGGCTTCCAGTGCATACTGTGAACAGGTGGGTGTGAAGCGACAGGCCGGCGGCGTGAGCGGCGACACGTATCGGCGATAGAAAAGGATAGGTGCGCAGAGCAACTTCACGAAAAAACGGGACAAAGTGGTCATCAGTCTTGCGTAGGAACGGGTTGTGTGCTTTCGGACCGCCTCAGGTGTTCGCGATCCAGGTTTTCGGCCACCCTTTCCAGCAGTGTGTGGACGGTGGCGCGCAGCAAATCGGACGGCTGGGGCGCTTCGGCCAGCCAGATCAGCCCGAGGTGGAGCGCTTCGTCCCCGGCAAGTGCGCGCAGCAGGCATTCCTTTTCATGGCGGTAGCTTTCGCGCAATTGCCGCTTGGCGCGGTTGCGGTCCACGGCGTGACGCAGTCGTCGCTTCGCCACGCTGAGCAGGACTTTCACGCGGGGCGTGTCGGGCTGCGCCTTGACTTTTCGATAGACCAGGCGGAGAGGATAAACGGTGGCGGACCTGCTGCCGGCGGAAAAGAGCTTTTCGATTTCGCCAAGGCGACACAGGTGTTCGGATTTGGGAAAGGTGGCTCGCATGATGGTTGGTATTTGCAAATGGGCAGCCGGCGCGCAGCGCCGGCGCTTGCTTCGTTCAGACGGAGGGCGGGAATGTAAAACAGGAATTAGGAATGGCAGCGCGCAGAGGGTACCTGCCTTGCCGCGTGAAGCCGTTCCTAATTCCTGTGTTGGGGTAAATCTCTTGTTTAATCAGGCTTGCTGAAACTTCGCAGGCCGTTTATTTATTCTCGGCCAAATACAGTTCCAGACAACCGGTCATGCTGGGCGCCTTCTCCGAGGGTGCTTCCAAATCCAGGCTCAGTCCGGCCTCCTGCACGGCTTTGGCGGTGGCTTTACCGAAGCAAGCCAGCTTGATATTCCGCTCTTTGAAGTCGGGTATGTTCTTGAGCAAAGATTCTACACCGGCCGGTGTGAAGAGTACAACCATGTCAAAATCAAACGGCTCGCCGGCAGGAAATTCGTTGCTCACGGTGCGATACATCACACACTCTGTATGCACCAGCTTCTTGGCTTCCATGAGTTTGTGTGTCTCATCGCTGTGTACGTCGCTCTGAGGTATGAGATACTTCTCGGTCTTATGTTTTGCCATCAGCTGTACCAGTTCCGACCACTTGCCGTTTTCGGCGAAGAAGACCTTGCGCTTGCGATACTGCACGTACTTTTGGATGTAGAGAACGATAGCTTCGGACAATCCGAAGTACTTCATGTCTTCGGGAATGGTAACACGGAGCTCCCGGCACAGATTAAAAAAATGGTCAATGGCATGCCGTGAATTGAAGACAACGGCTGTGTGGTCCAATATCTGCACTTTTTGCGCGCGAAACTCGCGTGGGCTCAGACACTCAACCTTTATGAACGGGTGAAACACGAATTCCACGCCGAACTTCCTTTCTATTTCAAAATAGGGTGACTTTTCGGAGGTCGGTCTGGGCTGCGAAATCAAGATTCTCTTCATTACTTCTCGTTGCGTTACGCTTATCTCAAATTAGTGTAGTTAGCCAAGTGTTTGCCCAAACCATAAGCCGCCAGAAAAGGAGGAACGGAATGATTTCGAGCGCACAAAGGTACAAAATAATATGGACAGGGCCGGCCTTGTGGCTGAAAAATGTGATGTAAGTCTTGTACAAGAGGAGGATTTCGCCGATTACAGCTGTCAAAATGACGGCTAATAGCTGGCTGGTATAACTTAAATCGAAATAGACGACGAGTAGCGTGACGGGCAGCAGGACCAGTCCCTGGAAGATGAAGAGTAGCAGAAATCCGTTGAGCCAGGCGCGCACCTCTTCGGGCGGGAAGAGGATGCGGTTCACTTGTTGGTAGAGGAAAATCCTGAGTAGTGCCCACAGGTAGCACAGGCCGATGTTCAGGCCCAGCAATACATAGGGCGAAGTGCTGGCCGAGACGGACGGAAAGGCTTCCTGGACCCAATCAAACAGCAGGAAGCCCATCGCGATGGCGGTCTGGAAAAACAGAAATCCGCGGCCGCTCATCTCGGTGTCGGCATCCTCGTCAAAAAGGTTCTCGCGATGGCGCGCACTGAAGAAGTCCTGCCAAGCGGCGCCGAGGTAGCGGCGACTGCGGGCCACGATGAGCACGGTCAGGAAGAGCTGGAGCAACAGAAGTCCCGTGACGTAGTCATCACTGCGGAAGCTGAACGGCAGGGCTTCGCCGGCGTTGCGCGGCGACAGGACTTGCGCGGTTTCAGCCAGTGGCGGTCTGCGAAGCAAGGCACTGTCCCCGCGTATCAGTGCGTCACTGTAAGGCGCCACCTCGACGGGACGCAGCAGCGAGTCGGCCCCGGCGATGCTGTCGGGGCGAACGGCGGCAGCGGTGTCGGGGGCAGCGGACACCTTGTGCCGGACAGTGGCGGGCTGCCCGGTCGCAGTGACAGGCTGCTCGTTCGCAGTGGCGGTTGCCTGCCGGGTAGTGACCGGCAGGTCAGTGGCAGTATGTATGGAGTCGGAGGTAGCCGGCATATCAGAGGGCTGCAAATTTACTTACATTGGGATCCCACAGCGGTGTAGTCTCGCAAAGTGTCACGACGTCGGCCGCAGTGGTGGCCACCTGCCAGATCTTTCGGTGCATCGGGCGCATGAAGTGCTCCGAGAGGGCCGTTTCCATTTGTCGGAGCAGGTGGTCGTAGTAGCCGTCCACGTTGTAGATGACAATCGGTTTGAGGTAGAGTCCCAGTTGTTTCCAGGTAATAATTTCGAGCAGTTCTTCGAGAGTGCCCACACCGCCGGGAAGCGCCACGCAGGCGTCGCTCATTGCGGCCATCTGCTCTTTGCGCCGGTGCATGTCGGGGGTGACGATCAATTCGGTCATACCCGTGTGCTGCCAGCCATGGTCTATCATAAACTGCGGGATTATGCCGAGGGCCCTACCTCCCTGCTGCATACAGCTTTCTGCCGAGGCGGCCATCAGTCCGGTACGCCCTGCGCCATTGATCAGGGTGTGGCCGCGCCGGGCCAGTTCGGCGCCCAGTTCGCGGGCGGCGCGGAGGAAGGTGTCCGAGGCTTGACCGCTCGAAGCGGCGTAGACAGTGATGTTCATGTAGCAGGTATTTTTACGGGATAGAGGAGGGGGAAAATTTTCCGGCGGCCTACGCCGCAGCGCATCGGCCGTTGTCTGTGGCAGCGCGGTGCTGCTTTGCCGCAGGCAGGTGTTGGTGTGGTGCTTTGCTGCCCGTACGGCCGCCCGTGTACCGGGGCGGCCGTACGGATAGGTATGTCATCGGGATTACAGGCCGAGTGCTTCGCGGATGGCGTCCACGTAGTCCAGCTTCTCCCAGGTGAAGAGTTCCACTTCGAGCGTCTTGGGCTCGGCGCCGCGTGCATGGAACGTCTTTGTGACCACTTTCGGTTCGCGGCCCACGTGTCCGTAGCTGGCGGTCTCCTCGTAGATAGGATTGCGCAGCTTCAGGCGCTCCTCGATGGCGCGGGGACGGAGGTCGAAAATCTCCTGTACTTTTTGCGCAATGGCTGCATCGCTCCACTGCGTATGGTTTTTGCCAAACGTATCGACGAATACGGAAATCGGTTCGGCCACGCCGATGGCGTAGCTCAGTTGCACGAGCATTTCGTCGGCCACGCCAGCTGCCACCATATTCTTTGCGATGTGGCGGGCGGCATAGGCTGCCGAGCGGTCCACCTTCGAGGGGTCCTTGCCCGAGAATGCTCCGCCGCCGTGTGCGCCTTTTCCGCCGTAGGTATCGACGATGATTTTGCGTCCCGTCAGTCCGGTGTCGCCGTGGGGGCCTCCGATGACGAACTTGCCTGTGGGGTTGACGTAATACTTGATGACGCTGTTTTCAAAGAGGGCCTTGATTTCCGGCGTATGTACTCGCTCACGCACCACGCGGGGAATGAGGATGGTGATGACGTCGTGGCGGATTTGGTTGAGCATCAGTTCGTCGGCTTTCTCCTGCGAACCGGCTTCCTCGGCCGTGATAAATTCATCGTGCTGGGTGCTGACCACAATGGTGTCGATGCGGGCGGCGCGTCCGTTGTCGTCGTATTCCACTGTCACCTGACTCTTCGAGTCGGGGCGCAGGTAGGTCATCTGCTTTCCCTCGCGGCGTATTTCCGCCAGCACGATCAGGATGTCGTGGGCCAGGGAGAGGGGCAACGGCATGTAGGTATCGGTCTCGTTGTTGGCATAACCGAACATCATACCCTGGTCTCCGGCGCCCTGACTCATGGGGTCCTGTCGCTCCACGCCTCGGTTGATGTCGGCGCTTTGCTCGTGGATGGCACTGAGTACGCCGCAGCTGTCGGCGTCAAACTTGTATTCGGCCTTGGTGTAGCCGATGCGACGGATGGTGCGGCGCGCCACGTCCTGCAGGTCGACGAAGGCTTCGGTCTTGACTTCGCCGGCCACGACTACCTGGCCGGTGGTAACGAGCGTCTCGCAGGCAACTTTCGACTGCGGGTCGTAAGCCAGCAGTTCGTCGAGCACAGCGTCACTGATTTGGTCGGCCACTTTGTCGGGGTGGCCTTCCGATACGGATTCTGAGGTGAAAAGGTATCCCATGTTTTGATTTGTTTTTTACTGCCGGGTCGTGGGCATCACTCCCTCGCGCCGAAGCGGCCACGCTACCCTGTGCCATTCATAAAAAAACTGCCCGAAGACCTCAGCCGGTTGGCTGGGAGGTTCGTGGCAGAACGGGACATGGCCGATGCGGGGCGCGTATGCCGTCGCGGGCCTTTGGATAAGATTTGCAGCGTTTCGCTTTGCGCGAGGCCGAGCGCGTCCGGCTTCATCGTTTTAGCATTTTTTTGAGAGGTTGCAAGCAGTCAAATCTGTCCTCGTTCCTAATACGCTGCAAAGGTAGGGCTTTTCGGTGAACGTACCAAGGACTTTGTGTAAAAAGATGCTGATTTTGTTCGGGCCATGGAGCGGGGCGGCGGAATATTAAAGGCGAAGGTGGCTGATGGGGAGTGGACGAAATTACCCTGTAACTTTGCGCTTACACGAACGAGGGAGTTCCGCCAAAACAGGGCTTCCTCGCTTGTTTTTATCCCAAATCCGCTCTTCCCGAGGCCGTTTCGGGGCCGCACCAAGTGCTTGTTGGGAAAGACGAAGTCCGAGATAGTTTTTTCTACCTCGGACTTGGTCTTTTCTATCTCCTGCTTCGTGCTTCGCACAAAGCCGGCAGTTTTCTACGTTAGGTTAAAAGCGCTGCTGTCGAAGCCCCGGATTATTTCACCAGGACCTTCTGTCCGTCGCGCACGTAGACGCCGTGGACGGGGCGGGCCGTGCGGCGTCCGCTCAGGTCGAAGTAGATGCCTGTGGCGGGGCGGTCGGTGCAAATGCTGCCGATGCCGTCGGCGGGGGCGATGGAGTAGGTGGCGCTAAGCTCGGCACTGTGGTCGATGCCGTCGGCAAAGGTGGCATCGTTGAGCGTCACGACGATGTTATCCAGCGTCTTGGCCTTGAGCGCCTCGGGTATGGGCACTTCGAGGGCGTAGGCGCCTTCGAAGTCGGGGTCGGGAGTGACGATGATGTCGCGCACCACGATTTGCTGCTCACCTTCTGCATCGGTGTAGGTGAAGCATACGCCGTCGTGCTGCACCGCTGCGTAGTCTGCCAGCCAGATTTCGATGCTCTGCAGGCCGGTCAGCGAACTGCCGCTGCGCGGGGTGAAGTCGGGAATGACGTTACAGATCACTTCCTTGTAGGTGAAGATTTCGCTGAAGGAGCCGATTGTACCCAGTCCCTCGCTGTAGACCAGATTGCCCTGGGCATCGCGCACGTTGGCCAGGCGGAAGATCACCACGCCGTAGTCTGTACCGCTGGCCACCATGTCCTGCGGACGGCGCAGTTTGCCGGAGAAGTCTACGCTCAGCGTGTTGCCCTCGACAGTGCAGGGGACGGTCTCCATGTAGCTCTCGCCGACTTCACCTTCTTGGTCGCCATAGGTAATCTGGGCCAAGCATTGGCTTTCGGTCGGCTCGCCCAGTGCGCCGTCAAACTCCAGGGCGTACACCGCAGCGGCATCGCCGGGGCGCCACCACGACAGGAACACTTCGGGCTGCGAGATAACCTGCACCAGGGTGACGGGCTTTTCGTCGCAGACGTAGGCGATTTCCACTGTGCCGTCGGTGCCATAGACTTTGGTGGTATCGCTGCTGCTGCGCACGCCCTTCAGCACCAGTTTCAGGGGCGTACCCTTGACCGCCTTGCCCCCCTGGATCAACTTCATCAGGGCTTCCTTGTACTGAATCGAAACCATTGTACCGAGGATGTTCGGCACGAGCGAATACTCCGTACCATCGCACACGAGCGCAGCCGAGCCGACGCTCACGGTGCGGTTGAAGGCAATCGAGAATATGCCCGAGCCGGCCGGACTGAGCAGGCTGCCCTCAGCGGGGTCTATGCTGACCAGGCTGACGGCGCTGTCATCACCCATCGTCAGGGTGGTGGTGCTGCTGTCCATCGAGAAAGTCTTGAGGAAGTAGTAGGTCTGCCCGGCCTCCACCTGTATATCGTAGGTGCAACCGCCGCCAACAGTGTAGCCGAGGTCGAAGGAAATGGGCGTGAGCATCTCAGCGTCGGCGTAGGGGCTCATGAAGTTGCCCGACGAGGAGGAACTGACGGTCAGCGTGCCGCTCGTGGTGGCGGTGAAGTGACCGGCGTAATCGGAAAAGTCACCGTTCAACTGATAGGGCGTACCGAGTTCCATCTCGCCGAAGTCTACGGTTTCGCCATAACCGGCGCGCGCAGCGCCCAAGCCAATGACGGCCCACAAGAGGGTAAGGAGTAAAGATTTCTGCATAGATCTGATGTTTTAGGAAAGGTGAAGCGGTTCCCGCCCGGCCGATGCGCACGCCTATATATATAATATTGGTGTGGCACGGCCGGAGGGGAACCGCCGATAGGTTACAGGATGATTTTTCTGACGGTCCGGGAGCCATCGGCGGCGGTGACTTTGACGACTACCACGCCGCGGGCGGCACCTGTGTGCAGGGTCAGCAGACCGCTGCCGGCTGTGCTTGCGATCTCGCGGCCGTCGGCAGCATAGGCCACGGCGGAGACTTCCTCGGCGGCGGCAATCTCGATGCGACCGCCGGCCACGCGGATTTCAGCGCGTGCTGCCTGGGTGGACTGAATGCCCTCGGGCACCTGCACGGGAGCCACGCAGGCATTGATCAGCTGGTCGTTGTTGGCGTCTATGAGCATGACCACCACCTTTGTGTGGCTCGCATTGCCCACTGTGCCGGGCATCGGCATGGACAGTTCGGCCGTCACTTTCTCGCCGGCAGTAAAGGCGGCGGGCAGATAGCCACCTGTGCCCAGATGGGAGTTACCCTTCCATCCGCGAACCACGTCTTCGTGGTAATAGGGGAAGTTCATGGCTTTACCATAAAGCCCTCCCTGTGCCCATTCGCCCAGGTCGGGGTCGGTCATGCCCGACAGGTTGCTCTGCTGGTAACCCTGCACGTCGTCCTCGAGCAGCAGGAGCAGCAGGTTGAGGTTGCGGCCCTCGGTATCCAGGGCGAAGCGCACCGTGGCGGGCACGCTGATGGTGGTGCCGTCGGCGGAGAGTGCGGCTGTGGCCGAGATTTCGGCCTCGGCGGCCTTGGCAAATTCGTCCTGCACGTAGTCCAGCCAGAGCTTGCCGCCGGTGGCGTCGCTGTAGACGTAGTCTCCATTAATGGAAGCCATCGGAGAGGAAATGATGCCGTTGCGGTGCACCATGCCGGTGGGAGCTGCGCTGAAATTCAAGTAACTTACGTACGACTCCGAGCCACCACCGAGCACGTCGCCGGGATAATTGTGGAGGGAAACGGGGATGAAGCGGCTGCCATAGAGGCTGCGGATCTTCTCGATGGCCAAGATGCCCAGCGGACAGTTGACACAGTTCATGCCTGTGTACTCCTCGAGCACGACGTTCTTCTGCGGCTCGAACGCCAGGTTGCGAACCGTTCCCTTCACCTCGTTGGTCATTTCATTCAGGGTCACCACGACTGTGAAATCGTTGGTCCGTCCGGCCTGCAGAGGCAGCTGTTGCGGGAAGCTGAAGGCGTAGCTGTCGCCCTTGCCCAGGCTCAGGCCCTCGGCATGTACTTCGCTGACGGTCTCGCCGGCGCTGTTGCGCAGCGTCAAGTCGGCGGTGGTGAAAGTTTCGTCGGCTGTATCGACGGTGACGCGGCCCTTGATGGTGAGGCCGGCCTGACCGACCACGCTCTCGGCGTTGTCGAAAGTCACCAGGTACGGCAAGTCGTGGACGATACGCACATTGTCCACCATCACGAGGCTTTGCGCGGTATTGTCATTGAGGAAGGCGATGTAGACATTCCGTCCGGAAAATTCCGGCAGGGCTATGCTGTAGTCCGTCCATTCCCCATCGATGCCACCCTCCGAGGCGCCGGGCGAAAGTTGTTCGTCGAAGACGAGCGTTCCCTCGGCCAGGATGCGGTCTGCCAGGGTGCGCGTCATGATATTATAGGTGACGTCGCTCTCGTAGACGTAGATCTTCAGCCGGTCCGCCTTGCTGTTGAGGTAGCTCTGGCCTTGAAATTCCAAGTGGCAGAGGCGGTCGGGCAAATAAGTCTGGGGTACGACCATCCAGTCTTCGGATTGTCCGGGCGTAGCGTAGTCGGAGTGGGACGCGGCGGCCATGTCGGTGCTCGTCTCGCTGTTGCGGACCACCCACCAGGGGTAGTTCTGTCCGTCGGCAAAGCCCAGGGCTGTCATCTCTGCGCTGGGCGTCTGCTTGTCTCCGTCGTAGAGGAGCATCGTGCCCAGTCCGCTGTTGAAATCCTCCGAGAAGAGTATCTTGTCATCGTAGGAAACCTCCCGCTCGTAGGCCCCTGCGTAGTGCAGTTCGAACGCTTCGTTGGCATTGTTGCCGGTCAGGTCGGTGATGATGCCTGCGGGAATTTTCACCGTGTAGTTGCCGCCCTTGTACAGGTAGACGGTAGAGGACGGATACACGGCCACGCGATTGTCGGCATAGGCCAGCAGCAGTTGTGCGACGGGGATATCCTCGCCGTCGAGGTAGAGTTCGGCACTTCCCTCCGACACCTTGACGTCGGTGTCGAACGTGAGCAGCACGGGCGAGCCGGTGGCGTCGATGCGGGCCACGGTAGCGCCCTCGGCGGGCGAGGTGGCCGTCAGCTGTACAGGGACAGCGGCGCGTCCGTAGTAGGGAATGCTGATGTCGCCGTTGGTCCGCGAAGCGTCGCCCGCGATATGGACTGTCCCGGCGGGGAGGAAGAGCGAGTACGCCTTGCCTGCTTCCAGGTCTCCCTTGCGGAAAGTGACGGTCAGGGCTTTACCGGTGGCATCCACCTTGACCGCGATGGAGGTGTAGAGCGTATTGCCCTGCGCATCGCGTATTTCGGCCGCTGTAGCCTTGCCGGCGGCCACGGTGACGGCTCGCGAGAAAGTCACGGTGACGGTCTGGAGCTTCGAGAGGGCCGTGCCGGCCTTCGGGTCTACGGTGTAGTCGCCCAGCAGGTTGATGTGTCTGCCGATGGAGGCTACATCCTCCGGGAGTTGGGCCACGTAGCTGGTATAGGGGTCTACCAGGACGCAGACGCTACGGCCGTCGTCGCTCACGCAGAGCGGAGTGCCGGTGTTCTCGAAGCCGGTCTTTTCCTGGAAGTTGAACTTGCCCTTTTCCTTGGCTATCAGCGAGAAGGGCACCCAGTAGCTATCGTCAAGGATGCTCCATTCGCGGAAGGGGCTTCCCACCGGCGTGGCGCCCAGCAGGGTGCCGCCGTTGTACGCAATCCATGCGCCCATGCCGTTGTCCGCGGTGCTGGTCAGCACCACAAGGTTGTCGTCCTGTGTGTCGTAGATGAAGGGGAAGTAACCCTCGGTGGGAAATTCGCTATCCTCGTTTTCCTGCACGATATAGGCGGCGCCCGATACGTAGCGGCCGTTGTTGCTCATCCGCGCGATGGGAAAGTAGTACAGGCCGTCGACGTGGGGCGTCCAGCGGCCGGTGAGGGTTTCGGTGAAGCCCATGGCGGTGTAGGACTGCGTGTCGACGTGATACACATAGTCGAAATGTCCGCCCAGGTCGTAGTAAGTGGGCAGGTAGCTCACGGACATGCAGCCGAGGATGGTCTTGCCATCGGCGGAAATCTGCACGAAGCGGTTCTGTCCCTTGTTTTCGTGGGCCATGTCCTTGGTGGGGAGGCCGGGTGTGGCGACCAGCGTCATCGTGGTGAGGTCCCACAGGGCAGGGATTTCCTTGTATTCATCACTCTTGTCGGTCTGCACGCCCACGGCGTAGTGGCCGTCGGGTGTGACGGAGTGAACGCTGCCACTGCCGGCCGAGCTGTTCATCGGCAGGGTGGTCCAGGTGTGTGTAGCCTTGGACCAGACGGCCGGCATGCCGTTGAAGGAGCCGACAACCAGGTTGCCGTCGTCCGTCACGTCGTTGGCCTGTGCACTCACAATGCTGGCCTCGTCGATGTCGGCGCATAGCTCCGTGACGACCGGGCTTGCTGCGCGCAAGTCGATCAGACGGGGATGGATGCGAAGCAGGGAATTGGAGGGATTGGCGGCATCTGCCACCGCCCACTGGCCATTGTCGGACATGGAATTGAGGATGGCACTGTCGTCAAAAGTAAAACTCTTGATCGTGAAGTCCTCTTGGGCACGACTGACGGCCGCAAGGCTGGCCCACAGGATGACCACAAGGGTCAGCAAGCGGGTTGGGGAAATGTGTCGGTGCATATTGTTGGATTTTGATTAGGTTTTCGCAGGGTGCGCGGGCGCTGTGCACTGCGCGGGAGGCGGTGCTGCACGGCCCTGTATGGTCCAAATGAGAAAGCCTCCCGCAGCGTGTGCGCGAAAGCTTCTTCATAGTCGTTTGGAATACATAGGGAAAGGGCGCTATGCGGTCGCTGCGTGCGTCGCACGGCGGCACTGCGTCGGCGGGAAGGGCGGACAACAGTGCCAATCAGCTTGCAAAATTATACATTTCCCGCTGAACATCAGCCCCAAAGGCTTCAATTTGTGAAATATTAAGGTTTTGGAAGAAGCCCTGCAGAGTCAACCAGCAAGTGCAACATTACGAAATATTTTTGAAAAAGACTTCCGCTGGCGTTGAGAAATTGAGTTTTTGTCTTGGCCTTGCATTAAT
>SFCP01000149.1 GCA_004558535.1 Bacteroidales bacterium | reverse complement strand
GTCGACTTCCAGTGTCTTGCCGTCCTGTTCTTTGGTAATCATGAGGGCCTCGGAGATAATGTCATAGTCTGTCCAGACATCTTCATCCAAGAATACGCGGTTGATGAAGTGCAGGTTGCTGAGCGTCAGGTCGCCGTAGTTCACGCCGTTGTAGGTGAAATCCTTAATGATGAAGTCGAGGCCGTCGCCCGAAGTGCTGTTTACGACACTCATAGCGCCCGTCTGGTCCTGGCCCTCGCTTGTAGCGGAATCATCCATGATGGTTGTCACGTAATCATCTACGAGGCCGTTGGCATCCCAGACCACGGGCTTGCACTTCGTGCCGATGAAGCGCACGTAGATGGGCACTGCGTCGGCGCCGGTATTGGTCCACATGATATCAAGGTTGACCACGATGGAATCCTGTACGACATAGCTCGTATTGGGGTTGACCTGGGCCGTAGCTTCTATCATGCCGTCGCCGAGCACGAGGCTGACGGGGTCTTTCTCGGCGAAGAGGACCTTGAAGCTGAAGTTGTGGAGGGCGAAATTGATGGCGTTGTCGCCGGCTGCCGTCAGGTCGATGGTCTGGCAGTAGATGGGCTCACTTTCCTCGTTGATAGGCTCTTCGAGGCTGATAATCAGCTCGCCGTGGTACTGGCTGGCTACCTGTTGTGCCACCTGGGCAGTTGCTGTCGTGCACAGGGCACAGAGCGAAAGGATAGAGAGTAGAATTTTCTTCATAAGCTATATGTATTATGGTTTTTCAGAAGAGGTAGTTGAATCCCACTGTGGCATAGATGGGATAGAGTGAGAAGGTGACGCTGTCGAAGTCCTTGGGGAAGATGCCGTTCAGGCCCCATTGCAGGTTGACAAAGGCACTTAGGTGCTTGTAAGCGCGGAATTCGCCGCCCACTTGCAGTCCCCAGTGGAATTTGCGCAGGTTGTTCGAGAAATCATACGTGGCGCGGGTCACCTCGGTCTTCTCGCCCGTGGGGTCGAGGTCGCGGATATAGGCGTCTGTGCCGATGCGGATGCCGGCTTCGTCGAGCACGTCTTTGCCGTAAGCCTCGCCGGTGAAGGATCCGTTGAACATCCATGCCAAGTAAGGGCCGGCCGATACCGACCAACGGTCACCAAAGTGATACACGGCAAGGATGGGGAAGGTGAGATAGCGGTTGTCGACGTACGTCTTGACGTGGCCGGTGAAAGCGCCCTTGATTTCGCCGGAGCCATCGGCATTGACGGCTTCCATGTGGTAGTTCTTGACCGTGGCATCGGTCTCCATGGCTTTGTTTTCAAAGCGGACACCGATGTGCATGCCCCAAGGGGAATCCTCAAACTGCTTTTCGACCGCTCCTTCGAGGGCGATGCACAGGTCGGGGTTGTAGTCATCGATGCTGCGGATGCTACGGGGCAGCGGCAGCGGCGAGGTACCGCCCAGGTTGAAGCCTGCGCCAATTCTGACGTGCCACCCCTTGAGAGCGGCTTTCAGCAAATTTGTATCTCTATCCTGGATATCGTTGCCGGTTTGGGCGAAAGCGCTGACCGAAGCAGCAAGCAGGACGAAGCAAAGGAGTAATTTCTTCATAAATAGGGGTTGCGGAATTTATTGTGCGGCAGGCGGCCTGCCGACAGGTAGCAGGAAAGGGTTAGCGCACAGGGAAGTATTCTTCGCGGGTAGGTTCGGCCTCGCCGCGCCAGGTAATGCGGAGCTCATCGATGTAGAGGGTGGAGCCCACGGCTCCCTCGAAGTAATGTCCCTCGCGGCTGGAGGATGCAACGATGGCGATGGCGTAGCCGTCATTGCGCAGGCGCTCCTCGCTAAACACCTTACCGGGACGCATCACAAAGGGTTCCTTGAAGAAGGTCCACTCCTGCGGTTCGCCGGGCTCGGCGATGCGGGCCAGCGAGACGATACGGCTGCTCGACAGTACGTTGTCGCCGTTGAGGGCCTCGAACTTGGCGGGGTCTACCTCGTAGAGCACGGCATAGATGTCGCAGGTGTCGTGGCGCTCGGGGCAGACGTTTTTCTTGCCGTCGGTGAAGACTTCGCCTGCGGTGTACTTGTAGAAGCCGGAGAACCAGATGGGCTCACCGCCGGCCAATTGCAGGCCGAAGCGTGTAGCTTTGCGCGGGAAGAGCATGGCCTGCGATGCCCTAAATTCGCCGATAAAGAGGTTGCCGGCGGCGATGGGCATATGCGTGCCCTCGCCAAAGGAGCCGGTGTCGCGGGTGATGAGCTTCACGCAGTTGCCGCGCACACCGACCTCGTAGGGGGCCGAGGGGTAATCGGACGGCTGCTTGCCCATGCCCGTCAGCGCGTAGCCTGCGTTGCCGGTGCCCCAGCAGTCGCGGCGCGGATTTTGCTCGTCGAGCTCGTCGATTTCAAACCACTGGTAGTAGCGGCCCGTGGACTCGAGGGCAAAATGTTCAAAACTGCATGTGGTGATGGGTTTGGGGTAGTTGAACGCCACCGTGTAGGTCTTGTGCCAGTTGCCGTCCTCGGAATGTACGACGTACTGCTGCGGCGATACGAAATCGCGCACGAGGCCGTTGCCCGGCACCTCCACGCCGTCGACCGTGGCCGTGATAGTGGCGCCCGGCGTCAGGTAGAATTTCGGCGCCAAGGCCGAGCGGTCGGATCCTTTCTGTATGTTGAAAGAGAGGTAGTCGTTGGTCAGGATGGGAGCACCGATCATGATGGTACTGTTGGCGGCCAGCCACGTGCTGTCCACACCTACGATGTCGCACTCGGCATTGAGCGCCTCGTCCTTGATACAGGAAGTCAGGCACAAGGTCAGTGCGGACATCATCAGGCAAGTTATTTTCTTCATGGGCATATGAAATGCTTTTTTCTACTTGTTTTCAGTGGAGCATGCAAGCCACAACCATTTACGCGCTACCTATTGAAGCCGGCGAATGGCTGCAATCTTGCGCTGCAAAGTTACGATTTTTTTCTCGTTTAGCTTCAACAAATGGCGGGGCAGCCCGAAAAAATACCTCAACAACGCGGTAATTTTCAAGAAACTACCAAAATATTTCGGTAATTACCAAAATATCGCGCACCCGAGCTGGCAAAATCATCGCAAAGGCGGCTTCGGCG
>SFCP01000148.1 GCA_004558535.1 Bacteroidales bacterium | reverse complement strand
CTCGCCGAGGAACCCTTCATCAGCTACTTCAACCTGGGTAACGGTAAGTTCTTCAACTGGAAGGGCGTGCGCCAGAACAGCAACGAATGGTACAACGTGGGCGTGCAGGACTACCTGCCCACCTGGCGCTGGTGGTTTGCCTCGTCGCTCCTGGGACGCACGGCCAACGATGTGCCCGCCACGGGACTCGACGCCGAATTTACGTGGGACGATGCCTACGTGGGCGGCTCCTCGCTGCGCATCCACGGCACCACCGCAGGCGAATACCTCCACCTCTTCAAGACGGAGTACGCCCTGCAGGCCGGCGACGTCATCACCCTGCGCTACAAACTGCTCGGCGGCAAGGGACAGTGCCACCTGGTGCTCACCGAACTGGGCAACGAAGGCACTGCCATCGCTGAAAACAGCCTGGGCGTGCTCGACGAAAACGGACTGGCCGACGACGAGACTTGGGTGGAGAAGACCTTCACCGTGGACGGCAGCCTGAACGGCAAGACGCTCGCTCTCGTGGCCCTGCACTTCGACAGCGCCACCGACCTGGACCTCCTGCTCGGCGAATTTTCTATCGTACGCGGCACGGCAGCCACACCCGCCAAGCCCGAAATCGCCAAGGCCGAAGTGCTGGCATACAGCCGAATGGGCGCAGACGGCAAGCTCATCTTCAACATGGCCAACAACAAGGCCGCAGGCGAGCCCTGCTACAACATCGACGTCAACACCTCCCTCTTCAAACTCTACGCACAGCAGGAGGGCAGCCAGCCCGTGCTGATGGGCATCACCACCTCGTGGGCCGGTATGTTCTACTCCATCCCGATGGACCTCAAGGCCTCCTCGCAGCGCATCCGACTGGGCGTTGCCGCCGTCTCGCTCGACCATAGCAGCGACTCGGAAATCGCCTGGAGCGACTACATGGACGCCGGTACCTACATCTACGACGACAATATCCAGATCAGCAAATCTACCATCAAGCCGAACGAGAGCTTTGTGATGTCCTTCGTCGACCCGATGCACGAGGACGCCACCTGGGAACTCTATGACCTGACGGGCCAGAAAGTACTCAGCCAGACGGGCCACACCATCACCGTGGACGGACTCGCCGACCTGGGTAGCTATGACCTGGTGCTCAACGGACCGGTCTACAACGAGGATGCCTCCGCCCGTCCGCAGACGGAACGCCGCTTCGGCAGCTTCGTGCAAATCACAAGCGAGAGCGTGGGCGCACTGCCCGAGATCCAGTCGCTCACAGCCAACGGCAAAGAGGCTGACATCGAGGTAGCAACCGACGAAACCATCCAGTTGGCTTACACAGGCCGCAAGGCCGACGGCGCAGGTTCGCAGGGCGTCAACCTGGCCGAGGAACGCTTCGGCGCCAAGTGTGCCGACCTCGGACTGGTGGGCAAGAAGTCCTTCAGCGTGGCCTTCTGGCTCAAGATCAACAAGCTCTCCGGACAGACGCAGTTGCTCAGCGTGGCCAATAAACTGGACTCCTGGCCCAAGACGGACTGGGGATGGCTCTGGAACGACCTGAGAGAAGACGGTACATTGGCTTGCTTCACCTTCCGCGGCACAGACCTCAGCAGCAACAACGAGCTGCAGTACACCTATGGCAACACCAGCATCCCTGTGGGCAACTGGGTACACCTGGCCTACACCTTCGACTGGAATACAGCGGGCAACCTGAAAGCACAGTTCTACGTAAACGGCGTCAAGCAGGACGTGACGACCTGGAGACGCATGCTGAGCGGCGGCACCCAGACGAGCGAACCGGGCTATGAAAGCAACGTCTACTCCATCACCGACGGCATGGTTGTAGCCGTGGGCGGTTCGGCCCACGGCCGCGGCGGTATCGACGGCATCGTGGACAACCTCGTCATCTGCGACGGCGTACTCACAGACGCCGAAGTCAAGGCCATGATGGGCGACATCAATCCCGCTGCCCTCCCCGCCAACGTCCTGTCGTATTGGGACCTTGAAAGTGCCGCCGGCAGCGACAATACCTTCCCCTCTGTAGGCAGCAAGGCCGGCGTTGCAGCCGGTAGCCACAACTATGCAGCCACCGGTAGCGAGGGACAGGGAGCCTTTGGCTGGATTGCACCGGAATATACTTCGGGATGCCCCTTCATCGGCGGCTCTGCCTTCCCCGTTGTCACACAGCCCTCGTGGAAAGCCAACAAGGGCGTCATCACTGCCAGCCAGGGTACGGACCAGAGCGGCTCGGCCCAACTCAGCTACGCTCAGGGCGGCGATTACAGCGTCACACTCACCCTGGCCAACTCGCTCGGCGCTGACAGCCGCACCTTCCAAGTCATCAAGGTGAACGGCACAGACGACGGCATCCACAGCACAGGCACGGCACAGGCCGATGTCTACGTGGTGAGCGACCGCGTGCTGGTAGACTTCGCCGAAGCAGGCAACTACAAAGTCAGTGTGGTCAATGCCGCCGGCCAGGTAGTAGCCAGCAAGGCACAGACCGTCAGCGGCAGCGAGAAGATGCAGATTTCGCTCTTCGCTCCCGGCACCTACGTGGTACGCGTACAGAAGGACGGACGCACCCTGCGCACCGTAAAACTGCTGCGCAAGTAAGC
>SFCP01000033.1 GCA_004558535.1 Bacteroidales bacterium | reverse complement strand
AAATAGCGGTCGTGCGTCACCATGAGCAGGGTGGTACCGCCGCGTGTGAGAAAACTTTCCAGCCATTCCGTCATCCCCACGTCGAGGTGGTTGGTCGGTTCGTCCAGTATCAGCAGGTCGGGGTCCGACAGCAGTACATTTGCCAGCGCCACACGCTTGAGTTGTCCGCCCGAAAGTTGTCCGACGGGCTGGTGAAAATCTGTGATGTGCAGTTTCGTCAGGATTTGTTTGGCCCGCAATTCAAAATCCCATGCCTCTCTACGCTCCATCTCCTCGATGAGTTCGTCCAAGCCGGGATGGCCGGGCGTCTGGAGGCATTGCTCGTAGCGACTAATCAGGCGGTACACCTCACCTGCTTGGCTGAAACAGGCATCGATGACGCTCATTTCCGGGTCGTAGGCAGGGGATTGGCGCAGGTAGCCTATCCTTAGGCCGCGCTTCGTCACGATTTGTCCCGCTTCGTAATCCTCCAATCCGCAGAGGATGTCGAGCAGTGTGCTTTTCCCCGAACCATTGCGGGCGATAAGGCCTACGTGCTGCCCCTCGGAGATGGAAAAGGAGATGTCAGTGAAGAGTTCCAAGTCGCCGAAACGCTTGCTCAGATGCTGTATATCAATATAGGGTGTCATGTGCCTTTGCTGTCAATAGGTTTACGGTGCAGTTTTTTTTCAGGGTGAGCAATCCCGCCTTTGCAGGTTGCTCCCTCTTTTTAGTTTCTGCCCCTCTTTACGTTCTGTCCCCCTCTTTGCGCTCCAAAAGCCCGGTCTGCGGGGAACTTTTTCGCGAAATTAGAAAAAAAATCAGAGCTGCGCCGCGTTGCATCCAAATAAAATGTATAATTTTGCGCCGTGAAAAATTATGCAGACGCCGTTTGGGCGGCATTTTTTCACCTTTCGTAAGGGTTTATCCCGTTCAAAAAAAGAAGAAAACCTCCCCAGCTATTACATCCGGCCTCGCAGCTCCCGCATCCGTGCACACCCTCTCTATGCATGTCCAGTTTCTTTATGGACGAGGAGGGAATGATGCGCGCCATAGGGAGAGAGGAAGAGAGGTACGAGCCACCCTTATCCTGCGCACCGCACCCCCGCAACGTTTCGAGGGGACAGCCGTGCACGCGGGGAGGTAGCAAAGAAAAACAAACCAAAAGGAACATCTTCATGACACTTTTTACCAAAGAAGAACTGACGAATATGACGGCCGAGCAACTGCGTGCCGTTGCAAAAAGTCTGT
This sequence comes from Bacteroidales bacterium, assembly GCA_004558535.1. Lineage (GTDB taxonomy): Bacteria > Bacteroidota > Bacteroidia > Bacteroidales > Bacteroidaceae > Alloprevotella. The sequence goes on along the minus strand of SFCP01000033.1, from coordinate 14,568 downwards.
CCGTAGCCGAAGCCGAAACCGCCGTGGGCCAGCAGTTGGTATACGCCATCCTCGATGCACAGGCGCTGCAGACCGCTTCGCAGCAAGAATCCGTCCGCCGACCCCGTACCCGCATCCGCACAGCTGCCGAACGGGAACAAGATACTCCCGCCGACCCACCACAGGAAGCACCCGCAAAACGAAAGCGCGGACGACCCACCAAGGCCGAAGTAGAGGCGCGCAAAAAGCAGGAAGCAGAAAACGCGCTGGGACCGCTCTTCGAAAGCACTGCGCAGGCGGATGCCACGGGCGGAGTACCTGCTTCGGACGGAGCAACGGCCACGGGTGGAGCACCTGCCGCGGACCAGCCCGCTGAGGGGGCAGCAGCCACCTTACCTACTACGCCCACCGAGGACACCGAGGACCTGCCCGACTTCATCGTGGAGCAGATGAGAGCCCTCCACGCACAGCCCGCCGGCATGGATCAGCCCGAGGACCAAGTGGCTGGCGGCGTGGACCGGCCCGAGGACCCTGCTGCCGCACCAACGCCCGCACCGCTCATGCCCGAGGACATCGAGGCGCCACACGGCATGGGCGAGGAGGCAGAGCCCGACTTCATCATCATCCACGACATCCCCACAGTTAGCGCCTCCGCCATATATGCCGACGACAGCTATGCCGACCCTGCGCCCGCACCCCGGGTGAAATTCCGCAAGTTCCACGAAGATCCTGAGATGCAGCGACGCTTTGGCATACAGGGACAGGACGGCGAATACGGCGGACAGAAACCCGACACAGAGCATGCCGGACAAGGCAGCCTGCCCGCTGCCCCGGCCGACGCACCATCCGCCCAGCCCGAGATTTCCGAGGAGGCCTATTTGCTCACAGGACGCGGTGTGCTCGAACCCCTCTCCGACGGCAACGGCTTCCTGCGCTCCTCCGATTACAACTACCTCACCTCGCCCGACGACATCTACGTCGAGGCAGCCCTCATCCGCCGCTACAACCTCAAGCCCGGCGACGTCATCGAGGGACGGGTGAAAGTGCCCCACGAGGGCGAGAAGTTCTTCGTTCTCGTCGAGCCCGAGCGCATCAATGGCCGTAGCCCCATCGAAGTGCGCGACCGCATCGCCTTCGAACATCTCACCCCGCTCTTCCCCAACGAGAAGTTCCGCCTCTGCTCCGGGCACGGCGACAGCCTCTCGCGGCGCGTAGTAGACCTCTTTGCCCCGATTGGTAAGGGACAGCGCGCACTCATTGTGGCACAGCCCAAGACCGGAAAGACCCTGCTGCTCAAGGATATTGCGAACGCCATCGCCGAGCACCACCCCGAGACCTACCTCATGATGCTCCTCATCGACGAGCGCCCCGAGGAAGTCACCGACATGGCTCGTACCGTCCGCGCGGAAGTTATCGCCTCCACCTTTGACGAACCCGCTGCGCGGCACGTCAAGATAGCCAACATCGTGCTCGAAAAGGCCAAGCGGCTCGTAGAGTGCGGTCACGACGTCGTCATCTTCCTCGACTCCATCACCCGCCTGGCCCGAGCATACAATACGGTCAGCCCCGCCTCCGGTAAAGTCCTCTCCGGCGGTGTCGACGCCAATGCGCTTCAGAAGCCCAAGCGCTTCTTTGGTGCAGCGCGCAATATCGAGGGTGGCGGCTCCCTCACCATTATTGCCACTGCCCTCATCGACACAGGGTCGAAGATGGACGAAGTTATCTTTGAGGAATTCAAGGGAACCGGCAACATGGAACTGCAGCTCGATCGCACTCTGGCTAACAAGCGCATCTTCCCTGCCGTCAACATCATAGCCTCCGGCACACGCCGCGACGACCTCCTGCAGGACCCGACCACCCTCAACCGCATGTGGATCGTGCGCAACTATATAGCCGACATGACGCCCATCGAAGCTATGACCGATGTGCGGAAACGATTGGAAAACACCCTCAACAACGAGGAGTACCTCAACTCCATGAACTCCTAAAGTCACCCCTGGAGGGGAAGAGAAGAGGAGAGGAGGAGGAGAGGAGAATATGGAACAGGCAAACGTGCCTCCCAACCCTATTTGTAGGAGCATTCCCGCGCCAAAAAGCCGGGGATGCTCTCTTTTTTATACATTTGCAGGGAACTCGCAAGAAAATAATGCAATTTTTGCCCGTCTGCCTTGCACTTTGTAAAACATTTTGTTTACCTTTGCGCCGTCTTAACCAAACTGAAACCCGGATGCACCGTATCATAGAGTTTACAAAAATGCATGGAGCGGGCAACGACTATATATACGTGAATACCCTGCGCCACGCTGTCGAGGATCCTCACCGTCTTGCTTTGCTATGGAGTGACCGCCACAAGGGTATCGGTGGCGATGGACTTGTACTGATAGGCCAGGCGACGACGACGGCGGCGGATTTCAGCATGCGGATCTTCAACGCGGACGGCTCCGAAGCGCGCATGTGCGGCAATGCCTCGCGCTGCATCGGCAAATACCTCTACGAGTACGGCCTCTCCCCCAAAACGGTCATTCGCCTGGAGACCCTCGCGGGCATCAAGGTGCTTCACCTCCACCTGTCCGAAGACGGTAGGACGGTGCAGTCCGTGACAGTGGACATGGACGAGCCTGCGCTGGCGGTGAAAAGCCAGTTGGCCACCGAGGACGGCAGTTTGCGCGAGGGCGAGGTGACGGCCACAGACGGTACGACGGCGACGGGCACGTTTGTCTCGATGGGCAATCCGCACTTTGTGGTGTTCGTCGACGATGTCGAGACGTTTGACGTGGCGCGCCACGGCAGCGCGTTGGAGCACGCGGCGATATTCCCCGAGCGGTGCAACATAGAGTTTGCCACGGTGCGTGCGGACGGCAGCATCCGGATGCGCGTGTGGGAACGCGGTTCGGGCATCACAATGGCCTGCGGCACGGGCGCTTGCGCCACGGCGGTAGCAGCTGCGGTGACGGGCAGGGCCGGCCGGGACGTTGTGATTGAGATGGACGGCGGCGCGCTGCGCATCGAGTGGCGAGAGGCGGACGGCCGCGTGTACATGACGGGTCCCGCTGAAAAAGTGTTTGACGGAACCATAGCGTGCGACGATTAGCATAGGCGCAGGAGGCTCAGACCCTCCTGCGCTTTTTGTTTGTTTGCAAGCAACGACGTCTCCCCATCCCTTACATCCGGTATGCATCCGCTCCTGTCCCCCTCCTGACAAAGAGAAAGAGCATTCATTCCTATTTTTCATACAACCATGATACAAGTAAACGAGAATTTCCTACAACTGCAGCGCAACTACCTGTTTGCAGAAGTTGCGCAAAGGGTGGCCACTTTCGGGGAGCAGCATCCCGAGGCGAAGATCATCCGACTGGGCATTGGCGACGTGACACGCCCCTTGCCGCCCGCAGTCATCGAGGCACTTCATGCAGCGGCCGACGAGATGGGGCGCGCCGAAACTTTCCGCGGCTATGGTCCCGAGCAGGGCTATGCCTTCCTGCGCGAAGCTATCGCGGCGCATGATTACCGCGCCCGCGGCATTGACGTAGGGGCGGACGAGATTTTCGTAAACGACGGCGCGAAAAGCGATACAGGCAATTTTGGCGACATACTGGGCACGCAAAACAGCATCTGCCTGACAGACCCTATCTATCCAGTCTACGTGGACAGCAATGTCATGGCCGGACGCGCGGGGACGTGTCGGGACGGGCTTTGGAGCCGTATCGTCTATGCACCCTGTACCGCCGAGAACGATTTTGTACCCGAAATTCCCGATAAACCCGTAGATTTGATTTATCTTTGCTACCCGAACAATCCGACCGGCACGACCCTACGGCGCGATGAATTGGCAAAGTGGGTGGAATATGCCCTGCAGGGCGGCAGCCTTCTGCTCTATGATGCAGCCTATGAAGCCTATATCACAGAGGAGGACGTGCCGCATTCGATTTACGAAATCGAGGGAGCCCGCGAATGTGCCGTAGAATTTCGTTCCTACTCCAAGACGGCGGGCTTCACGGGCTTGCGATGCGGATATACGGTGGTGCCGCGGGGTCTCAAGGCAACGACGCAAAGCGGCGAGCGCGTGCAGCTCAATCCGCTATGGCACCGCCGGCAGTGCACCAAGTTCAATGGCACCGCCTATGTGGTGCAGCGTGCAGCCGAAGCCATCTACAGCGAGGCCGGAAAGGCCCAGGTACGCGCCAACATCGATTACTATATGGAGAATGCCCGTATCATGCGCGAAGCACTGACGGCAGGCGGTTTGCGTGTGTACGGCGGTGTCAACGCCCCCTACCTGTGGCTGAAGACGCCCGAGGGCTATGGCTCATGGGACTTCTTCGACAAACTGCTCCACGATCACCATATCGTCTCCACACCCGGTGTGGGCTTTGGTCCGGCCGGCGAGGGCTACATTCGCTTGACGGCCTTTGGCAAGCGCGAGGACTGTGAAGAGGCCATGCGCCGCCTGCGGGCCTGAGGGAGGTAATCATAAGAAACAAACAGCGACAAAAACATACAAACCATGTCCAAACTTAGATTTAAAGTAGTAGAGGAGGCGTTCAAGAAGCGCCCCGTAGAAGTGAAAGCACCGGCAGAAAGACCCTCGGAGTACTTTGCCAAGTATGTATTCAATTGGGAGAAGATGTTCAAGTACCTCCCACTGAGCACCTACAAGCAGCTTCGACAAGCTATCGAGCAGGGCACTCCGCTTACGATGGCAGTGGCCGATGAAGTGGCCAAAGGCATGAAGAAGTGGGCCATGGAAATGGGCGCTACCCACTGCACCCACTGGTTTCAGCCGCTCACCGAGGGCACGGCGGAAAAGCACGATGCTTTCGTGGAGCACGACTGGAAAGGTGGAATGGTAGAAAACTTCAGCGGCAAGGAACTGGTGCAGCAGGAACCCGACGCTTCGAGCTTCCCCAACGGCGGTATCCGCTCCACGTTTGAGGCGCGCGGCTACTCCGCCTGGGACCCCTCTTCACCCGTGTTTATCATTGAGGACACGCTCATGATTCCCACTGTGTTCATCTCCTATACGGGCGAGGCGCTCGACTACAAGGCACCCCTGAAGAAGGCTTTGGCTGCTCTGGACAAGGCTGCTGTCGCTGTGGCACGCTATTTCGATCCGAACGTGAAGCGCGTGACGGTGAACTTGGGTTGGGAACAGGAATATTTCCTCGTGGACGAGGGACTGTATGCTGCCCGCCCGGACTTGCTGCTCACGGGCCGCACACTGATGGGCCACGAAAGTTCCAAGAACCAGCAGATGGAGGACCACTACTTCGGTGCCATCCCCGAGCGTGTGGCCGAATTTATGCGTGATCTGGAAATTCAGGCGCTGGAATTGGGCATCCCGTGCAAGACACGCCACAACGAGGTGGCCCCCAACCAATTTGAGTTGGCGCCCATCTTCGAGGAGTGCAACTTGGCCGTGGACCACAATATGCTGATTATGTCCCTGATGCGCAAGGTGGCCCGCAAGCATGGCTTCCGTTGCCTGCTCCATGAAAAGCCCTTCGCCGGAATCAACGGTTCCGGTAAACACAACAACTGGAGTATGACGACAGACACCGGCACACTGCTCCACGCTCCCGGCAAGACGCCCGAGGAACACCTGCGCTTCATTACGTTTGTTGTGGAAACACTGATGGGTGTGTACCGCCACAACGGACTGCTCAAGGCTTCCATCATGAGTGCCACCAATGCCCATCGACTGGGCGCCAACGAGGCACCGCCCGCCATCATCTCCAGCTTCCTCGGTGCGCAGGTGAGCGAGCTGCTGCAGCGTGTGGCCGACTCGACCGGCGATGAACTCTTTACCATGGAGGGAAAGCATGGTGTGAAGCTCGATATTCCCCAAATCCCCGAACTGATGATAGACAATACGGACCGCAACCGTACTTCGCCCTTTGCCTTCACCGGCAACCGCTTCGAATTTCGCGCCGTAGGTTCGATTGCCAACTGCGCCAGCGCCATGATAGCCCTCAATACGGCAGTGGCCGAGGCCTTGACGGATTTCAGCCAGCGCGTGGATGCCCTCGTAGACGGAGGCATGGAGCGGCTGAAGGCTATCCTGACCGTCCTGCGCGAGGATATCAAGACCTGCAGCCCCATTCACTTCGACGGCAACGGCTATAGCGATGAATGGAAAGCCGAGGCCGAGCGTCGTGGACTGGATTGCGAAACTTCCTGCCCGCTCATTTTCGACCGCTACTTGGATGAAAGCACCATCCGCATGTTTGAGAGCATGCATGTGATGAACCGGCACGAACTGGAGGCCCGCAACGAAATCAAGTGGGAAACTTACTACAAGAAAATCCAGATTGAAAGCCGTGTGCTCGGCGACCTCTGCATGAACCACATCATCCCCGTGGCCACGAAGTACCAGAGCGAACTGGCTGATAACGTGCACAAGATTCAGTGTGCCTTTGCCGATACGCAGCGAGTGGCTGCCCTGACAAACTACAATATCACGCTGATCGAGAAAATCAACAAGCATACTGACTTCATCGCCGAGGCAGTAGAAGAAATGGTAGAAAAGCGCAAGGTGGTGAACCGTATCGAGGACGTCCGCTCAAAGGCTATCGCTTACCACGACGAGATTGCCCCCTTCCTAGATACTATCCGCTACCACATCGACAAACTGGAGCTTATCGTCGAGGACGAGATGTGGACGTTGCCCAAGTACCGCGAACTGCTCTTCATCCGATAAGCAGCGACAGATTGCGGCGGAGGACTCCCTCCTCCGACATCCTGCAAAACAAATACCCCATGGAAACCATCTGCAAGGTTCCCATGGGGTATTTCTCTTTCCGGCGTGGCTTTCGCGGCTTTCCCGCAGTTATGCTTCGGCAGCCGGTGTGGCTTTCGCGGCTTTCCCGCGATTATGCTCCGGCAGCTGTGGTTATGCTCCGGCGGCCGGCTGGTGGTGGTCCGACAGGTAGTCTGCTACGACAAAGCTGCTGCCTCCTACGAAAATCAGGTCCTGCGGATGGGCGGCCTTTCGCGCGGCGCAGATGGCGGCGTGTACGGTGGGGTAGGCCTCTCCCTGCAGTCCCTCGCTTGCCGCGATAGCCTGGAGCTCCTGCTCGTTCATCGCGCGCTTTACCGAGGCACGGGTGAAATAGTAGGTAGCATCGTGGGGCAGCAGTGCGAGTACCCGGCTGACGTCCTTGTCGGCAGCCATTCCAAATACGATGTGCTTGTGTCGGTATTCGGCGTGGCTGAGTTGATGGGCCAGGTATTCCCATCCCCCCGGGTTGTGGCCGGTGTCGCAGATGAGGTCCGGGTGCTGTTCCGTCTTTTCCCACCGTCCGCGCAGCTGCGTCAGTGCCGTGACTTGATAAAAGGCTTGCGGTATGCTTTCCCGGAGTAGATCGCGGTATTTCGCGGGGAAAGTGGGCAGCAGTACCTGCATGACGTGGAGCAGGGTGTTGGTGTTCAGCACCTGGCAATTGCCGGAGAGGGCTCCGCGGATTTCACCGAAGTGGCGGGTTTGATAGGTCATGGTGCATTCGGTCGGAGCGTACTGCCATGCCTTGATTTCCGGTTGGTCCTCAGCAAAGGTCAGCGGTGCATGGACGGCCCGGGCCTTTTCTTGGAAGACGGGGCGCGTTTCGGGTGTGGTTTCTCCGACGACGACGGGCACGCCGGGCTTGATGATGCCCGCTTTTTCTGCTGCAATTTCAGCAAGGCTATTGCCCAAAAACTGCGTATGGTCGCGGCTGATGTTTGTGATGACGGAGACGATAGGACGGATGATGTTGGTACAGTCCAAGCGTCCGCCCAGTCCCACTTCGATGACGGCGTAGTCCACCTGTTCCTCTGCAAAGTAGAGAAAGGCCAGCGCTGTGGTGAGCTCGAAAAAGGAGGGGTGAAGCGGCTCGAAGAAGCTGCGCTCGGCCTCTACGAAGTCGACGACGCGCTGCCGGGGTATCATGGCGCCGTTGACGCGGATGCGCTCGCGAAAGTCTACCAGGTGTGGCGAGGTGTACAGCCCGACCTTGAAGCCGGCCAACTGCAGCCACGCCGCCAGGGTATGGGCACAGGAGCCTTTGCCGTTTGTACCGGCCACATGGATGCATTTGTAGCGGCGGTGCGGGTGTGCGAAATGCTCGTCCAGTGTTTCGGTCACTTGCAAGCCCGGTTTATAAGCAGCCCCGCCTACTTGCTGGAAGAGCGGGGCACTTGCATAGAGATATTCTATGGTTTCCTGATAGTTCATTTCCTTTCGGACTTAAAAGTAGTTGCGGAACGCGCGGAAAATCTTCTCCTTGATAGAAGAGGTCGGCTTCATATTGTCGCTATCCTGCATTTTCTCAAAGGCTTTTCGCTCATCGTGCGACAGGTGCTCCGGTATGTATACACTGATGTTGACCACGATGTCGCCTTTTCCGTAACCGTATCCCTGAACGGCCGGCAGGCCCTTTCCGCGCAGGCGAAGTGCCGTGCCGGGCTGTGTGCCGGGTTCTATCTTGATGCGTGCGCGCCCATCGATGGTGGGCACTTCGACCGAGGCGCCAAGTACAGCTTGCGGCACGGTCAGTAGCAGGTTGTAGATCAAGTCGTTTTGGTCGCGGATAAAGTCGGGATGCTCAGCCTCCTCGATGAGGACTTGGATGTCGCCGGGCACGCCGCCTAATTTTGCAGCATGGCCTTTGCCGGGGGCGTTGACCACCATGCCTTCGGCCACGCCTGCGGGAATCTGTATCTCCACGATTTCCTCGCCGCCGACGATTCCCTCGCCATGGCATTTCGCACACTTGTGCTTGATGACGGTCCCCAAGCCTCCGCAGTCGGGGCAGGCCTGTCGGGTCTGCATCACGCCCAAGATGCTGCGCTGGCTGCGTACCACGAAGCCTTGTCCGTGGCAGGTGGGGCAGGTCTCGGGAGAATGTCCGTGTTCACAGCCCGAACCGTTACACTCGGGGCAGGTCACGTCCTTGCGCACCTTGAACTTCTTGGTCACACCCTTTTCGATTTCCGACAGGGTAAGCTTAACTTTCAGGCGCAGGTCACCGCCGTGGTACTTTGCCTGACCGCGATGTCCGCCGCCTCCGCCAAAGCCTCCGAAGCCGCCAAAGCCCATGTCGCCAAAGATGTCGCCGAAATGCGAGAAGATGTCATTCAGGTCCATGCCTTGGCCAAATCCGCCGCCAAATCCGCCAGCACCATTGACGCCGGCTGCGCCAAACTGGTCATAGCGTGCCCGTTTGTCGGGATCGCGGAGTACGTCGTAGGCTTCGGCCGCCTGCTTGAACTTCGTCTCTGCCTCCTTGTCGCCGGGATTGCGGTCGGGGTGGTACTTGATGGCCACTTTCTTGTAGGCCTTTTTGATTTCGTCGGCAGAGGCCGACTTGTCCACGCCTAATATTTTATAGTAATCTATATCTGCCATGGTCTTTTAGCTGTTATTATTGTCCCACCACGACTTTTGCATGACGGATTACCTTTTCGTTGAGCAGATATCCGGGTTGAACGCAGTCGATGATCTGGTTTTTCTTTTCCTCTTCCGTTACGGGAACCAGTGCGATGGCTTCATGGAAATCCGTGTCGAAGGCCTTTTCCGCTGTTTCCATCCGTTTGAGTCCCTGCGAGCCGAGGGTTTTGGTCAGCTTTTGCAGGATTAGGTCCAATCCCTCCTTGAGTGTTGCCACATCGTCCGTCTTGTCCATGTTTTGCATGGCGCGGTCGAAATCGTCGAGCACAGGCAGCAGGGCTGTGATGACCTTTTCGCCTCCGTTGAGGATGAGTTCAGTTTTTTCCTTGAGCGTACGTTTCCGATAGTTGTCAAATTCGGCCATTTGCCGGAGCAGTTGGTCGTTGAGTTTGGCTATTTCGGCCTGTGCAGCTGCCAGTTGCTCCTCGGCGGTGGGTTCCGCCGTGCTTTCTTCGGGTTGGGCTGCAGTATCTTCCTCCGGGTTTACATTGGCTTCTGCCTGGGCGGTTGCTTCTGCAACTTCGCTGTTAGCGGCACCGTCCGCGAGGTCTGGGTTCAGATTGGTATCAAGTTCTTTTTCTTCCATCATATTCATATATTATATAGTCATAAGTCAGACAGCAAAAAGTATACCATTACGGCTTGTTGCTGCCGCATTGTCTGATTTTACTGCCGAAAATGGCTGTTTCCTTGTTTTTAGTAACCGTAGAGTTTGGCCTTGAGCTCCTTGATGCGGTCGTCGTGGATATAGTCCTCGTAGTTCATGAGCTTGTCGATGGAGCCGTTTGGCGTAATCTCGATGATGCGGTTGGCCACGGTGTTAATAAATTCGTGGTCGTGGCTGGCAAAGAGGATATTTCCGCGGAAGAGTTTCAGGTTGTTGTTGAATGCCTGAATGCTTTCCATGTCCAGGTGGTTGGTCGGTGTGTCCAGAATGAGGCAGTTGGCGTTTCGCAGCTGCATTCGGGCTATCATCAGTCGCATTTTCTCACCTCCCGAGAGTACGCTGACCTTTTTCTGTATGTCTTCGTCCTTGAAGAGCATTCGTCCCAGGAAGGCCTTGAAGTATACATCGTTTCCTTCGCCGTATTGGCTGAGCCAATCCAGCATGTTGAAGTCGGTGTTGAAGAAGTCCGTGTTGTCCAGTGGCAGGTAGGCCGTTGTGATGGTCACGCCCCACTTGAAGTTGCCGGCTGCCGGCTTGGCATTGCCGTTGATAATCTCGAAGAGTGCCGTCATGGCGCGGGGGTCGTGGCTCAGGAATACCACCCGTTCGCCCTGCTCTACGTTGAATGTCAGCTTGTCGAAGAGCACCGTGCCGTCATCGGCTACAGCTTTCAGGTCGTTGACCTCCAATATCTGGTTGCCCGGTTCGCGGTCCATTTGGAAGATAATGCCCGGATATTTACGGGTGGAGGGCTTGATTTCCTCGACGTTGAGTTTTTCCAGCATCTTCTTGCGGCTGGTGGTCTGTCGGCTTTTGGCCACATTGGCCGAGAAGCGGCGGATAAACTCCTCCAGTTCCTTCTTCTTCTCCTCGGCTTTCTGCTTTTGGTTCTGCGCCTGTCTCAGGGCCAGCTGCGAGCTTTCGTACCAGAAGGAGTAGTTGCCCGAGAAGAGCGTCACCTTGCCGTAATCAATGTCGACCGTGTGCGTACATACTTGGTCCAGGAAGTGGCGGTCGTGGCTGACTACGAGCACCGTATGCTCGAAGTTGCCCAGATATTCCTCCAGCCATTCCACTGTCTCGAGGTCAAGGTCATTGGTAGGTTCGTCCAGCAGCAGGTTGTCCGGCTCGCCGAAGAGTGCCTGTGCCAGCATCACGCGCACCTTCTGCTTACCCGAGAGCTCGCCCATCAGTTTGCCGTGCAGGTTTTCCTTGATGCCCAATCCGCTCAGCAGGGTGGCTGCATCGTTCTCGGCCGTATAGCCGCCGAGGGTGGCAAATTTGTCCTCCAATTCAGCCACACGGATGCCGTCTTCGTCGGTAAAGTCTGTCTTGGAGTAGAGCTCGTTGCGCTGCTGCATGATTTCCCACATCACCGTGTGGCCCATCAGTACCGTGTCGAGCACGGTGCAGTCGTCAAATTTGAAGTGGTCCTGGCTCAATACGGAGAGGCGCTCGCCCGGGCCCATTTCTATGGAGCCCTTGGTCGTTTCCAGTTCGCCGGATATGGCTCGCAGCAGCGTGGACTTGCCCGCACCGTTGGCACCGATGATGCCGTAGATATTACCGTTGGTGAATTTCATGTTGACATCCTGATAGAGGATGCGCTTACCAAACTGAATGGCTAAATTGGATATTGTAATCATAGATTCGTAGGGATATTTTCACATTCTGAGACGGCGGATATGTCAGCCGAAGCGACGCTGCCGCCCAAATCGGGTGCAAAAGTACAAAATATCTGTGGTTTAGCCAATTGTTTTGTGGATTTAGGCTGAGGAAAGTGCCGGAGGGTGGCCCCTTTTCGGTGTCGGCCCGCCGGGTGGTGGCTTCCGATGGGGCAGGGTAGGGATTTCCGCACAGACAGCCCTGTGCGAAGTGACAAAATGAAAGCACGTTTGCGGATTTTAGTACTACGAAGGCAGACGCACCATTAACGTATTTAACAATACTCCGTTCCCGCGCAGCACGAAGTGCTTGATAAATCCAAATACCCGGGACTTGCAAAAAACTAAGTCCGACCTAATTTGAACTGCCTCCTTTCTAATTTCATGTATCTGCCGGTTGATTTCGTCCGCTTTCCCCACAAAATGAAAGGGAACAGCCGTCTGTCGCGCCATTCCCTATATCTCACACACAAATTTACGAAATATTTTTGCCTTTTCCAAATGTAAAAATTCAGTACCTGCAATTGTTAAATGACAAAATGTCACTCCGTGGCAGACGATTGGCGGGTTCGGCGGCGGTGCGGGGCTCCCGATGGCAGTCAATCAATAGGATTTTGACGGAATACCTCTGGAAAAACAGAAAAAACAGTTGGATTTGTAACTTTCTGAGTCAAGGAATCGTTTATTTCATAGAATTTTGACACCTTTGCATCAAATTATAATCAATTATAGCAATATGGCAAATCTAAATAGAATCAAGGTTGTCCTTGTCGAAAAAGGTAAGACTGGCAAGTGGCTTGCTGAAGAAATTGGTAAGACTCCATGCACAGTTAGCAAATGGTGCAGTAACAGCATTCAACCTGATTTAGTTACGCTTGATAAGATTGCAAAACTCCTTGACGTTGACGTGAAGGACTTACTTAACAATACCGAAAAATAAAAAACTCGATACTATGGCAAAGAAAGAAAAGGTTGTCAAGGAGAAGTCTATTGAAGATCGTATCTGGGACAGTGCCAATAAACTTCGCGGCAATTTGACTGCATCCGAATATCAGAATGTGGTTCTTGGTCTTGTGTTCCTGAAATATATCAGCGATTGTTTCGAGAAGCGGTACAATGAGCTTGTTGCTGAAGGTGAAGGTTTCGAAGAAGACCGTGACGAATATACGGCAGAACATGTGTTCTGGGTTCCACAGGATGCTCGTTGGCAGCGTATCGCAAGCATGGCGCATGACCCAAAAATCGGACAGGTCATTGACCATGCACTTGAAGAAATAGGCAAGGAGAACCCACGCCTGAAGAAGGTGATGCCCAACAACTACTCCCGTCCGGAGATTGACAAGATTCGCTTGGGTGAGGTGGTTGAAATCTTTGATAACATGGATATGCACGCTCATGGAGAAGGCATTGACCTCTTCGGACGTGTATATGAATACTGCTTGCAGAATTTTGCCGCTGAAACTCAGTCTTCAGGAGGTGAGTTCTATACTCCTTCGTGCCTTGTCCGCACCATAGTTGAAGTGCTGCAGCCGTTTGAGGGTCGCGTCTATGACCCTGCCTGTGGCTCGGGTGGTATGTTCGTGCAGAGCGCCAAGTTCATCCAGCAGCATCAAGGCAACTTGCGCAACGTGACTATCTACGGACAGGAGTTCAGCGCCAACACATGGAAGATGGCGCACATGAACCTTGCCATCCGTGGCCTCGAAGCTGACCTTGGCGAAAGCTGGGGTGATTCGTTTGGCAATGACAGGCACGCCACCAAGAAGTTCGACTTCATCATGGCTAATCCTCCGTTCAATATGAGTGAATGGGGAGCAAGCCGCTTGGCTGACGATGTGCGCTGGAAGTATGGAGTGCCCCCAGAAGGCAACGCCAACTATGCATGGATTCAGCACATGGTGCATCACCTCTCGCCAACAGGTCGCATCGGACTTGTGCTTGCCAATGGGTCGCTCACTACTACAACGGGTGGTGAAGGCAGCATCCGCCGTCGGCTTATCGAGGCTGACCTTGTGGAGGGCGTTATTGCCATGCCAAATCAGCTCTTTTATAATGTCTCCATTCCTGTGTGCGTATGGTTCTTCAATCGCCAGAAGAAGAATCCAGGCAAGGTGCTCTTCATCGACGCACGTGAGATGGGCATGATGGTGGACCGCACTCATCGTGAGCTCTCCGACGATTTGGTGCGCTACGACACAATCAAGAAGGAAGATAAGCCTTGGGCCAAGCTTCCTGCCGAGGAATGCGATGTTCAGCGCATTTCGGCTACTTTCCGCAGTTACGAAGCCGGCACGCTCGAAGATGTCAAAGGCTTCTGCAAGGTGGCAACGCTCGAAGACATTGCAGCCCAAGACTATGTCCTGACCCCTGGCCGCTACGTGGGCATTGCCGACGAGGAAGAGGACGCAGAACCGTTTGAGGAGAAGATGGCACGCCTCACCGCTGAACTGGGCGACCTCTTTGCCGAAAGCCACCGACTGGAGGCTGGTATTCGTGAGAAGCTGGCTGGTATTGGATTTATGGTTAAGGAGGGGTGAGGTATGAGTGAGTGGAAGGAAGTTCAACTAAATGAAACCTGCGATCTTATTGCTGGATATGCATTCAAGAGTAAGGATTTTGGAAACTATCCAACAAAAGTTCTGAAGATAGCAGACATAAATCCGCCTTTTGTTTCATCTGAAAAATCATCTGGTGTGAACTTGTCAAATTACGATGTAGACAAATTAGATAAATACATTATTACTGTCCGCTAAACCATAAAAGGGTGAGTCCAACTTCTTTAAAGACAGAAGTTGGGCTTACATTTTGTATAGGACAAGCCCCCTCAGCAGTTT
>SFCP01000032.1 GCA_004558535.1 Bacteroidales bacterium | reverse complement strand
GAAGGGGCGATTTGCTTTTCGCCGAAAAATGTTGTATATTTGCATTGCAGGAATGGAGAAAGCCGCGCCAACACGGGCTTTCTCCATTGTTTTTACCCTGTTTTCGGTCGAAAAAGGGCCGTTTTCGGGGTTCACTAAGTCGGACTTGGTTTTTTCTAAGTGCTTTGTAATTTTTTCCAAGTCCTTTGTAGTTTTTTCTAAGTGCTTTGTAGTTTCGCGGAAGCAGCCGGCAGAATGTTTCCGAAGGTTAAAGATGTTAATTCTTCGCCGGAGATGACCCCCATTTTTGCGCGTTCCGGACAGCCGGCGGGGGTGGGTTTCCTCGGCGGAAGCAGGCCCCTTTTGTCGCACGCCGGACGCCGACAACACTTCAGCCGACGGACGGACGCGAGAAAACGCAGATTTTCCTTGAACCACTCGAAAAAAAAATGTACTTTCGCCTCGTTTTACTGAAACGGCCCTACACGGGCCACCTGACCCTTTCCCAAGAAACTGCTATCCCTATGCACGCACTCCGCCTCCCCTGCTTCCTGCACCACTTCCGCTGTCGGGCGACCCTGCTCCTTGCCGGGTGGCTCTGCCTGACACTGCACGCCGCAGCACAGGTGGAGCAGTCGGTCGCTGCCATGACCTACGAACTCGACAGTGCCGATACGCGCGCCCTGCGACTGGAGGTGGACAACCTGTCGTTCTTCAAGGACAACGAATTTTCGGGTACGGTGATGAAGGGCTACTCCCTGCCGGGCCTGTGGGTGACGCCGAAACTGACGTACCAGCCGCTGCCCAACCTGAAGGTGGAGGCGGGCGTACACGCCCTTATCTACAGCGGGGCTTACAAGTTCCCGAACTACGCCTACCACGACATCGCAAAATGGAAGGGCTCGCAGTATCAGCAGGGGGCGCACGTGCTGCCCTGGTTTCGGGGACAGCTGGCGCTGAAACGGGTGAACCTGATCCTGGGCGACCTGTACGGCGGCACGACACACCGGCTGGCTGCACCGCTCTACAACCCGGAGATGATGCTGACGGCCGACCCGGAATTTGGCTTCCAGCTGCTGCTCGACACCCGCCCGGTGCATCTGGATGTGTGGCTCAACTGGGAAAGCTTCATCTTCGAAGGCGACACGCATCAGGAGGAGTTTATCGTGGGCCTGTCCTCGCGCCTGCGCCTCAACCGCGACTCGGCGCGCATCCACGCCTATGTGCCCCTGCAAGCCACCATACAGCACCGCGGCGGCGAACAAGACACGGCGGCATCGGTACAGACGCTGGCCAACGGGGCTGTGGGACTGGGCGCAGTGCTCAACCTGCGGCGCGGCTTCGTGCGGAATGTCACGGCAGAGTGTCTGCTGTTGGGCTACACCCAACAGGCGGGCAACATCTGGCCCTTCGGTAGCGGCAGCGCCCTGTATGCACGCGTGGAAGTGGGCATGCGTCACGGCCTGAAAGCCCACGCGGGCTACTTCCGCGGCAACCACTTCATCTCGCTGCTGGGCATTCCCTACTTCGGCGCCGTCTCTACCAAAAACGAGGGGGCCTGTTACCCCGACCACCCCACCACCTTCCACCTCGGGCTGGACTATTCACGCCAGTTCGGCAAGCGCTACGCCTTTGGAGCCAAGGTGGAGACCTACTGTAACAAAGCGGGCACCATTCGCTACGCCGATGGCACCGAAGCGCCTACTTCGACCACTTTCAACACGACTTTCGGCGTCTACCTGCGCATCAATCCCTCGTTCCTGCTCAAGAAATGGTAGCCGCACCGCGCGGCCATACAACCAATCAGCCGGCTGTCCTCCCGATGGGGCGGACAGCCGGCTGATGGCGTATAGTCAGCGGGACGGCGCAGCTCAGCGCTTCACGCGGACGAGCTGCATGTCGAACGTAAGCATGGAGTAGGCGGGCATGGAATTGGTGGCGCTGCCGCCGTAGCCCAGTTCCTGGGGAATGTAGACCAGCCAGCGATCGCCCTCGTGCATGTGGAGGAGCGCGGTGGTAAAGCCCTCGACCGTATTGCTTGCCAAGAGGCTCGCGGGCTGGGCAAAGTCGGGATGAAAGACGCCGTCCTCGGTGGCAATCGGCCCGGAATGGTCGGCCACCTTGCCGTCAGGATAGGACGCGGAGGGCTGCAGGCGCAGCAGGTAGTTGACCATCACGGAGTCATTGTACATAGGACTGACCGTGCTGCTGCCGGTGGCCACTATCTTCACGCAAATGCTGTCTACGGCCGTACCGGGCACGCGGTCGTCCTGGGCATAGGTGCGAAAGACGCGCCAAGGGCAATGCGCCTGCCAGTCAGCACCATACGTGGCCTGTGCGGCTGCAATGGCGGACTTGGCCTCTTCGAGCTGCGCCCTGAATGCGGCAGCGTTGACGGCCTTCCAATTCACGTATTCCACTTCCTCGTCGATATTCTCGCTACAGGCGAGACACAGGCTGAGGGGCAGAAGCATCCAAAAGAATAGTTTTCTGATCATACCGCTGGTTTTATGATGCCGCAGCCGTCCGCACTTCCGGCGAAGAGGGACGGCGGGGCGACGGATGGGGACTTGGGGAAAATTACATCGGACCCGGGGGCACAGACAGGCTGCGCGGTTCGGCCGACTCCGCCTTAAATCTTCTTGAGCAGGGAGGTCAGGCTGACGCGCTCCTCGAGCAGGCCGCGCAGGTCGGCGATAGCCACGCGCTGCTGCTCCATAGTGTCGCGGTCGCGCAGGGTAACGCAGCCGTCCTGCAAGGTATCGTGGTCTATGGTGATGCAGAAAGGCGTTCCCACGGCATCCTGACGGCGGTAACGCTTACCAATGGAGTCCTTCTCGTCGTACTTGCAGTTGAAGTGGAACTTGAGGTCGTCCATAATCTCGCGCGCCTTTTCGGGCAGGCCGTCCTTTTTCACCAAAGGCATGACTGCCAGCTTCGTGGGAGCCAGTGCGGCAGGCAATTTCAGCACGACGCGGGTGTCGCCTCCCTCGAGCTTTTCCTCCTGATAGCTGTGGCACATCACGCTGAGGAACATACGGTCCACGCCGATACTGGTCTCGATGACGTAGGGCGTATAGCTTTCGTTGGTTTCGGGGTCGAAGTATTCAATCTTGCGGCCGGAGAACTTCGCATGCTGCGACAGGTCGAAATTGGTACGGCTGTGGATGCCCTCGACCTCCTTGAAGCCGAACGGCATGTGGAACTCGATGTCGCTGGCGGCGTTGGCGTAGTGCGCAAGCTTCTCGTGGTCGTGGAAACGATAGTTTTCGTCGCCAAAGCCGAGGGCCTTGTGCCACGCAAGTCGGGTTTGCTTCCACTTGTCGAACCATTCCAGCTCCGTACCCGGCTTGACGAAGAACTGCATCTCCATCTGCTCAAATTCGCGCATACGGAAGATGAACTGCCGCGCCACGATTTCGTTGCGGAAAGCCTTTCCGATTTGGGCGATGCCAAAGGGAATCTTCATGCGGCCCGTCTTCTGCACGTTCAGGTAGTTGACAAAAATACCTTGTGCCGTCTCGGGACGCAGGTAGATGGTGGAAGCACCGTCTGCCGTAGAGCCGACTTCCGTCTTGAACATGAGGTTGAATTGCCGCACGTCGGTCCAATTGCGCGTGCCGCTGATAGGGCAGACTATCTCCTCATCAAGGATGATTTGCTTGAGCTCGGCCAAGTCCATCGCGTTCATAGCCTGGCTGTAACGCTCGTGCAGTGCATCGCGCTTCTTCTGTTGTTCGGCCACGCGGGGACTTGTGGCGCGGTATTGTGCTTCGTCGAAGCTATCGCCAAAGCGTTTGCGCGCCTTTGCCACCTCTTTTTCTATTTTTTCCTCGTACTTGGCAATCTGGTCCTCGATAAGTACGTCGGCGCGGTAACGCTTTTTGCTGTCGCGGTTATCGATCAGTGGATCGTTGAAAGCATCTACGTGTCCGCTGGCCTTCCATACGGTGGGATGCATGAAGATGGCGCTGTCGATGCCGACTATATTTTCGTGCAGCAGTACCATGGACTGCCACCAGTACTGCTTGATGTTGTTCTTCAGCTCTACGCCGTTCTGGCCGTAGTCGTAGACAGCGCCGAGCCCGTCGTAGATATCACTTGATGGAAATACGAATCCGTACTCTTTGCAGTGGGATACGATTTTCTTAAATACGTCTTCTTGTGCCATAATGGGATTTAATTTCAAATAATTCGGAGGTAGTTTTGGGAAAACGGCTGCGGACATCGGATTTCCGCTCCGCGCCGTGTCCCTATATCGGCCACAGGGTCAGCCCTTGGCGTCTTTGCTGTCGGCGGCGGCGTCGAGGTTGCCGGCCGGCGACTTCTTGTGCTTCGTGGGATAGCCGTAGCCGTAGCCATAGCCGTAGCGGACTTTGGATTTCAGGTCGGCGTCGTTGACGACGATGCTCATGTTCTTGAGTCGGCCGGACTTGTGGATTTTCTCGAGGTCCTTGAGGAAGGCTCTCTCCTGTACGCCCACGCGGACGATGTAGAGGATCATGTCGGCCACGCGCGTAAGGATTTCGGCGTCGGCCACGCTGAACGCCGGCGTGGCGTCGAAGATGACGCAGTCGTACTCCTGGAGCGCGCTCCGGACCAGCGTTTCGAGCCGGTCGGACATGAGCAGCTCTGCGGGGTTGGGCGGCTGGACGCCTGCGGGCATGAAATCGACCTTTTCGTCGATGGCGTCCTTTACAACGTAAGGCGTAAGGTCGCCGTCGCCCTCGTCGATGAGGTAGGCCGTCAGTCCGGGCGTGGAGGGGTACTTGCGTGAAAGCGTGCGGCGGCGTATGTCAGCATCGACAAGGAGTACGCGCTTTCCGGCCATAGCCATGGTGATGGCAAGGTTGGACGAGACGAAGCTCTTGCCCTGTCCGGGCGTGCTCGACGTACATACGAAGACGCGGGCGTCGCGGCGCAGGAAGTTGATGCCGTAGCGGAGCACGCGGAAAGCTTCGACGATGCTTGCGGTGGACTCACACTGCGAGATAAGTTCCTTGCCGTCGTTTCTGCGCCAGTGGGGCAATTCGCCGGCCAAGGGGATGGTGGTCAAGTCCTCGATTTCCTGCCGGCTGTTGACCGTCACGTCAAAGAGGCGACGCAGGTAAATGATTACGGCGGGGAGGCAGAGGCCGATGAGCAGGGCGATGAACAAAATCATGCGTCCACGGGGGCTCACGGGTGTATGTCCGCCCATCGGATATTCCACCATGCGGACATTGGCCTCGTTGATGGCAAGCTGCAGGGCCACTTCCTCACGCTTGTTGAGCAGGTAGGTGTAGAGGGCGGCTTTCAGGTTTTGCTGGCGTTCGATGCCGAGGGCCTGCTTTTCCTTTTCGGGCACGTTGCTGACCTGTCCGGACAGCTGCATCTCGTTGTTGCGGGCCTCGCGCACCTGCAATTCCACGGTCCGGACGTAGCTGTCGACCGACGCCATGATGCTCTTTCGCAGCGCGGCCAAGTCCTGGTCGAGCGTTCTCACCACGGCGGCCGACTCGCTGGAGTTTTCGGCCAAGCGGTTGCGCTCTGTCATGAAGGTATTGTACTGCTGTATCTGCTGCGTGAAGCCCTGTCCCGGGATTTCAAGGGTGGGAATGAGCTGATGGGCTTTTCCCTGGTCGTGGAGGTAGTCCTGCAGGTACTTGGCCACTTGCAGTTGCGTCTCAAGCTCGATGGTCTTGGAGCGGGCGGCGGCACTTTCGCTGAGATAAGCCTGTGCGCTGCTCTGGAGGTCGACTATGCGGTTGTTTTGCTTGAAACTGGCCATTTCGTTCTCGACCTCGCTGAGCTCGGAACCGATGAGGGCGATACGCTCATCGATGAAGCGCGCCGTATTCTCGGCCACGCGGTTCTTGTTCTCGACCACGTCGTTCTTGTAGGCGCGGAAGATTTCGTTGAGCAGGTCTTCGGCGCGGTCCTCGTTGTTGTCATGACAGGTCAACACGATGAGCGAACTTTCCTTGTCGTACTCGTCGGCCGATATTTCACTGCGGAAGCGTGCGGCTGCCACACGTGTGGAAGTGCGGGTCACGCGGATTTTCCGCTCGGAGGTGAATTTGCCCACCGAGGGGGTGGCATGGAGGGTCATTTCGCCGACGGGGGTGCGCACAGGTACTCCGGCCGCGGTGACGATGGCCTTTTCGCTCTCGCCCGCGGCTGTGGCGAAGTCACTGAGTTCGAACTTGTCCCGTCCCAACACACGCAGGGTGAAGGCACAGGGCTTCTCGCCGGCCTCCTCGGCAAAGGAGAAGAGCACGGGCCGTTCGCGGTAGATGGTGACGTCGTGCAAGCCATCGCGGGCGGTGTAGTCGACGGTCAGACCCAAGCTATCGACAACACGCTCCATGAGCCGCTGCGAAGTCAGTATGAAGATTTCGTTCCTGAGGTTGTCTCCGACGCTGATACCATTGAGTTCCATCATCGAATTCATGGTGTTGCGCCGACTGCGCGAGCCTCCCATCGAAATGCTGCCCGAGGGCTCGGCATCCTCGATGAGCATGACGCTCTGCCGCTGGTAGACGCGCGGACTACTCTGCATGTAGAGGTAGCCCAGGCCAAGGCAGACGAGGGCGGAAAGCACGAAGTACTTCCATGTGTGGGTGAAGATTTCCCAATACAGCTTGAAGCTGAGGAAAAAGTCGGACTTTTCCTCGGTCTGAAGGGGCTGTGGTGCTTGTTTTTCCATATTTATTCGAAAAGGAAACCCGCGGAGAATGCCGCAAATTGCCTGTTGTGATGATTTTGTCGCTATTTATGCCGCGCAAAGTTACAGAAAAAACCATAACCTGCCAAGCAGGACCCGCCTTTTCGCGTTTTTTACGTTTTGCGAAGCAACCGAAGCCGGTCCGAAGCCTGCCTCCGCGAGCACACAGCTTGCGGAAGCGCTGACTAAGACCACCTTGGGAGCATCGAAGGCGCACCCTCTTACGCTGACCGCCCGGCCCCCACGCGCGCCGCCCGGACAGGCTGTGCTACCTGCCGTCCGTTTTTGCGCAGCAGCGCCCTTGTGTCGATGGGCGGCGTCCGCGTGGAGGGGCGGGACTTGACCGGCATTGTCGCGAGGCCGCCACCCGACTTTCACGGGCCGGAAGTGCATCGAATTGCATAGGTAGATTTAACGTAAACTTCCTTAAACGTCCATTTTGTGCCGGATTTTTCCTATTATATACCGACCTGTTTTCCCCAAGTGCTTGGTAATTTCAACCAACCGGGACGTAGATAAAACCAAGTGCTTTGTAGTTTTGCGCAAGTGCTTTGTAGTTTTGCGCGTAGGCAGGACCTAAAAAAGGAGGAAGCCGCCTGCCGGGTGCGGTTTCCTCCTTTGCTAAGGCAAATATACTATATTTTTCAGCGAAAAGCAAATGCGGCCTTGCCCGTTTTAACATTTGCCCGAGACGGCCCCACCCTGCGGCGCGGAACAGGGGCGGCAAAGCGAACTGCAGGGGCGGCAAAACGAACTGCAGGGGTGGCGCGAAAATGGAACGGGAGGCCGGCGACGAGTGGATAGTGGTAGCCACGCAGCCCTTAGAGGGGGAAGAAGAGCTGGATGACGAAGATGGCCACGACGCCAAGGATGAGCTGCAGGGGCAGACCCACCTTCACGTAGTCCGAGAAAGTGTAGTGGCCGGCATTCATGACCATGGCATTGGGCGGGGTGCAGATGGGGGTGGCGAAGCAGAGCGAGGCTGCCACGGCTGCGGTCATCATAAAGGCCTGCGGATTGACGCCGAGCTGTTCGGCGGAGGCCCAGGCGATAGGTGCAACGAGCAGGGCCGTGGCCGAGTTGCTGATAAAGGTGGACAGCAGCGACGTCACGAGATAAACGCCCGCCAATACGGCTATGGGGCCCCAATCCTGGAGGAAGATAACGAGGTTCTCGGCCACCCATTGCGAAATACCCGTATTCTGGAGCGCCGTACTCATGGGCATCATGGCCGCAATCAGCACAATGCCTTCCCAAGCTATCATCTTGTAGGCGCCATCGACGCTACGCGTACACCCGGTGAGCACCATGAGCAAACCGGCTATGATGACGGTGGCCACCGAGGGGATGCCAATCTGCTTTTCGAAGACCATGGCAAAGACCATCACCACCATAATGAGGGCTGCCAAGGGGGCCTTGTAATTGAGGGGCACACTCTCTGCGGCCTTCTCGGGACTGCCGATGACGAGCCACTCGCGGGTCTTCTTGGCCAGGCTCTTGATACCCTTCCAGGCGCCGTGCATCAGCAGCATGTCGCCGGGACGCACGATTTCGTCCAGGAAATCGTCGAATATATACTTGCCGTTTCGCTTCACGGCCAGGATTTTCAAGCCATAGCGCTCGCTGAAATTGGCTGAACGCAGGGGGCGGTTGATCAGGGCGCTCTCGGGCGTGATCAGCACCTCGGCCAATCCGATTTCATAGAAGTCGAGTTTGGCTTTTTCCTCGCCGGCAGTTTCCTGAATCGCCACCAGATTGTGGCACTCGGCGAAGTGCTGCACCTTCTCGGGCGTACCAAGCACGTAGATGACGTCGCCGCACTCAAAGACGGTATCGGGCATCACGGTAATCTGCTGCACGTTGTTGAAAAAGCGCTTGTTCTCGCGTCTGATTTCCAATATGGTGACACCGTATTTGCGATGGATGTCCAGATCGAGCACCGTGCGGCCCTCGAGCAGGGAGTGGTCGCCGGCAGCGCGCATCTTGAAGACCAGATCCTGCAAGTGGTATTCGGTCAACAGGCCGGCCAGGCTGCGCTCCTCGCCTTTTTCCACGCCGTCACGGCCCTTCTTGTCGAGGAAGAAACGACACAGGGGGTAGAGAACCAGCATGCCGACAACCAGACAAATGAGGCCGATGGGCAGGAAATCAAAGAAAGCGAACTGCGGCTTGCCTTCCTCGGCCAGATAGTTGCTGACAATGAGGTTGGGAGGCGTACCAATGAGCGTCAAGACACCACCCAGCGAACTGGCAAAAGCCAAGGGCATCATCAGTTTGGCGGGAGAGATGCCGGCCGTCTTGCACATAGCCAGAATAATCGGCAGGAGGAGTGCCACCGTTCCGGTATTGCTGACAAAGGCAGCTACTACCGCGGTGACCAGCATGACCAAGAAGTAAAGGCGTACCTCGCTTGTACCGGCCAGTTTGAGCAGGCGGCTGCTGATGATGCGAGCCAGACCCGTCTGGAAGACGGCACCGCCCACGACGCAGAGGGCAATCATCATGACGATGGCCGAGTTGGAGAAACCGGCCAAGGCCTCCTTCGGCGTGACAATGCCGGAAGTGAGCAGCGCAGCCGTACAACAAAGGGCTATGATGTCGGAGCGCACCTTGCTCGTCATGAAAGCAATGATGGTAATGGCAAAGATGATCAGCGTGAGTGCCGCAGCGGTGGACATGCCGCCGATTTGCCCGCTGAGTTGGAACAGAAAGTGCATGATGTTTAGGTATTAGATTTTTCAGGATAAGTATTCAAACGTAAGGCGAAAAGAGGCAGTGCGCGCCAGAGGCCGAATCTGCTGACGCACAAAGCCGGAAAAACAGAACGGCAAGGCGATGGTGCAGACTATGCCTGACCGGCCAGGGTCTTGTAAGCCAGTGCGTACATCCGCATCTGCTTTACCATCGCCAGCAGGCCATTGCTGCGCGTGGGAGACAGATGTTCGGACAAGCCGATTTCCTTTATGAAATAGAGGTCGGCATCCAGGATTTCCTGCGGCGTATGTCCGCTGAGCACCTTCACCAGCAGTGCCGCGATACCCTTGACTATGAGCGCATCGCTCTCGGCACGGAAATGCAGGAGGCCTGCCTCTTCATCGCAAACCAACCATACGCGGCTCTGGCAGCCGTCTATCAAATTCTGCTCGGTCTTTTCGCTGTCGGGCAAGGGACTTTGCTCTTCGCCCAAGTCGATGAGCATCTGGTAACGGTCCATCCAGTCGTCCAAACCCGCGAAGTCCTCGATGACTTCGTCTTGCAATTCGTTAATAGTAGCCACTTTCGTAAAAATATTAAGGGGAGGGGAAGTGCTTTTAGTGTGAAGCAGTTGTACTGCCGAGCACTTGCAGGAGGGTTTGTCCCACGGCGGCAAGCGTTTCGGGCGAGATATTTTCGGGCGTGTCGTACGTGGTGTGCCAGGTACGGCCGAAGCTGTGTTCTCCGTCCTTGAGGAACGGGATGATGTCGACGGTGGGAATGCCTGCCTGCTCGTTGATGGGCTTGTGGTCGTCCTGGGCCCAGCCTCCGTCCTCGCGGAGGAAAAACTTGCCGGCGCCGGCCACCTCTGCGGCCTGCCAAACGAACATTACCACGTCGCGGGCATATTGCAAAGAGAAGCCTTCGTAGCAGAAACGGGCGTCATCGCCGCCCACCATGTCGAGAAGGATGCCGTAAAGTGCCGAGTAGTCGGCACGGTGCGGGTGGCGGACCCAATACTGCGAGCCGAGGCACCAATCACTGCCGTCTTCGGGGGCACGATCTTGGGCCCAGTAGGGCGCGCCGTAGTCCTCGACGTCAAAACAAACGAAGTCGACGCCCACAGCGGGCTTCAGCTCGTGCAGAAGTCGGGCCACCTCGGCCATGACAGCCACTCCGCTGGCGCCATCGTTGGCAGCCATGACCGGTTCCCGGTGACGGGTGCTGTCGGGGTCAGCATCGGCCCACGGACGGCTGTCCCAGTGGGCACAAATCAGCACGCGGTCCTTCAGCTCGGGGCGATAGGCCGCGATGATGTTGCGGCAGTTCAAGCGCTTGCCGTCCCAGGCTGTCACCTCGGCCTGCTGTTCCGTCACGTCCAGCCCGCGGCTGCGAAAGAGTGCGGCGATGTAGTCACCACACAGGCGATGCGCTTCGCTGCCCGGCACACGGGCACCAAATTCACACTGCGCACGCAGCACGGCAAAGGCCGAATCGGCGTCAAACCGCACGCTGACAGCCTGCGCCGGGGCGGCGGTGTCTTCGGCAGCCCCGGTCTTGCTCTGCGAGTGGCATGCAGTGAGTGCGCACGGCAGGAGCAGTGCACACACAGCTTTGCTAAAATTGCGGAAAAGCTTCATACGCAAAATCAGAGAAGAGATAGAAACATTATCCGGCGACATCGGCCGGTTCTGTAAACTGCAAGGTATTATATTGTACGCGGCTCATCACACGGATGAAGTTGCCGCCCCAAATTTTCTTGAGCGACTTTTCGCTTAGTCCCTCGGCCATCAGCGCCCGGGTCAGGTTGATGAAATCCGAAGCGGTAGCGAGGCCGCGTACACCGCCGTCGCCGTCGAAGTCCGAGCCGATGCCCACGCTGTCAATGCCGGCAACGTCGATGATGTGCATGATGTGGCGCACTGCGTCGGCGATAGTGGCTTCTCCGCTCTCGCAGAGGAAATCGTTGTAGAAGGTAGCTTGCACTACCCCCTCTTTGGCGGCAATTGCGCGCAACTGGTCGTCCGTCAGGTTGCGGGGATGATTGCACAGGGCGCGGGCCGATGAATGCGAGCAGAGGACGGGACGCGTCGAGAGCTCGAGCGTCTGGTAGAAAGTCTCCTCAGAAGCGTGCGAGAGGTCGATCATCATGCCTGTGCGGTTCATCTCGGCCACTACCTGCTGGCCAAACGCGCTCAGGCCGCCGTGTTCGCGGTTGGATCTGCACGCCGAGTCGCAAATGTCGTTGTCGCCGTTGTGACAAAGGGTGATGTAGACGATACCTTCGCGGCGATAGCGCTCCACATTGCCCAAGTAGTGTCCCAGCGCATAGCCGTTTTCGATACCCATGAGCACGGAACGCCTGCCGTTGCCCTTTTGCAGGAAGAGCCCCTTGGGCGATACGGCGAGGCTCACGCCGAATGTGCCGCGCACCCGGCTGCGTATTTGCTCCAATATCTCGTCTGCGCGATGCGTAGCCTGTCTGAATTCCTCGGGCGAACGGCCTCCCTGCGGCAGATAAGCCGCCATGACCACAGCGTCCAGTCCTCCCTCCTGCATCTTGTGCAGGTCGACGCACGTATTGGCGTTGCGGCGATAGATTTGTACGTCCTGGTCGAAAAAGGTAGGGGTATCGCAGTGCGAATCGAGGGTGAGGATGTGACTATGTACTTCGCGGGCGCGCCGATAGGCGTCGGCCTCGGCCGTGAAGTGCTGGAACAGGGGGATCATGTAGCGCTGCCCTTTTACTATGTAGCACTCGGGATGCCACTGCACGGCGAAGATGCTCTTCAGCTCCGTACTTTCCACGGCTTCCACCACGCCGTCGGCAGCCCAGGCCGTGGCGCGCAGCCGCGGTCCGGTCTCGCGTACGCCCTGGTGGTGGAAAGAATTGACGGCGAACTCCTCGCCCATGATCTTTCTCAAGAGTGAATCCTCGGCAGTGCGCACACTGTGCGTCGAAGTATGTCGCGGTGCGTCCTGGCTGTGCTTCAGTACGACGGTATCGGTGCAGCAGGCCTGCAGGTCCTGGTATATTTTTCCGCCGAGCGCAGCTACAATCGACTGCAAGCCGCGGCAGATGCCGAAGATAGGCAGGTTGCGGTCGTAAGCCAGACGTACGGCCATCAACTCCATGAAATCGCGCTCGGGATTCACACTTCCGAGCTGCGCCATCGGCTCTTCGCCGAAGAAAAGGGGATTCAGGTCTGCGCCACCCGAGATGAGCAGGCCGTCGATACGGTCAAAGAGGCTGCAAAGCTGCGCACAGTTTTCCGTAGGAGGTATAACGAGAGGCAGTCCGCCTGCACATTCTATGCTACGGAAGTACCCGTCGGCCAGTTCGCTGCCTTTGTCTCCATAATTCCCTATGATACCGATGACGGGATGGGGTTTGTGGTTGGGGTAGCGGCCGACCAGTTCTTCGTAGGACTTATCTATGTCAAAGTATTCCATTCTTATTTATTGGGTACTCTTATATATAATATTGTATAGTGGTGCCGGGGCATTATTTCTTCCTTTTTGGATTTCGGGGAAACCAGCCTTTTTCCACTCTTTCCTTTTGTTCAAAAAGCTCCTTGATGGTCCAGAGCGACGAGAAGCCGATGATGCTGCACAAGGCGCTCCAGAAGAGGTCTTCCACGAGCAGTGCGGCGCCGGCGCCGGCTATGCCGAGGAGCAGGAACACCCACCAGGGCTTTGTGCCAAAGTAGTATTCCGTCTTGATGACGATGGGATGAAAAATACCTATGATGAGAAACGTTGCAGCGCCGAGCAGGAGGCCTTGCCAAGTCATGTGATTTGATTTTTGTGGGTGATGGGTGAAAATGCAGGGTCATTGCACGCGCCAATGTGGTCGCTGCGAGCAAGCGCATAGGACTTTATCGGTCCCTTTATCCTCTGTTGAGCAACGATTCGCTGGTTTCCTCGGGATCATCTACGATGACGCCCTCTGCGTTCATGCGTTCCATGAGCGCCTTCATCTTTCGCGAGCTCAGTGTTCCCTCTTTGCTGGGCAGGACGACCGGTACTTGTCGCGCGAAGGACTGTTCGAGGGAAATAAGTGTTTCGGTCGAGACCACGCCGGGTATTTCCTGGATATGATTGTTGAGAAGCTCCATCAGATGTTCGTTGTCGCGGCAATACAGCTTCACGAGCATGGTGTACGGTCCCGTTGTAAAGTGGCACTCCACGATTTCGCGGATTTTTTCCAGCTCGGCAGCGACCTCCTTGTACATGGATCCGCGCTCCAGCTTGATACCTACGTAGGTGCAGGTGCTATATCCGATTTGCTTGGCAAAGACATTGTAGCCCGATCCGGTGATGACGCCGGCCTCTGTCAGGCGCAGGACTCTCTGGTGAATGGCTGCACGCGAAACGCCGCAGGCTTCAGCTACGTCCTTGAACGGGACGCGAGCGTCCATCGTGATGATTTGGAGGATTTTCAAATCCAGCAGGTCAACTTTTTTCATAGGTAGTGATTCGTTACGTGTTGGTTCTTTAATCGAGGTGGGAGCGGTGCTTTCACTTTGGTGTAATTTGTTCTGCTCCGCGGGCGGCAAATTTACTCAATAATTATACAAGTGGAAACTATTCCCCGAAAAAAGTTAGCTAATTCTGAAAAATCCCACCTTTCGGGCGGGATTTTTCGGCAATTTGTCACTTCCAGCAGGTTCTAACCCTTTGCTTTTCGGGCAGAGCCGGCTTTATGCAGGTTCCATACGGCTTTGATTTTTCGCCTGACGGCTACATAGTTGAGCGCAGCCATGAGCAGAAAGAGCGCAGTGCCTGCCAGTATTGTGGGCAAGGGCGCTTCGGTGGTCAGGGCCGGGTAGACGTTTTGCAGTTCGGGCAAGTAGTGTCGTCGGAGCAGGAGCACGATGGCGGTAGCCAGCAGCCAGCTGCCGGCACCAAGCCCCAGGGCGAGCAGGTGGAAGGGGCGCGCCACGGTGGCCGGTCGGTAACCGATGAGCAGGAGGTTGTCGATTTTCTCGGTGTGCTTCTGCAGGAGCAGGAATAGGCTGAGGAGCAGCACGTAGAGCGACAATGCGCAGATAAGCAGGCCCACGGCCGCAACGATGCCCACGGTGAGGCGCAGGAAGTAGGCGGTGCGTCCGTTGTCCCCGCCGCCGGCTTCGGTCTCATAGTTGTGCTCGGTCAGGTAGCGTGCGATATTTTCATCGGCGGGGTTTTCCACGTCGATGATAAGGCGTGCGGGCTGCGGCTTTCGGTCGGGCGAGAGGGTGGCGTTGGCGTGTTCCATGAAGGTCTGGGGCACCAGGATGGTGTTGAGCCGATTGGAAAATGCCACGACGCGTCCCGGCTTGTCCCACTGTCCGTGCGAACCGCGCAGGCGGAAGCGGATGGTAATCATGCCGACCAGTCCCTCGGAGATGGCGGGCAGTCCGCGGCTGCCGGCGAAGCCGAAGTTGTAGAGGTTCAGGTAGTTCTTCGGCAGTATGACGGGTATGGTGTCGCTCCCGGCGTCGTAGTGCCAGTCGCTCAGGTCGGTATCGATAAATTCATCGGGGATGGACTCGAAAAACATGTCCGTGCCGAAAGTCATTCCCGCCGCGTCACCGCCGATTTGGGCATAGACGTCGAAGCAGGCGGGCGTGAAGCGTCCCACGGCCTGCGTGAAGTCCTGCTCGTCAAGCTCGCGGATTTCGCTCTCGCCGAAGGCGGGCGTCGTGCCGTGCATGGCGTGGCCCACGCCCACGTGTTTTGTGACGACGATGTACTCCTTCTTCATGAAGCTGTCGCCGGCGGTGAAGATGGGCAGCACGTCACAGTAGAATTGCAGGCCGGCCAGCACGATGCCCAAGCCGATGAGATTGGCCAGAAAGAAGCCGGCCAGCTGTATGGCCGAGAAGTGGCGTCGCAGGAGTTTCCAGAGTAGCATGGGGAGGGTGTTATTCGGTGATATGCCGCAGGCGGGACAGGGCAAGTGCCGCTTGTCCCGGCGCAGCGGCTTCTGACGAAAGCCCCCTTGCCGGCCGGTGTCGGTAAGGGGGCCTTTCGTTAGCAGGACGAAGGCGGTTGCCCTCGCTTAGAGTTGTTTCCTCATTTCCTTGAAGAAGGCTTCGATCAGCGTCTTGGCGGGCGAATTTTCCTTGTCGACCATCACGACGCGCAGGCCCAGCCGGTACGGGTTTTCGGCGTCGATATAAGCCTCAACATAATCGAACAACTTGAGGAAAGCTATGGCGATGTCTGTATCGGGCGAGCCCTCGTTGGCCCGCATCAGGGGCGACTTCACCAGTGCGGCAAAATTGAAGCGTGCATAGAACTTGCGGTTTTCAAAGGGTGCCTTGTCGATGACCTTGCCGGGCTTCTGGAAAGCTGTGGGATTGGGGCCGACAACCATGTAGGCGGCTCCCTGCTTCCAGCCGAAGAGGCAGTTGCAGTCTTTTCCGGACTGGGGCTCAGTGGCGTAGTCGGCATAGCAGTCCGGCTCGGGCCCGTAGCGGTTGAGCTCGTACTCGTCGCAGTCGGGATCGGGCCCATAGCATTCGAGCTCGGGCTCGTTGCTGTCTGGCTGGAATTCCTCGGCGGCCAACGAGTCCATCACATATTCGTCGTAGTAGCTGTCATTGTACGAGGAGCCGCCGTTCATGTTCTTCAGGCTGCTGAGCGGCACGAGGAACTTGTTCGGTTCCATCATGGAGGCCACGTTGTTCTGTACAAGCATTTCGCCAAACTGCTGGATGCCGTCCGACTTGTCGGAAGCGGCATAGAGGGCGAATTCGGGCTGGCCGTCTGCCTCTACTGTCGTCAACTGCAACGCCACGTCGCCGTTGAGGTTTTTCAGCAGCTCGCCGGCGATGCCCTGATACTCCGCATCACACAGTTCTCCCATCAATCCGCTCTTGTTGAGCAGGTCCAGCTGATCCTTTCCGTTGTTTCCGAATGCCATTGTGAAGATGGCGTTGGCATCCAGGTAGCTGAGGTAGTTGCCCTGAATGGTCTTGGAGTACTTGCCCAGGTCTTCCAGTTTCTTCTGTGCAGCCTCGGTGGTGCCCACGAGTTCTGCTTCGAACACAGTCTCGCCCTTGTCGGTAGCCAGGGTGGCCAGGACGTCGTAATCCTGGATACGGATGCCCGTTTTCTCCTCGATTTGTTTCAGTTCTCTCTCGGCTTGGGGAATATCCTCAAATCCCGGACCATTGACGAACAAGGTCATAAATCCGTCGCGCGAGCAGAGCTCGGCAAACTGATCATTGTCGGCTATGCTCTTTTCCTTTTTCTGATCGAACAGGGTCTTGACTTCGTCCACAGCCAGCCGGGCTGCGTCGTCGATGTCGTCGGACTTGCTGCGCTGCTCCCAAGTGATTGGAGTGAATACGAAGAAATCATCGTCGAAGGCCAGCAAGCTGTTTCCGTCGAATACGCTGTAATAGAGGTCGCTGTACTTGTGCGCCTTCGTGCAGACGTCTTCCTTGGCCAGTAGGTCGAGGAAGTCCTTCAGGTCGTCCTCATCGCTCACGCCGCCCACAAAGGCATAATTATTGGTAAAGGATTCGGATACGAAGAAGAACATGGTTTCCGACAAGTCGAAGCCTGTCATGCCGGGGTCTTCCCACAATTCCAGGATCTTTTCGCGTGTCTTTGCGCTCACGTCATCGTTTTTCAAGAGCTTCTCCAGTGTGGCGGAGGCTTCTTCCTGGTCGCCCATGTCGGCCTGGTCGGCGAAATCCTTCATATTGAAGCCCATCACGACGATGGCATCCTTGGGAATGAGGCGCGCGGAGTCGGGCGTGCCGGAGCAGGAGCTGAGCAGTGCTGCCACAAGGGGCAACAACAGCAGCGATTGTTTGATTTTGCGTAACATATCGATTCTATTTTTTTTGAATTAGAAATCAGGAATTAGGATTTAGGAATTTTGGTGCTGCATGAGGCCTGCTTTGATGGGATGCCGGCCCCTATGTTTTGCAAAGTTAGGAATAAAATTACACACAAGGGCACCTATCGGGCTTATAATGTATCATTTTAGAAAAAAAATGGGGAATTGAAGTGCGCTCGTCGCAGGTGCAAGCCGGCACAGCAAGGCCGCTACGGAGCGCGGGTGGCCGTCTGCTGCGCGAAATGTTAAAAGGGGAAATGCCGAATTTGGATTTCGCCGAAAAATGCTGTATCTTTGCATTAGCCCAAAAGGAGGAAGTCGCGCACTGGCGGCTTCCTCCTTTGCTTTATCCCCCCTCCGGACCGTGAAACGGCAGTTTTCGGCAAAATCAGAAAGCCGGCAGTTCGTTTCCAAGTCCTTTGTAGTTTCAACTAAGTGCTTTGTAGTTTTTCCTAAGTCGTACTTATTTTTTCCGGCGTGCCCCGGGCGGCAAAACAGGCGGCCGCGGCATGCGACAAAAATGGGCATAAAAGCCCTCGTTAAGAAAGTTTATATTAAATCTTTCGGCGCTGCCTCCGCAGGCGGTACAGGCCGTAGAGACCGGCGGCGAGGAGTGCTGCCGCACCAACGGCGCGGTGCTGCCACGACGTGCCGGCAGCGGCGGCGGCCAAGCCTACGGAAAGCAGCAGGCCCTGCACGACGACGAGCTGCAGCGTGGCGCGGTGCAGGCGCAGGCCGTAGCGGCGGCGATAGGTCAGATGGATGAAGCACAGGTCGCAGGCATTGGCCACCGACAGGCCGATACCGGCGCCGAGCAAGCCACCAATCCGGTAGCCCGCCACGACGGCCACGATGAAGACGGCGTCATAGAGCACCTCCATCACGACATAGGTCACCGAATCCCCATGGGCCAGGCTCAGATAGGCCGCAGGGGCATAGACGGCCTTGAAGTACATATAGGGAAGTGCAGCCAGGACCATCGGCATCACGGGCAGAAACTCCGAGGAATACAGCAGGCGGACCAGGAATGGCAGACAGAGCGCCAGCAGCAGGAGCAGGGACGTCATGAGCAGCACGAGGACGTCGATTTGGGCATTGACGGTGGCATTCTGTCGCCCGCGGTCTGCACAGGCTGCCGAGAGACGCGGGAAATAGTCGGCGTCCATGGCCACAAAGACCATGCGCGCGTAGCTCACAGTGAGCGTCAGTCCGACGGCATAGAGGCCCGCGGCGTGCAGTCCGTCCGCCGAACGCGTCAGGGTGGTACGCACCAGCATCTCGGCTCCGCTGCTGCAAATGCCGGCGGCGATGTAGCCCATGCCGAGCCGGAGCAGGGGCAGACCGCTGCGCACGAAGCGGCTGCGCAGGGGGCTGATGCGGTAGGGGAAACTGCGCCACGTGGCTGCCAGCTGCACCGCAAAGGTGGCCGCCGTGGTAAGCAGGATCACCCACGTCACACTCCGCAGCCCCCAAAGCAGGTAGAGGGGGACGGCAATGAGCAGCGTAAATCCGGCTACCAGCACGGAGGTCACGGCAATCGACTTGAGCCGGCGGATGCCGCGCAGCACGGCTATCTCGCCTCCGGTCAGTGTGGTCAGCGCGACGGCCGGCGCGAGCAACAGGACCGACCCCGTGTGGGACAGGTCGCCCCCCATCCACAGGCTGACGAGCGGGGCCAGGACTGCGGTCAGCAGGGCGCCAAGCAGGGCGGCCAGGAAAATCCACGTGCGCAAGAGGCGGACGTGATGGGCTACGGCGCGGCGGTCGCCGGCCTCGTGGAGGACGGAGAGGCGGCGTACACCGCTGACAGCCAGTCCGAAGTTGGTGGAGTTGGCCAGCAGTTCGATGGTGCGCGCATAGAGGTCGCTCAGGCCCATACCCACCGTGCCGATGAGCACGGCCGCGGCCTTGTTGCGCACGACGGAGATGAGCACGCTGAGCAACTGCACGCTGCCGAGCAATCCCGTGGACTTGAGTATCTTAGAGTAGGACAATGACGTATGCTTGGGATTTGGATGAACGAGAGGGAGGGAGGCCGCGGCCTAAATCGCCGGAAGCGAATGGCCGTTAATCTTGCGGTAGAGGTCGAGGGCGTAGACGTCGGTCATACCCGAGATGTAGTCTACCACAGCCATGATGCGCTCGTCGAGCGTAGGGGCCTGCAACTGATACTGCGCCGACACCTGGCCCAGAAGCAGCCGGCTGTACGCCTTGTCGGGCGCCATGACGGCCTCGGTCATGAGTTCGAGAAGGGTATAAATGATGTGGTAGCCCGCCAAATCTATGTCGGTCACCTCCTTCGAGGAATAGATGCGGCTGCGGGCCACCTGCTCGCAGCGCTGATAGGCCGCACGAAGCGGATTGGGCAGATGGTCGATGAGCGAACCGCTGAAAGTGCCCTCCAGAATGGCTTCCTCGTGGTGCAGGAAGAGGTCTACGCAGGCCCTTTCCAAGGTATTGATGACACAGGAGCGATAGTAGGCGACACGGTCGCCCTGGTCGGTGCCGGCGGGATAGTGTGCCTCGAGACTGCGGCGCGCTTCGGGGGTGAAGAAACCGAGGAGCAGGTCCTGCGTCTCCTCGAAGGACAGCAGGCGCAGCTTGAAGGCGTCCTCGATGTCCATGACCTCGTAGCAGATGTCGTCGGCCGCCTCGACCAGATAGACCAACGGATGGCGCACACCGCGCAGGCCCCGGGCCGACTCGGTCAGCGGAATGCCCAACTCGGTGGCTATGCGATGATAGGCAGCCCGCTCGCACTCGAAAAATCCGAACTTGGACTTGCCGCCGTCGAGGGTGGAGGAAAACGGATACTTCACAATGGCCGCCAGCGTGGAATAGGTCATCACGAAACCGCCGCGGCGCCGGCCGGCAAACTGGTGGGTGAGCAGGCGAAACGTGTTGGCATTGCCGTCGAAGTGGGTCAGGTCGTTCCAGGTGACCTCGCCGAGCACGTCGGGGCCGGCGGCTCCGCCGTGGGGCAGCGTGCTGCCCTTGCCCTCGGCAAAGAAACTGCGGATGGCCCGCTCGCCGCTGTGCCCAAAGGGCGGATTGCCCATATCGTGGGCCAGACAGGCCGCCGAAACTATGGCGCCCATGTCCGCCGGAGCCGTGGACTGCAAACCGGGATGGCGCACCGCAATCTCGCGGGCCACATCCATGCCCAGCGAGCGCCCTACGCAACCTACCTCGAGGCTGTGGGTCAGACGGTTGTGCACGAAGATGCTGCCCGGCAGGGGGAAGACCTGCGTCTTGTTCTGCATACGGCGAAAGGGCGCCGAGAAAATCAGCCGGTCATAGTCGCGCTGAAACTCCGTGCGGCGCTCGCCGGCGGCTTCATGGCTTTCCTCCTTGCCAAAACGCTTGTCGGAAATAAGTTGTTGCCAATTCATGGAATGGAAATGGGGGGATGATTTATACTATGGGGCGCACGGACGGCGCCTGCTGCCGCATAGACAAGGGCGTCCGGCAGTCTGCGGTTCACTGCCGGGCCAACTTTTCGGCCAAAAAGCGCGCGGTGTAGCCGCGGCCGGCCTTTGCGACCTCCTCGGGCGTACCTGCTGCCACGAGCCGGCCACCTGCGCGGCCGCCTTCGGGACCTAAGTCGATCACGTGGTCCGCGCATTTCACGACGTCCATATTGTGCTCGATGACCAGCACGGAGTGGCCCTTTTCGATCAAGGCGTTGAAACTCGACAAGAGCCGGCGGATGTCGTGGAAGTGCAGGCCGGTGGTGGGCTCGTCGAAGATGAAGAGCGTGGGCCGGCTGTTCTCGAGCGAGAGGTAGTAGGCGAGCTTCACGCGCTGGTTCTCGCCACCGGACAGGGTGCTCGAGGACTGGCCCAACTTGATGTAGCCCAAGCCTACGTCCTGCAAGGGGCGCAGCCGCTCCACGATTTTGCTGTCGCCGTGCCCGCCAAAGAATTCTATGGCGCGATTAACCGTCATGTCCAATATGTCGGCGATGTTTTGCCCGTGGTAACGTACCTCCAGCACGTCGCCCTTGAAACGCTTGCCGCCGCAAGCCTCGCACTCCAGCACGAGGTCGGCCATAAACTGCATCTCAACCTTCACCGTTCCCTCGCCCTTGCACTCCTCGCAACGGCCTCCGGGGGTGTTGAAACTGAAGTAGGCGGGCGTAAATCCCATCTGCTTCGACAGGGGCTGCTCGGCCATCAGCTTGCGTATCTCGTCGTAAGCCTTCACATAGGTGGCGGGATTGGAGCGCGTGGACTTGCCGATGGGATTTTGGTCGACAAACTCGACGCCACAGAGACTTCGCAGGTCGCCCTCAAGGGCCAGATACTCGCCGGGACGCTCTGCGACTTCGTCGAAGTGACGCTTGAGCGCGCGATAAAGGATGGTGTTCACCAAAGTGCTCTTTCCGGAACCCGATACGCCCGTCACAACCGTGAAGACGTTGAGCGGAAACGTCACATCAAGGCCCTTGAGATTGTTGGCACGTGCCCCGCGCACCGTCAGGCTGCAATTCCACGCGCGGCGGGCCTCGGGCACCGGGATTTCGTCGGTCCCGGCCAAATACTGGAGGGTGTGCGAACGCCGGGCAGCCGGCAGGTGTACGGCCTCGGGGATGAGACGCGCCTCGCCCTGCCATACGACTTCACCACCGTGGCGTCCGGCCTCGGGACCTATGTCGACGATGTAGTCTGCGGCCCGCATGATTTCCTCGTCGTGCTCGACGACAATGACTGTGTTTCCCAAATCGCGCAGCTGCTTGAGGACGCTGATCAATTGCAGGGTGTCGCGCGAATGCAGGCCGATGCTGGGCTCGTCCAGGATGTAGAGCGAACCGACCAGCGCGCTGCCGAGCGAAGTGGCCAGGTTGATGCGCTGACTCTCGCCGCCCGAAAGGGAATTGCTCAGGCGGTCCAGCGTCAGATAACCCAGACCTACGTCCACCAAAAAAGCCAAGCGTGTGCGGATTTCCGTCAAGAGACGGTCCGCCACCTTGGCATCGTGCTCCGGAAGTACCATTTCGCGGAACACTTTCAGCAACTCCGTCACCGGCAAAGTGACCAGCTCGGTGATGCTGTGACCGGCCACTTTCACGTAGTCGGCTTCGGGCTTCAAGCGGTGCCCCCGACAGGTGGGGCAAGTCGTCTTTCCGCGATAGCGGGCAAGCATCACGCGGTACTGTATCTTGTATTGATTACTCTCGAGCATGCGGAAGAAAGCGTCAATCGTCACTTGTTCCTCCTGCGGCAGGCTCTGTTCCGTCCGGTCGCCGTGCCAGAGCAAATCCTTCTGCTCCCGTGTCAACTTATAGTAAGGCGTGAAAATGGGGAAGCCCGTCCGCTCTGCGCGGCGGCAGAACTCTTCGCGCCACAGGCCCATCTTTTCTCCGCGCCAGCACACCACGGCGCCGTCGTAGACACTTAGCGTCGAGTTGGGCACAACCAGTGCCTCGTCAATGCCCATCACACGGCCGAAACCCTCGCACGTGGGGCACGCTCCTACCGGCGAATTGAACGAGAACATATTATCGTCCGGCTCGGTGAACTTCATTCCATCCGCTTCAAAACTTACGCTGAAACGATGAAGCGTGCGCGACGGGTAAACGCGCACCAGGCACTCGCCACCTCCCTCGAAAAAGGCCGTCTCGACCGAGTCGGTCAATCGCGTCAGGGCATCGCGGCTGCTGTCGACCGACATGCGGTCAATGAGCAGGTAGATGTCGCCGTCTACCTGCTGCGGAACGTCCTCGATGCGCACGATCTCGCCGTCTATGTCGACGCGCGAGAGTCCCTCCTTGAGGAAAATCTCCAGCTGCTCGTGGAGCGTTCTGCCCGCAGCCTTGACGATGGGTGCCAAAATGGTAAATCGGGTACCCTGGGAGTACTGCAGGAGGCAATTGACGACGTCGTCGGGGGTATCGCGCCGCACCTCGCATCCACTGATCGGCGAGTAGGTACGGCCTACGCGGGCGAAAAGCAGCCGCAGGTAGTCGTAGATTTCGGTCGAAGTGCCCACCGTGGAGCGCGGATTGCGGGCTGTGACCTTTTGCTCTATGGCAATGGCGGGCGGAAGTCCCTTGATGTAATCGCACTCCGGCTTGTGCATGCGCCCCAGGAACTGGCGGGCATAGGCCGACAGGCTCTCCACGTAGCGCCGCTGCCCCTCAGCGTAAAGTGTGTCGAAGGCCAGCGAGGATTTTCCCGAGCCGGACAGGCCCGTAATAACGATAAACTTATTGCGCGGCAAACTGAGCGAAACGTTCTTCAGGTTGTTCACCCGCGCCCCTTTGATTTCTATGGTCGACACGTTGATGGATTTTATT
>SFCP01000031.1 GCA_004558535.1 Bacteroidales bacterium | reverse complement strand
TTTATAAAATCATTTATATTTTTATTATACGTGCGTTACACGGTGGTGAAGATGTAGTAATTTTGCAATGTCCGGTGCGCAAGAATGTGTGTAACGGCAAACGAAAAACACGACTTCACAAACAATCTAACCGCAAGATATGAAAAAGTTTTTGTTGACTGTTTCCGCCATTTTGCTGACCATGACGGCCGGTGCACAAAAGTTGCAGTCGCCTGATGGCAGTCTGGAAATGAATTTCAGCCTGGATGCCGAGGGGCGTCCCACCTATTCGCTGACCTATCATGGCAAGGACGTCATCCGCCCCAGCCATTTGGGTCTGGACCTGAAGAAAGAAAATCCCGATGCTGCGACCGACTTTGAGTTCAAGACGCGGGCCGATGCCAGCAAGATTGACCAAAAAGCCAATCTGACCAGCGGATTTCAGATTACCAAGACCGAGACCGCTACTTTCGACGAGACATGGACACCCGTATGGGGCGAGGAAAGCAGCATTCGCAATCATTACAACGAGCTTTGCGTGACGCTGACCCAGCCCGCCAACGACCGTTTCATCAAGCTGCGCTTCCGCCTGTTTGACGACGGCCTCGGCTTCCGCTACGAATTTCCCGCGCAGAAGAACCTCACGTATTTTATCATCAAGGAGGAGCGCACGCAGTTTGCCATGGCCGGTGACCATACCGCCTGGTGGCTTCCGGGCGATTATGACACCCAGGAGTACGAAACCGTCACCTCGCGCCTGAGCGAAATCCGCGGCAAGATGAAGGCCGCCGTGACGCAGAACTCCTCGCAGACCCCGATTTGGGAAGGCGGCGTGCAGACAGCCCTGATGATGCGCACCGACGACGGCCTCTACATCAACCTGCACGAAGCCGCTTGTATCGACTATTCCACGATGCACCTCAACTATGATGACAAGACCGGCATCTTCGAGAGCTGGCTGACCCCCGACGCCCGCGGCGACAAGGGTTACCTGCAAGCTCCCTGCGTGTCGCCGTGGCGTACGGTCATCGTAAGCGACAAGGCTACCGACATCCTGGCCAGCCGCATCACGCTCAACCTGAACGAACCCTGCAAAATCGAGGATACCTCGTGGATCAAGCCGACCAAGTATATCGGCGTTTGGTGGGATATGATTACCAATAAGGGTACATGGGCTTACACCGATGACCTGTCTACGGTGAAGTTGGGCGAAACCGACTATTCGCAGACAAAGCCCAACGGACGCCACTCCGCCAACACCGAGAACGTGAAGCGCTACATCGACTTCGCCGCCGCCCATGGCTTTGATGCCGTGCTCGTGGAGGGATGGAACGAAGGCTGGGAGGACTGGTTCGGCCACGAGAAGGACTACGTGTTCGACTTCGTGACTCCCTATCCCGACTTCAACGTAGAGGAAATACACCGCTATGCCGCATCGAAGGGCGTAAAGATGATTATGCACCACGAAACATCGGCTTCGGCCCGCAACTATGAGCGCCACTTGGACCGCGCCTACCAGTTCATGGTAGACAACGGTTATCCCGCAGTGAAGAGCGGCTATGTGGGTAACATCGTGCCGCGCGGCGAGCACCACTACGGCCAGTGGATGAACAACCACTATCAATATTGTATAGAGAAGGCTGCCGACTATCACATCATGGTCAATGCCCACGAGGCAACACGTCCCACCGGTATCTGCCGTACCTGGCCCAACCTGATTGGCAACGAGAGTGCGCGCGGCACGGAATACGAGAGCTTCGGTGGCAATGCCGTGGACCATACCACCATCCTGCCTTTCACCCGACTCATCGGCGGACCGATGGACTATACGCCCGGTATCTTTGAGACGGACTGCTCGAAGATGAACCCCGGCAACAACTCGCGTGTACGTACCACCATCGCACGCCAGCTGGCCCTGTACGTGACGATGTACAGCCCCCTGCAGATGGCGGCCGACATACCCGAAAACTACGAGCGCTTCATGGATGCCTTCCAGTTTATCAAGGATGTGGCCCTGGATTGGGACAAGACCGTCTACATCGAGGCCGAACCGGGAGACTATATCACCATCGCCCGCAAGGAAAAAGGCGCCGAGAACTGGTTTGTAGGTTGCACCGCTGACGAAAACGGCCACGAAGCCAAATTTACCTTGGATTTCCTCAATCCCGGACAAAAGTATGAAGCCATCATCTACGCCGATGCCAAGGATGCCAGCTGGGACAAAAATCCGCAAGCCTACACCATCAGCAAGAAAGTGGTGACGAACAAGACGAAACTCAGCCTGCGCGCCGCCAGTGGTGGTGGCTTTGCCATCAGCCTGCGACCGCTGAGCAAATAAGTACTACAGCGAAGCGACCCGCCCGCTCCCGTTCTTCCGGAAGCAGGCCGGGGCGCTTCCTCCGTTTTCCCACAATCGTTCCAACGCATTAATGCGTTTTATTGCTTGCACGAAGCAAGCAATAAAACAGGGAAGTAATCCCTGCAACCCTCTCCCCGCTTCGGCCGGGAGCTACGACGAAAAAAGAGAATTCAATATAAGTTTAACCTTAAAAAGTAACACATGAAAGAGAAGTTTGACTTCAGATTTCTGCTATGCCTCATGGTAGGAATCTTCGTGTCCCTTGGTGCTGCTGCGCAGCAGATAACCGTCAAGGGTCATGTTCAGGATCAAGCGGGCGAGCCGGTAGTCTACGCTACGGTGTCCGTCTTGGGTACCAAGACCGTTGTCAACACGGATGGCAATGGTAACTTTACGGTGAACGCCAACGCCGGCGCCGACCTGCGCGTGTCGTACATCGGCTACACAACGGCCGTGGTAAAAGCAGAGCACAACATGCTCGTCGTCCTGGAGGACAACAGCCGACTGAATGAGGCTGTGGTCATCGGTTATGGCGTGGCCAAGAAAAACGACCTGACCGGTTCGGTGACGGCTATCAAGCCCGATGAAAAGAACAAGGGTATGGTTATCAGCGCACAGGACATGATGCAAGGCAAAATCGCCGGTGTGAACGTCACCTCCAACAGTGGTGCACCGGGTGAGGGCGCTACCATCCGTATTCGTGGTGGTTCGTCGCTCAATGCCTCCAACAACCCGCTCTATGTCATCGACGGTGTTGCCCTCGACAACAATGATACCAAGGGTGGTGCCAACCCGCTGTCCTTGATCAACCCTGCCGACATCGAGACCTTTACCGTCCTGAAGGATGCCTCCGCCACGGCCATCTATGGTTCGCGTGGTTCTAACGGTGTCATCATCATCACGACAAAGAAAGGCCGTGTGGCCGAGAAACCCCGTCTGAGCTACAATGGTTTTGCCTCGGTCAGCATGAAGCGCAAGACCCTCGATCTGATGGATGCCGATGAATATCGCAACTTCATTACTTCTTATTACGGTGCAGATAGCGAAGCTGCTAACGCATTGGGCACTTTGACCGGAAAGGGTACGGACTGGCAGGATGAAATCTACCACCTGGCCGTCAGCCACGACCACAACCTGACCCTCACCGGCGGACTGAAGAACATGCCCTACCGCGTGACTCTCGGTTATACGGACCAGGAAGGTATCCTCCGCACCTCCAACTACGAGCGCTACACGGCAAGTGTGAACCTCAACCCCACGTTCCTGCAGGATCACCTGAAGTTCAATATCACCGGTAAGTTCATGCACTCCAACACCCGTTTCGCCAACACCGATGCTATCAGTGCTTCGACCCGCATGGACCCCACGCACACGATTCGCGACTATGATGCGAAGTACAATAACTTCGACCACTACTTCAACTGGGTAAAGGGCGGCGAAGACCTCAACGATCCCACTTGGCCCTACACCTTCGAGCGCAATGCTGTGAAGAATCCTCTCGGTTGTCTCTATCAGCACGACGAGCGCGGTAATGTGGACAACTTTATCGGCAACATCGAACTTGACTACCAGATACATGGACTCGAGGACCTGCGCATCCATATGAACGCCGGCGCAAACTATGCTTCGGGTGAGCGCAGACTGACCGAATCTCCCATGATGGCCGGCGACAATACCTATTATGGTCGCTACGGTTACAGCCAGGAGAGCAAGTACACCCTGAACTACAACGCCTACC
Organism: Bacteroidales bacterium; assembly: GCA_004558535.1. Lineage (GTDB taxonomy): Bacteria > Bacteroidota > Bacteroidia > Bacteroidales > Bacteroidaceae > Alloprevotella. Next base: position 12,100 of record SFCP01000031.1, on the reverse strand, counting down.
TCCAATATTATAAGGACTTCAACAAGAACCACCACTTCGACATCATGGGTGGTTACGAATGGCAGCACTTCCACTATGAGGGAGACGAGAACTACTACGGATTGTATCCCTCGACGACAGGCAATACCGACGAGGCAGGCAACTCTCTGGCAGGCAAGCGTTACAACGAAAAGCCGTCTGCATGGGAAAAGGAGAACTACCTGGTCAGCTTCTTCGGACGTGCCAACTACATCCTGCTGGATCGTTACCTCTTCACCGCCACTGTTCGTTACGACGGTTCTTCCCGCTTCGAGGACCACTGGGCACTCTTCCCCTCGTTCGCATTCGGTTGGCGTATCAAGAACGAAAAGTTCTTGCGCGACAATGACTTCTTCTCTGAAATGAAGCTTCGTCTCGGCTATGGCCAGACCGGTCAGCAGGAAGGTATCGGCGAATACAACTACTTCGCTTCCTACACGACCAATACGACGCCCGACAGCTACTATCCGACTATCGGCGACGGTACGGCTTACCGCCCGGATGCCTACAACAAGGACCTGACTTGGGAAACGACCACTACATACAATGCCGGTTTGGACTTCGGTATCTTCAAGGGCAAACTCTCGGGTAGCGTAGACTACTACTACCGCAAGACAACCGACCTGCTCAACACCGTATACGTCGGTGCCGGTACGAACTTCAAGAACCAGGTGACCAGCAACATTGGCTCGCTCGAGAACCAGGGTGTGGAAGTCGCTTTGACCTACAAGCCCATCTCTACGAAGGACTGGTACTGGGAAATCACAGCCAACGCTACTTACAACAAGAACGAAATCACCGAATTGGTAGGCGGCAAAGACTACTATGTAGCCACCGGTAGCATCTCCGCAGGTACGGGTAACTACTGCCAGGCACACGCTGTAGGCCATCCCGCCGGTAGCTTCTACGTTTACCAGCAGGTTTACGACGAAAACGGCATGCCGCTTGAGGGCGTCTTTGTAGACCGCAACGCCAACGGCGCTATCGACGAAGGCGACAAGTATTTCTACAAGAGCCCGGCCGCTCCTTGGACCGCCGGCTTGAGTACGCGTCTCCAGTACAAGAACTGGGACCTCGGCCTGAGCTTCCGTGCCAGCTTCAACAACTATGTGTACAACGATACCGAGGCCAGCTTCGCCAATATCGCCAAGACATTTGACAACTCCTACGGCTACCTGCAGAACCGTCCGTTGGATGCTGTCAAGATGGGCTGGGTAACTTACGATGCAGTACTTTCCGACTACTTTGTTCAGAACGGCTCGTTCCTGAAGTGCGACAACATCACCCTCGGTTACAGCTTCCAGAACCTGTTGAAAGGACATAAATACGAAGGCGTGAGCGGACGTATCTATGCAACGGCTTCCAACGTGTTCACCATCACGAAGTACAAAGGAATTGACCCCGAAGTGAAGGACGGAATCGACAACTCGATTTACCCGCGTCCTATCACCTTTATGTTGGGTCTGAACCTGAATTTCTAAAACCTTAATCACAGAAAATCATGAACTTCAAATATTTGAAAACCCTGCTTCCGGCTGCGGCTATCAGCTTGTCGCTCGGAATGACTTCGTGCGTGGGCGACTTGGATGTAACTCCCATAGACCCCAGCTCGAACATGGAACCTGACGCACAGGCTCTGTTCAATAAATGTTACGCTAATATGGCGGTAGCCGGCCAAGGCGGTGCCAACGGCGACTGCGATATCGATGGACTGGACGGCGGTACGACCGGTTTCGTACGCCAGCTCTTCAACGCCAACGAACTTACGACCGACGAAAGCGTATGTTGTTGGGGTGATGAGGGTATTCCTGCCTTCAATACCAACACCTACGGTCCCAGCCACCCCATGTTGCGCGGTTTCTATTACCGCCTGTTCAATGGTGTGAGCTATTGCAACCACTATTTGGAGGTGTCGGGCAATTATGACGCTACGATGACCGCTGAAGTACGCTTCCTGCGTGCACTCTACTACTATTACTTGATGGATTGCTACGGCAACATCCCCTTCACGCTGAGTGTAACCTCCGATAACCCGAAGCAGAAATCCCGCGCTGAGATCTATGCTTGGCTGGTAGAAGAGTTGAATGAGATTGAACCGCAGATGGCAGAACCGCAGCCCAAGACCTGCACGTTCTATGCAACCGGCGAGAACAATGGTTATGGCCGTGCTGACAAAGCAGCCGTGTGGATGTTGCTCAGCCGCCTCTATCTGAACGCAGAAGTCTACACCGGAAAGGCCGAATGGCAGCTTGCAGCCGATTATGCCCAGAAGGTAATCGCTTCTCCCTACCGTCTGTTTGAGGGCGGAACGGCTGCATGCAGCTCCTATCGCATGCTCTTTATGGGCGACAACGGAGAAAACGGTTCCTCCGTCGAGGCTATTCTCCCCATTCTCCAGGATGGTGAGAAGACCACAAGCTGGGGTACTACCCTCTTCCTGATGGCTTCTTGCTACAAGAACGATATGGAAAGCAATGGTACTACCGAAAACTGGGGTGGTAACCGTGCACGTCCCGAATTCGTGAAGAAGTTCTTCCCGAACGCCGACCCGGCCAATCCTGCAAGCTGCTTGCAGGGAACTACCGCAGAGATGGTAGCTGCTGCCGGTGACGACCGTGCCCTGCTCTGGGGTAAGGACCGTACACTCGACGTGACCTCCTTGACCGAATTCTCGAATGGTTATTCCGTCACCAAGTTTACGAACAACTACAGCAATGGCGGACAGCCCCACAACAGCCAATTCCCCGATACAGACTTCTTCCTGATGCGTGTAGCCGAGGCTTACTTGACCTATGCTGAGGCCGAGGCTCGCTTGCATGGCAACAGACTGACCGAGAATGTACCCGGCTACGCCGAACTCAACAAGATCCGTACGCGTGCACACGCCGCAACCCGTAGCAGCTACGAGCTGAGCGACATCCTCGACGAGTGGAGCCGCGAGTTCTACTACGAAGGCCGTCGTCGCACCGACTTGATCCGTTTCGGACAGTATGGCGGCGAGAACGCTACGTATAAGTGGCAATGGAAAGGTGGCGTGAAGGATGGTATGAACTTCCCGGCCGACCGCAATATCTTTGCAATTCCCAGCGCCGAAATGAACGCTAACTCTAACCTCACACAAAATCAGGGTTATTAATCAAGTGGATGGGCGCAGGTGCTCCCCGAAAAGACCGAAATGGTCTCCGGGAGCTACTGCAAGCCCCCTGCTTTTCCTAAAATCAAAAGTAATATGAAAAAGATATTCACATTAGCCTTGTTGCTCCTGGGTGCAGTGAGTGTGTTCACTGCTTGCGAGGACGACAATGACTCGAATCCCGTGCTCACGGGCGCTACGGAATTTGTGCTCAACGAGCCGGCATATTCCGCCGAGGTGATTGATATGCAGAACTCCGCAGGCCTGCATTTCACATGGTCGCAGCCTAATTATGGCTTCCCTGTCGTGACGAATTACTACTACCAGATTTCCAAGGACGGCAACTTTACGCATTCTGTAGCCGAAGTGGAAGCTGCCAAAGAGGCTGACCCCAGCTCGAACTTGGTGGCAGACTACGTGCAGAGCACAGCCTATGTCAATCAGTGCGAGGCAAACTTCAATGCCGAGGATATGGAGAAAGACTTGCAGCGTCTCTTCGGTTGGGAAGAGGATGCAGTTCCTGCTACCCAGACCATCTATGTCCGCCTTTGGGCTGAAGTACCCGTCAGCAACGGCGCATCTCCCGCTGTAGCCGGCATCGCATCGAATGTCGTGCAGCTGACCGTGGCTCCCTACTACGTAGAGCTCAAGGATGCTCCCATCGAGATCTGGTATCTCATTGGTGGTTGCATCGGCGACGGCGCTTGGACCAACAGCGTAGACGCTATCGGTGTATCCGTCATTCCTATGAACACTGTCGAGGGCTTCGATTATGACAAGAAGACCGGCCAGGGCGAACTTACCTTCACGGGTTACTTCATCGCTTCGCAGGGCTTCAAACTGATCAAGACTCCCGGCGATGCCACTTGGACCGACCAGTGGGGTGTCAAGGATGGCAACTACGTTCGCAACGACGGCGGCTCCAGCGACATCAAGGTGGCAGCCGACGGCTACTATGTAGTGACGCTCAACACGGCTTCCAACACGCTGACCGTGAAGCCCGCTGAAATTACTCCTGCCGTTTATCCCTCGATGCTGATTTCCGGCGACTTCAATGGCTGGGATGCCGAGAATACCTTCATGACCCCCGTCAACACAGTCGAAGGCGTCGAGAACCACGTGTGGGTATACGAGCTCGATGCGACGGGTGGTGACACCACCGTCAAGTTCCTGCAGCCCGGCTGGCAGCCCAACTGGGGCAGCACTGGCTTCCCCTACGGCGTTGGTACAGGCAATGGTCCCAACATCCCTGTTACGGCCGGCAAGTACAAAGTGATTTTCAACGACATCACCGGTGCTTACTCTTTCATAGCACTGTAAAGAAGGGATAATCACATGCGGGGCAGGGCTTCGGCCTGCCGCGAGCGGCAACATCGGACCGCCGTCCTGCTCCGCCTTATCTAATCACAAACTTAATTTGAAATCGTATGTTTAAGAAGATATTTTTCGGATTAGCCCTGGTTGCAGCTTTTACGGCTTGCGACGATGATTACACGGATTGGGCAGATCCTATGGCCAATGGTCCTGAGGGTACCAAGGTAACGGCCATGTCTGTGACCAATGTGGCCCCGATTCAGTTTGCAGAGCTTACCGGTGACAGCGTACAGCTGTTCCAGACAGAGGTAAGTGCTACCGACGCAGCTTTCTCGACCACTTATGATGTAAAACTGACCGGCGAAGGCCTCACTGAATCTGTTGAGCTGAAGGCCGACAACCAGTGCCGTGTGGCTGTGAGCGACCTGCGCGCTGCCATCGAGACCCTCTATGGGAAGCGTCCTGTGGAGCGCAAGCTGACTGCCGATGTGACGGCTTATATCAACGTGGGTGGACAGGCTATGCGCCGTCAGGGCAGCACCACCATTCTGGCTACGCTGACCGCCCCCGTCATTGAAAATGCTTACTACCTCATCGGTACGCAGAATGGCTGGTCTACTGCCACGGTGACGGATTGGCAGTTCAGCCACAGCGGTGCCGACGTGTACGATGACCCCGTCTTCACTATCTCTGTACCTGCTCCCGTCGACGAGAACGGTGAGCGTGTTGACTTCTGGTTCAACATCGTGCCCGCCTCTCAGGTTGCTCCTCTGCAGGGTGGCGACTGGACGCAGCTCATCGGAAGCGATATCGCCAATGGTGACGACCGTCGTGAAGCCGGCCTTTCCGTAAAGGTCAACGGTGCTGACAACGCTTTCGTACAGTACGGTGCCGATGGCGCAAAGGTGTACAAGATTACCATCAACATGCTGGACGGCAAGATGTACGTCGATGCGTTGAGCTTCGAGGAGTTCATCTTCGTTCCCGGCAACCCCGGCTGGAAGCCCGCTACGGCGCCGGCTTTGCGCAGTGCCAACTTTGATGGCGTCTACACGGGCTTTGCCAATCTGGATGGCGAGTTCAAGTTCACCAAGCACCGCAATTGGGATGATGGCGAGTACAACTACGGCAATTTCACCTCTCTGCCCGCCTTTATCACCCAGGGTGGTGGCTCCAACCTCAACTGCACCGTGTCTGGCTTCTATATGCTCAAGGCTGATGTAGCTTCGGGAACTCTCGAGGCCACGAAGATTGAAAAGTGGGGCTTGATCGGCAGTGCTACCGCATATGGCTGGAACGAGGACACCGACATGACATGGAATGCCGCGGAAGGCTGCTGGCAGGTGACCACTACGCTGACGGATGGCGAGTTCAAATTCCGCGCCAACGCCGATTGGGGTATCAATTTGGGCGGCACCGTAGACGACTTGGCACAGGATGGCGCCAATATCAGCGTATCTGCCGGCACCTACACCGTGAAATTGTTTGCCGAGCGCACCAATAACGAGAAAATCTACTGCACTGTGACCCCCGCAGCAGCCAAGAAGAAAGTGGCCAAGCGGCATTAATCGACTGACATCAATCTGTAAAACAAAGCGGGTGGAGAGGTGCTTTCGCACCGATGGGTGACCGACCGCGCTTCTCCGCTCCTAAAAACAAGAAACATTATGATGAACATAAAGACAATGCTCGCAGCTGCCGCTCTCACCTTGGGAATTGCGCAGACTGTGCAGGCACAACAAACTGAAACCACCGAAACCCGCACCTATCCCTCGTGGTTTGTAGGTGTACAGGGTGGCGGACAAGCCGTACTCAGCGGTTATAAAGTGAAAGATGTGCTGACGCCCATCGGCGCAGTGCAGGGCGGTGCTTATTTCAGCCCCGCGCTGGGTGCCCGCATCCAGGTCAGCGGATGGAAGTCCAAGGAAGGTATCAAGGCTGGCGGTGTGGACTACGGCACCTACAAGTTTGACTACGTCGGCGCCAATCTCGATGTCCTCATCAACCTGACCAACGCTTTCAGCAAGACGGACGATCACTTCTTCAACGTTATCCTGACCGGCGGTATCGGTATCAACAAGGCCTGGGGACACAATTACAAAGCCATCCCCAACCTGGCATGGAACGGAACAGCCGCTGCCCGCGACGAAGTCGGTTCCCGTGTCCACAATCACGTAGCTCACAACGACCGTGTGGGACTTATCCTCGACTTCCGCTTCAATAACAATTGGAGCCTCAATCTGGAGGGCACAGCCAACCACATTGGCAGCCGCACCTATGCTATCAACTACAACGCCGGTCGCGATTGGCAGCTTCAGGCCTTGGTGGGTCTGACCTACACCTTTGGCAAGAAAGCCGCCAAGCCTGCTCCTGTGGTTCAACCGCAACCGCAGCCTCAGCCTCAACCGCAGCCCCAGCCCAAACCTCAGCCCCAGCCGCAGCCCAAACCGCAGCCGCAGCCGCAACCCCAACCTGTTGTCAAGGCTGAAACCGCTGTGGAAATCTTCTTCGGTTTGGCCAAGACGGAACCCGTGGGCACCGAGGCCGACAAGGTGGCTCAGTTCGCTGAGTGGCTGAAGCAGCATCCCACGGCCAAGGCTACCATCAAGGGTTATGCCGATGCCGGTACCGGAAATCCCACCATCAACAAACGCTATGCCGAGCAGCGTGCCGAGACAGTGAAGAAGTTGTTGGTTGAGACCTACGGCATCGATGCTTCCCGTCTGGAAGTTTCTTCCTACGGCGACACCGTACAGCCTAAGTCCAACAACGATGACAACCGCGTCGTCTTGGGCGTAGCCAAAGAATAAGTGAAACCTATGCTGCAAGGCGAGTCTGCAACCGGGCTCGCCTTGCATTTGTTTTTGCGCAGTCCTTGCTGCTGCCGCGCGGCTTCGTGCTACCGGTTAAATCGTGCGGATTCAGGCATGAAACGGCGTGCCGCTGCTGCAAGGGCTATTGACGCGCATAAACCTCCGATTTATTGTAAAATACGCTATGAAGAGAAAACTACTTTTTGCTGCCTTGTTCCTGCCCATGACGCTTGCGGCGCAGGCGCCTGCCGAAAGCCAGGATATAATGTTGCAGGGATTTTATTGGGACTCTCAGAAAGAAACCGGCTGGGCCCAGTTGCGCGAAAGTGTGTCCGAGTTGGGCAAGACTTTCACCGCCGTCTGGCTGCCCCCTTCAGCATCGGCCGAGGGCGGCGGAGCTGTCGGTGGCAACAATGTGGGCTATCACCCGCGCCAGTGGAACAACCAGACCTCCTGCTGGGGTACGGCGGCTGATTTGAAAGCCCTGATTGCCGACTTTCATGCCAATGGTGTCCGCGTCATAGCCGATATCGTGGTCAACCATCGTGCCGGCGACACCGGCTGGGGCAACTTTACCGCCGATGACTTTGGTACCTACGGCAGCTACCAGCTGACGGCCGAGCACATCTGTAGCAATGACGAGATGAATACGGATGCATCCTCGGGAGCATGGTATGGCACAGCCGGCGGCGCTGCTGATACCGGCGAGAACTGGGGCGGTGCCCGCGACCTGGACCATACCTCCGCCTATGTACAGGCGGATGTGAAGGCCTATCTGAATTGGTTGCACGGCGAGTACGGCTATGATGGCTGGCGCTATGACTTTGTCAAAGGATTTGCCGGCGAATATGTCGGCCTTTACAACAAGGCTACGCAACCCTACCTTTCGGTGGGCGAGTATTGGGATGGCAGCTATGACAAGGTGGCTGCGTGGATTAACTCTACCGACATGCAGTCCATGGCCTTTGACTTCCCCATGAAGTATGCCGCCTTGAACGACGGGCTGGCCAAGTCCGATTACTCCAAGATGAGTTGGATTGAGGACAACACCACCTGGCGTCCCGCAGGTATGATTCACCACCACAATTACAACCGCTACGCTGTCACCTTCGTCGACAACCACGACACTTACCGCGATGCCAACAAGTTTACAGGCTATGTGGAACAGGCCTATGCCTTTATCCTTTCGGCTCCCGGTGTGCCCTGTGTATTTTGGCCGCATTGGAAGGCTTACAAGTCGGCCATACGCAATCAGGTAGCCGCCCGCCGTGCTGCCGGTCTGCACAGCCAAAGCAATGTCACCGTGACGGTTCGTGACAAGTACTACGAAAGCCTGTCCGAAGGCAAGAACGGCAGCCTGATTTGCCGTATCGGATTTGCTGCGCCCCGCACTGTGCCCGAGGGCTACTACTTGGCTTGCAATGGATCTAACTGGTGGTATTACTTGTCCGACAACCTGCAGGGCATCCACACCGTAGTGGCGACTCCCGCCGTCTCAGTTAGCGGAAAGAACCTGTCGGTGCAGTGCGAAGCTCCCGTAGCGGTGCAGGTAGTGTCGGCAGATGGCCGTACCCTCTTTAGCGGACGCGCTGCCACGTTGTCTCTCCCGCTTGATCCGGGCAGTTATGTGGTCCGTGTGGCCGATACCTCCCACAAGTTCGTGGTGCGATAAGCATTCCCACTCATCGCGTTGGGAATATCCCTTTATCAAAGAGACTGTGTCGTAACATTGACATTACGACACAGTCTCTTTGTTTTTGGCGTCTGCCAGCGCGTTGTTCCAGAGGGTAGGGCACTGGCTTTTGGGGGAGCTGCTGGAAGTGTTTTCTGACGTTTTCTGAGCACATGGTAGCGACTTGATGTTCACAGCCGCGCCCGGCCTCCGGCTACTCGCCCAGCATTTCGCGCAGCGTAGCCACGGCGTCCTCCACGCGCTTGATGCCGCGCACCGTCATGCGTCGGCGGCCGTTGTCTTCGCGCAGTTCGCAGCTACGGAAGTGCGTGGTGGCGTAGTGGATGATGTGGTCAAAGGCCGCGCTGGCGTAGAACGGGCTGTCCGGGTGGCTGACAAAGTGCAGCAGCATGATGCCGTTTTTCAGAATCAGGCGTTCGGCGCCGGCTTTGCGCCCAAGGCGTCGCAGAGGAACGATGCAGAGCAATTCCTCGCCCTCGGGCGGCAGCGGACCGAAACGGTCCTGCATGCGTTGGCGGAAGGAGGCCAACTCTGCATCGCTGCTCAGATTGTCCAGCTCACGGTAGAGGAGCATACGCTCGGCACTGCCCGGCACGTAGTCCTCGGGGAAGTAGGCGCGCAGGTCACACTCTACTGTGCAATCGTCGACAAAGGCTTCGCCGGTCAGCTCTGTCTGCTTCTTCGCTTCCTCGGCAAAAAGTTCTCCGAACTCTTCGTTCTTCAGTTCGGCCACGGCCTCGGCCAAAATCTTCTGGTAGGTTTCATAGCCAAGGTCGGCGATAAATCCGCTCTGCTCCGCACCCAGCAGGTTGCCCGCGCCGCGGATGTCCAGGTCCTGCATGGCGATATGAATGCCGCTGCCCAGGTCGCTGAAGTTCTCGATAGCTTGCAGTCGTCGGCGCGAATCGTCCTTGAGCAGGGCGAGAGGCGGCGCCAGCAGGTAGCAGAAGGCTTTTTTGTTGCCGCGGCCCACACGGCCGCGCATCTGGTGCAGGTCCGACAGGCCGAAGGTGTGGGCTGCGTCGATGATAATTGTATTTGCGTTGGGGATGTCGATACCGTTCTCCACGATAGTCGTCGAGATGAGCACGTCGAAGTCGTAGTTTACGAAATCCAGTACAATTTTCTCCAGTTCAGCGGGCGGCATTTGTCCGTGTCCGATGGCCACGCGGGCGTCCGGCACGTATTTCTGTACGAGTTGCGCCAGGTTGGGCAGGGCGGCGATGCGGTTGGTCACGATGTAGACCTGTCCGTTGCGGCTCATTTCGAAATTGACGGCGTCGGCGATGACCTCATGGCTGAAGGTGTGGATTTCCGTGCGGATGGGGTGGCGGTTGGGCGGCGGTGTCTGGATGACCGAGAAGTCGCGGGCGCCCATCAGCGAGAATTGCAGCGTGCGGGGAATGGGAGTGGCCGACATGGTCAGCGTGTCCACGTTGACTTTCAGCTGGCGCAGCCGTTCTTTCACGCTGACGCCAAACTTTTGCTCCTCGTCGATGATGAGCAGTCCTAAATCGTGAAATTTTACGCTCTTTCCAATGAGTTTGTGCGTGCCGATGATGATGTTGATGCGGCCCTCGGCCAGGTCCTTCAGCACTTCGCGGGTTTGTGTAGCGGTGCGGGCACGGCTCAGGTAGTCCACGCGCACCGGAAAGTCGGCCAGGCGCGAGGCAAAGGTCTGGTAGTGCTGTAGTGCCAGCACCGTAGTGGGCACCAGAACGGCCACCTGCTTGTTGTCGACCACGGCTTTCAGCGCTGCACGCACGGCAATTTCCGTCTTGCCGAAGCCCACGTCGCCGCATACCAGACGGTCCATCGGCTGCGCCTTTTCCATGTCGGCTTTCACCTCGCGGGTAACGCGCAGCTGGTCGGGCGTGTCTTCGTAGGCAAAGCCCGCTTCCAGTTCGTGCTGCAGGAAGGAGTCCGGCGAGAAGGCAAATCCCTTCGTCTCGCGCCGGCGTGAATACAGTTGGATGAGGTCGCGTGCGATGTCCTTGAGCTTTTTCTTCGTGCGCTCCTTCATCTTCTCCCAGGCGCCTGTGCCGAGGCGGCTCATCTTGGGCGGTTCTCCCTCCTTGCCTTTGTATTTCGATACTTTGTGCAGGGCGTGAATCGAGACGAAGACCACGTCATCGTTGCGAAAGACAATCTTGATCATCTCCTGCATCGCTCCGTCTGCGCCGGGCACTCGTACCAGACCGGCAAAGCGTCCCACGCCATGGTCTACGTGGACCACGTAGTCGCCCGGCTCAAACTGCATCAGTTCCTTGAGCGAGAGAGCCATCTTCGTGTCGCGCGCCCGATCGCTGCGCAGGCTGTATTTGTGGAAACGGTCAAAAATCTGATGGTCCGTGAAGCAGGCTACTTTCAGTTCGGCGTCCGTAAATCCTTCGTGCAGGGTCCGACTGACAGGCAGGAAAAGCTGTTCGCCGGTGTCACCTCCGGCCTCGTCCAGCTCCCGCAGGATGTCGCGCAGACGCTCGTGCTGCTTCGTACTGTCGGCCAGAATGTAGACGGTGTAGCCCTCGCGTCGCAGTTGGACAAGGTTGTCGTGCAGGAGGGTGAAGTTTTTGTGGAACAGCGGCTGTGCCTGTATCTCGAAGTGCACGGTGGCGGCAGGTGTGCCCACGGGGCGGTTGCCGAAATCGATGCGGCGCAAGGGATGCAGGCCGTCGAACAGGTCCTTTCCGCTGATCAGTAGCTTCTCGCGGTCCAGCGGGTGGTTTTCAGCCGTACTTTCGGGTTGTGCTTCGGCCATGGCGGCCTGTTCCTCTAAGGCTTGCCGACTAAATCCCTCCTCGTAGATCCGGTCGGTGCGTTCGATAAATAAATCGATGTGCGGCGCCGCCACTACGGTTTCGGGCGGCAGGAAATCCGTAAAGGGGACGGTGGTGCCGTTCCCCGTTTCTACGTCGGGCACTATGGACACGCTGTCTTTCGAATCGCGCGAAAGCTGGCTTTGCACCTCGAATGTGCGGATGCTGTCCACTTCATCGCCGAAGAAGTCGATGCGGTAGGGATATTCCGAGGAGAAAGAGAAAACGTCAAGCAGGCTGCCGCGCACCGCAAATTCGCCCGGCTCATAGACATAGTCGCAGGGTCGAAATCCCAAATCTTTCAGCCGGTTTG
>SFCP01000030.1 GCA_004558535.1 Bacteroidales bacterium | reverse complement strand
CGGAATGCCTTTTATATATGGAGGAGTCCCTTTTACAGACGCGGAAATGCCGGCAATTCACCGCCCAATGCCTTTCCGAAACACCGGGAAAGGACTTAAATCCGCCGCATTCCGTAATATTAACAAGCACAAAAGAGGTAATCTCAAGTATTTTAGATAATTTTGCGGCAAATTGTAATCTAACCCCAAACAGCCTCATGAAAAAATTCTTACTTACCGCACTCCTGCTCCTCGGAGTCGCCACAACTTACGCACAACTCCCCGCTATCAGTCTGAAGACACTGGATGGCAAAGTCATCAACACCGCTGAGCTGAACAACGACGGCAAGCCTTTTGTCATCAGCTTCTTTGCCACGTGGTGCCACCCCTGCAACCGCGAGCTGTCGGCTATTCAGGAAGTTTATGCCGACTGGCAGGATGAAACCGGCGTCAAGGTAATCGCCATTTCCATCGACCAGGCACAAAACATCCACAAGGTGAAACCCCTCCTGCTCGACCCCAACAGCGACTTCAAGCGCGCCATGGGCGTGAACCAAATTCCCCACGTCTTCATCATCGACGGCAAGGGCAAGATCGTGGAGAGCCGCAGCGGCTATACGGACGGCGGAGAGCAACATATCATCGAAAAAGTGCGCAGCCTGCTTGAAGCCGAAGGCGAATAATCACGGACAACGGCGACACAGAAGCCCCGCTCTGCCGCCCAAGTGGCAGGCAAACGTCCGGAATGCTTCGCGCCAGCCCTTTTCCAACCCCCTAACTCCTAATTCCTAAATTACTGCGGCCCCGGGGTCGCAGCCATCTCCCACTCATGAAGAAATATCTCCCACTTCTGGCCGTCTCGGCCCTGCTCACGCTCCCCGCTTCGGCGCAGGAAGACCACGGCGTCACGGTCAAAGGAAGCGTGCAAAGCGACGTGCTCATCCCGCAGGAGGATCATAAAATCGGCACAGGCACCTACGACGACTGGGGCCTGACGAATACCTACTTCGACCTGCAACTGCTCAGCAAACACGTCACCGCGGGCGCCCGCTTCGAATACCTGGACCACCCACTGCCGGGCTTTGAAAAAGACTTTGCCGGCTGGGGCGTCCCCCACCTCTACGTGACCGCCCAGGGCAAACGTGCAAGCCTCACGCTGGGCGATTATTACGACCAGTTCGGCTCGGGTTTCATCCTCCGCACCTACGAGGAACGCTCGCTCGGTATCGACAACTCCCTGCGCGGCGCCCGACTGACCCTGAAGCCCGTCAAGGGCGTGCAACTCAAGATGCTGGCCGGCCAGCAGCGCGTCTATTGGAACCATCGCGAATTTAACAGCGACTTCGAGTACCTCAACGGCACGGATCCCTGGATCTACGGCGCCGATCTGGAGCTCAACGTCGACCAATGGTTCAAGCGGATGGACGAAAGTGGTACACGCTTGACACTGGGTGTGTCGGCCGTGACAAAACACGAGCGCGAAGAAGACCTGATCAGCCTGCGCCCCACCGGCGTGCAGGACGAGTTTGGCGCAGATATCCTGGGCAGCTACCGCCTGCGCACCCCGACGGACGTAGGTGCTTTTGACGTGCGCGCCAACCTGCAAAAGGGCAATTATAGCTTCCTCGCGGAGTACGCATGGAAGAGCCAGGACCCCTCGTTCGACAACGGCTACATCTTCCGCCACGGCAACGCCCTCCTGCTGTCGGGTTCCTACTCAAAGCGCGGCATGAGCGTGCTGCTGCAGGCCAAGCGCAGCGAAGACATGGCGTTTCGCAGCCGCCGTTCGCGCACCGGGACGGCCGCATTCATCAATCACTTGCCCGCCTTCTCGCAGCAGCAGACTTACGCCTTGGCTGCGCTGTATCCATATGCTACTCAGAACGCACTGGGCGAGTGGGCCTTCCAAGGAGAAGTGAGCTACAACTTCAAGCGCCGCACTCCGCTGGGCGGTAAGTACGGCACAACGCTCAAGGTGAACGCTTCGCACATCCGCGGCATCGACCGAAACGCACTGACCAACCCCGACGGGACGCCCGTGGAGGACCTGATGGGCACCAAGGGCTACACCGGCAAATTCTTCAAGATGGGCGATGAAACCTACTACCAGGACATCAACGTGCAACTGGAGAAAAAACTGACCAAGGACTTCAAGCTCCACCTGATGTACATGAACCAGCGCTACAACAAGACGGTGGTCGAGGGCGAAGGCGGCACCATCGTGTCGAACATCGCGATAGCCGAAGGCAAGTACACCATCAACAAGAAGCTTACCCTGCGCGGCGAGGCACAATACCTCCACACGAAGCAGGACCAAGGCGATTGGTGGTACGGACTGCTGGAACTCTCCGTCCTGCCGCACTTCATGTTCACCGTTTCGGACATGTACAACGCCAAGGTGCCCAACGAGGACGGCACAGCCACGAGCAAGCAGCACTATTACATGTTCTCGGGCTGCTTCACCCACAAGGCGCACCGCCTGCAACTCTCCTACGGCAAAACGCGCGCCGGCTACAACTGCTCGGGTGGCGTCTGCCGCTACGTGCCGGCCAGCAAGGGCCTGCAAGTGTCCTATAACTTCAACTTCTAAGCCTCATCCCTCATGAAAAATATACTGAAAACAGCATTCATCGCCCTGCTTGCCCTCACTGCCTGCGACGACATCGACGAGGCCGACCGCTTCGAAGGTCCCGTGGAGTTCACGCCGAAAAAGAACGTGCTGATCGAGGACTTTACGGGCCAACGCTGCCTGAACTGCCCCCTGGCGGCCGAAGCTGTCAGCAAGATGCGACAGACTTACGGCGAGGAACACGTCATCGCCGTGGCCATCCACGGCGGCAGCCTGTCCCTGCCCGATACCAGCCCCGTGGGTCTGGCCAACGCTACGGGCGAAAGCTACAACGCTTTTTGGGGTGTGAACTCCTGGCCCAAGGGTCTGGTGGA
Organism: Bacteroidales bacterium; assembly: GCA_004558535.1. Lineage (GTDB taxonomy): Bacteria > Bacteroidota > Bacteroidia > Bacteroidales > Bacteroidaceae > Alloprevotella. The sequence goes on along the minus strand of SFCP01000030.1, from coordinate 25,874 downwards.
CCGCGGAGCCGGCTGGAGCAACCCCTCGAGCGCCTTGTTGGAATATACCTCGTGGTCGGCAGCCGCAGTCAAGCGACTGCAGGTGGAACCGGCCGTACAGATGGCCCTGCACAATACCTACGACGCCGAAACAGGCCGACTCAGCATCGACGTGGACCTGACAGCCCTGGCCGACGTGGACGGCATGGTGCAGGTGTGGCTCACGGAAAATCAGATTACGGCACCGCAGATTATGCCCAACGGCACAATGAACACCTCCTACGAACATAGCCACGTCTTTCGCGCCGCCGTCAATGGCGAATGGGGCGAAGCCGTGCAACTGGCTGAGGGCGAGGACGCCGTGAAGTCCTACACCTTTGACCTCTCGGCACATGCCTCGTGGACGCCCGACCACATGGCCGTCGTGGCCTTCGTCTACAGTCAGTCCGAAGGCGTGATGCAGGTCATCGACAGCCCCGTAGTGGCCACTGTTGCCGAATAAGGCACAGCCTTTCCCGTGGCTGCGGCTTCGGGAAAGGCACTTAATTGCAACTATCCAGCCCACAACAAAAAAATCATCCGATATGAAAAAAATCTTTACCCTTATCTTCAGTGCCCTGTTCGCTTTCGGCGCACAGGCTCAAATTGTAGTGACCGACCAAAACGGCAACGTAGTGCCGGAGGGCGGCACCGTTACGTTCTACGCCGAGGAAACGGACTGGGGCGGCGGCTTTGTCACAGTGGATTGCGACCCGCTACCTCCCTACATCAAGAACGCCGGCACTGCCAGCGGCACGCTGAAAGTGAAAGTGACGCGCACAGCGAATAGCCAGCTGACCTGGTGTGGCATCACCAACAGCTGTCTGCCCATGTCGAGCACCACGGAAACCCGCTCCTGCACATTGGCTCCCGGCACCCGCGAAGGATTGCAGCTGCACGCTTCCTTCACCAGCGGCACGTACGCCACGTATTCTGCCGTCGTGGAATGCACGCTGGGCTCGTCCAAGCAAACGTTCAATGTCCAGTTTATCTACAGCGAGGACGCCGGCATCCACAGCGCACAGGCGGACAACAATTTGGTCAAGCTGAACGGCCGCGACCTGCACTACAATCTGACGGGCGCCACCGATGGCCGCCGTGTAGCCGCCGAACGCATCCAAGGCAGCGGTAGCTTCAGCCTGGACCGCCTGCCGCGCGGCATCTACGTCTACGAAGTGGTAAGCAACGGCCACCGCGCAGCACGGGGCAAGGTGCTGGTGAAATAATTCCACACCACAATAATCCAAAAAGAGGTGCTGGTGAAATAAATCCACACCACAATAGCTCAAAAAGGGGTGCTGGTGAAATAATTCCACACCACAATAGCACAAAAAGAGGTGCTGGTGAAATAAACCCACACCGCAATAATCCAAAATAGGGGAAGCCATGCAGCATGACTTCCCCTATTTTTTGCGTCCGTTCCGTTGATCAGATCACGACGACCTTGGCCACTATGCCCTTGTTGCCGTCGGCTGTCGAGAGCATGAAGAAGTAGACACCGGCACCTACGCGCGAGCCGTCAGGACCGCAGCAGTCCCAAGTGAAGCTGCCGCCCACCGAAGTGCCGCCTGCCACCACCTGCCCGCCGGCTGTCATCACCTTGACGTCGGCCGCGTCGGTCAATCCGGCCACCGTGACCACGCCGCGGTATTCCGGGCGCACGGGATTGGGATATACGCGCACCTGACTCTTCTCGAGGGTCTCGGCCGGCTCGGTCGCATCGCCGCGGTAGGCGCACAGGCCGCGGTCCGTGCCTATCATCACTTCGCCCGTGACGGGATGGATGGCGATGGCATAGACATTGTCGGACAGAATCAGGGAGTTGGAGGTGTCGAAGTGGGCGATAATTTCGCTGCCGTCGGGCGAAGTCAGGTAGACGCCGGACGTTGGCGTGCCCAGCCACTTCCGGCCGCCGCCGTCGATGGCGATGGCAGAGACCACCGTGCTGCCAAGGAGGTAGTCGGCGTAGTTGGTGCCATCGTTGCGCGGCACCTTGGGCTGTATGACGGTGAGGTTGGAATCGAACCAGTCGTCAGGATTTTCCACCTGGAAGACGCCGCTGGCCGTGGCCAGCCAAATGGAGCCGTCGCGGTCCTCGGCAATGTCGTACGTCGGGATATTGGTGATGGTGGTGCCGTCCTGATTGACCAGCGAGGTGCGATAGCGCGCCACGTCGTCGGCCGTATTGTCTATGGTGCCGTTGTAGTCCAGGCAGAGCGTACCGCCGTCGATATAGCTGACCGAACGGCGCGACGTCATCCACAGCCGGCCCTTTGCGTCAAACAGCAGGTGCTCGCAAGTGGGTGCAGCCTTGACGGCATCCACGTATATTTTGCTCCAGCTGCCGTCTGCTTTCCGCACACAAAGCACCGTGTCGACCATACTATTGATCATCCACAAGTTGCCGTCCTTGTCGAAAGTCGGCGTGGAGAGGAAGATGTACTTCTCCACGCGTCCCGAAGCCAGCGCACTTTGCAGGGGGGAATTGCGCAGGTTGTAGCATTCCACGTACTGCAGGTCGCGAAATTCAAACAGGCCGCATTTTGAAGTAGCGAAGAGGTGTGTGGGGTCCTTCGGGTCGACGGTCAGTCCTGTGGCGTCGTTATAATAAGGTACGCCGTCAGAGCCTTTCACGCCGTCCTCCTGCAGGAAATACCAATCCTCGCCCTCGAGGTACATCAGCGTAGCCGGCAGGTCGCCGCCGTAGGTGAACAGGTTGCCGCCGGCCACCAGCAACCGGTCGCCCTCGTAGTGCATGAAATAGCAGTAGTCGCGCTTCGGTCCGATGCCTTCCCATGTCAGTTCCTGTGCCTCCACGCTCTCGGCCGTCACCCGGTAGCTGCCCACGCCGTTCCATTTGTCGGCCGCCCACACTTCGCCGCTGTTGCCCACGGGCGTGCAGTCGCCCCAGTTATTGGCATAGTTGATGCTGAAGTCCGGCTGTGTGGGATTGTCGGCCGTCAGCATAAACAGGTGGGCGGCATTGCCTCCCACAACGCGGGTGGGCGTGGTACGGATGAAGTTGACCGTGAGTTTGGTCAGCCGGTCAAAGCCGCTGGCGTCCTCGCGCATCAACCAGAGTCCTGCCCCCAGGCATTCGGCCGTAGGCTGCGCGTTGATGGCAGCATACAAGCGGCCGGCAAAGCAGCAGAAGTTGCCCACACGTGCGCTGCAAATGGTTGTCCAACTGCTCAAGTCGTAAGGATTGGCTTCGAGCGAACAGGTACGTATGTGCGTGGCGGTCGAGATGAAGAGGCGGTTCTGCCATACGGCCGCCGCGTAGATTTTCTGGCCGAAGTCGAAGAAACCGTTCACCGTCCGGTTGCGCAGGTTCAGGTAAGCCATACCCGTAGACGAGGCGATGGCGGCATAGTCCCCGCCGACGCTTAGTGAAACGGGCGTACCGACGCTCGACCCCATGTTCTTGAGTCCGGGCAGTCCGACGATGGTGCGCCCCTCGTCACAGATAAGGTCCACCTGGAAGTCTTCGTAGACCGCCACCAGGCACTTGCACTCGGCGGAGTAGGCGATGTCGACGATGCCCTTGCTCCCCAATCCGTCTTGCGGCGAGAAGTAGCGCACCTCGTCGGTACGCAGGTGGCGCGCACTGAGGTTGCCGTTCATCAGCACATACACCCAGTCGCCGGCCGTAGCGCAGCGAGTGGCGTTGCGGTAGGACAGATGCAGCGTCCAATTGCCGTCGTCGGTCACTTGGGCCGAAGCGGGACGGAGGAATGCGCCTCCCAGCAGGGCGCAAAGCAGGAATAGGATTTTACGCATGGGCGGAAAAGGTTTTTCGGAGTCAGTTAAGGGAATACAGACGGGGCGGGCAGCCGCAGCAGGCTATTTCCGTCCCTTGTTGTGCAGGAATTTGCAGAGCGCTTCTACGGCACGGGCGCGATGGCTGATGGTATTCTTCACCTCCACACCGAGTTCGGCGAAAGTCTGCTCGTAGCCATCGGGCACAAACACGGGATCGTAGCCAAAGCCCTGCGTGCCGCGCCGCTCGGTGGTGATGCTGCCGCTGACGATGCCCTCGAAGAGGTATTCCTCGCCCCCGCGGATGAAAGCGATGGCCGTGCGGAAGCGTGCTGCGCGGTTGGGCGCTCCCTGCAATTCGCTAAGGAGCTTGTCGGTATTGGCTTCGGGGTCGTGGTGGTCGGCATAGGCGTAGCGCGCGGTGTGCACGCCGGGACGTCCGTCGAGGGCCTGCACCTCCAGCCCCGTATCATCGGCAAAGCAATCCAGTCCGTAGTTGTCATAGACAAAGTGCGCCTTGAGCAGGGCATTGCCTTCGAGCGTATCAGCCGTTTCGGGGATGTCGCCATGGCAGTCTATGTCGGCCAGGCTCAGTATCTGGAATTGCGCGTCAAGGATGCTGCGGATTTCCTCCAGCTTGTGCGCGTTGTTGGTGGCAAAGACCAATTTTCGTAGTTTCATGCGTGCAAAAAAATTAAGTAGACAGGTAAGCAATGACCGGCTTGCCGGTATTCCCGGCGTGCGACATGCCTCCGGACGAAGCCTCCGGACAGGAATGCGCTCCGGAGCGAAGCCTGCATACGCCGCCGCTCACCACAGCCTACCAAGGGGCAAAGTTAAAAAGAAATTGGCACACCGGCTTCTGCCTAAGGGCACAAAAAAAGGGATACCGCTGTATCCCAACCTTGTTAACCTTAAATCTAATACTATGAAAAACACGATGCAAAGATACGGCTAAATGAGAAACGTGCAAGGCTTTTCCTACTTTTTTCTTGCAAAACATGGAATATTTCACCACTTTGTCATATTTCTGCTTACTTGACTTGACAAAAACGCTTCCTCATTCGCGCGCACCTTGCAGCTTCGCAGGGCTTCGCCCCCGGCATTTCGTCACTCGCCGCCGCCCTGCTCCGCGGATGAGGCCGGCTGCGGGCACGGCGGGGCGGCGCGGAGAGGGAATGGAGCAGGCTGCGGGCGCAGCGGGGCGGCGCAGAGAGGGAAAGAAGTGGGCAGCGGGCAAGGCGGAGAAGCACAGAGGGAGAAAGGAGGCCGGCAGCAGGCACGGCGGAAAGACGCGGAGAGCGAAAGAAGTGGGCTGCGGGTGAGTGGAATGGCGCGAAGAGCGAAAGGAGGCAGGCAGCGGGCACGGCGGAGTGGCGCGGAGAACGAAAGGACCGGGCAGCGGGTGCAGCGGAGAAGCGCGGAGAGAGAAAGGAGGTGGCAGCGGGCACGGCGGCGCGGCATGAAGCGGGAAAGGAGGTGAGCAGCAGGCACGGCGGGGTGGCATGAAGCGGGAAAGGAGGTGGGCAGCGGGCGCAGTGGAGCGGCGCGGAGAGCGAAAGAGGTGGGCAGCGGGCGCGGCGGAAAGGCGCGGAGAGGGAAAAGAGGCAGGCAGCGGGCACGGCGGGGCAGCGCGGAGAGCGAAAGAAGTGGGCAGCGGGCACGGCGGAGCGGCGCGGAGGGAGAAAGGAGTGGGCAGCGGGCAAGGAGGAGAAGCGCGGAGAGAGAAAGGAGGTGGCAGCGGGCGCGGATGAGAAGCGCGGAGAGGGAAAGGAGGCCGGCAGCGGGCACAGTGGGGCAGCACGGAGGGAGAAAGGAGGTGGCAGTGGGCAAGGAGGGGCGGCGCAATGAGCGAAAGGAGGCAGGCAGCAGGCACGGCGGGGTGGCGCGAAACGGAAAAGGAGGCAGGCTGCAGGCGCAGTGGAAAGGCAAGGAGGGAGAAAGGAGGTAGGCAGTGGGCAAGGAGGGGCGGTGCAATGAGCGAAAGGAGGCCGGCAGCGGGCGCAGCACGGCGGCGCAGAGAGCAAAAGGAGGTGGCAGCGGGTGCAGTGGAATGGCGCGGAGCGGGCAAGGAGTGGGCAGCAGGCGCGGAGGAGAGGCGCGGAGGGAGAAAGGAGGTGGGCAGTAGGCGCAGCGGGGCGGCACGGAGAACGAAAGGAGGCCGGCAGCAGGCGCGGCGGAAAGGCGCAATGAGAGAAAGGAGGCAGGCAGCGGGCAAGGAGGGGCGGCGTAGAGGGAGAAAGGAGTGGGCAGCGGGCAAGGAGGGGCGGCGCGGAGAGGAAAAGGAGGCAGGCAGCGGGCGCAGCGGGGCGGCGCGGAGAGAGGAGGAGACCGGCAGTGGGCGCGGCAGAGCCGGACGAAGCAGCCGGGAGAAGGCTGGCGGAGGGCACCCTCGCCGATTGAAGTTTAACATTTATAACTTTCGTTTACAATGGAGAGCCACACAGGGAAGCACTACTTAGGAGGTAGTGAAAACTATCCCGCCACTAATTTTTTCTATCTCCTAAGTAATTTTTTCTATCTCCTAAGTAGTTTTTTCTGCCGGCTTTGTAATTTCCACGAAAAGTAGAAAGCCCCTTTGTTTGGAGGACTTTCCCGCTTCGCTATTGCAAAGATAATACTTTTTTCGACGAAATCCAAATCCGGATTTTTCGTTTTAACATTTCGCGCACGGCCTTACGCCGCACTTCCTGCCTACCGCACCACGACTTTCCGCGTGATGGGACTTTCGCCCTTGACAACGACGGTATAGACGCCCGCCGGGAGGCTGAAACTGTGCGTGGAGGCAGCGATGTCGGCATGATGGAGCACCTGGCGGCCACCCATGTCGTAGACACGGACATCGCCCACGGCCACACCGGGACAGTAGACGCTGACGGTGCGTCCCTCGATGCGGATGAGGGGCTCGACAAGGGCTTCCTCGGGCACCGAAACCCGATCGGACAGGATGAAGTAGCGCCCCAGCGTGCTGCCCTCGAGGCGGAGCGTGAAGCCTTCGTCGATGGGGCACTGCTCCATGGTCTCGCGGTCGAGCAGATAGAGGTCGCTGTCAAATCCGGTGCTGCCGGTGAACGTCAGTTGCACGGCGGGCGTACTGCCATCGGCTGCAGGAGCACACTGCACGCCGAGGGGCACACAGTCGATGGCGGGCAGCGCATTGAGGGCGGCGGCCAAAGTGTCGGCCAAGGTGTAAACGTAGGGCAGTCCGCTCAGCGTAGGATCGACGAAGCACTCAGCGTCCTCGCCCTCGGCAAAACCGGCCGCTGAATGGGGACGCAGGGCCACGGCACAGGTCGTGGTGCCGCCGGCGGCCTCGGCACGAATGGCCAGCAGGCCCGACGGGAGCGCTGCGGTGCGCGGCAGAAGCAGGGGAGACACACCGTTGGCACCAGCCGACGCATCGGCCATCATCGCGGTGCTGAAGTGGAAGCGGGTGGTGCCGTTTTCGGCGGCGGATTTGCGCTTGACGAAGAATCCCTGCATGGGCGGCAATACGATGTCGGCACTGGTGATGACGCCCGAGGCATCGGCGGTCAGCTGCGTCCAGTTGCTTTCATCCTTGATGGCAGTCTGCTGGCCGGCAGCCGTCACAATCCAGAACTTCGGCTCGAACACGTCCTTGTTCTCCGTGAAGAATTCGTTCATGCTCATGCCACAGGGGAAGGGATTGCTGACCAGGTAATAAAGATTGTCAGCCGTGTGATTGCTGAGCAGGGATGTGAGTCCCTCGGCCGTCTTCAGCAGGTCCGTCTGGAGGCGTCCGCTGTTCGTTCGCGTCACGGCGTACTCATAGGAGTCCGTCACGCCGCCGGATGTGTAGTACTGGTACTTCTCATCGGCCTTGGGGAAGCGGAAAAGCACGTTGCTGTAGCCCATGCCGGGGGCTTCGACCTTCAGGGAGAAGCCCTGCGTGCCGTAAGCCTGCTGCACGTCGTTGTAGACGTTGCTCCAGTCGGCCGCAATGGCCACATCGGTCGTACCGGTCGTATTGAGCGCCAGATACATCACGGCTGCGCCCTTGTCCCAGCCGCGCTGGTAGACAGCAGGTCTGTAGCGGTGGTTGTAGCCGGCGTTGGCGTTGTAGCGGATGTCCTGGAAGTAGGGCGTAAGTTGCTGACCGGTGGCCGAGGGCACGTACCAGTCGCCGGCGTAGATGTCCTGCAGGGGTGTGCCGAGGGTGTACCAGCGTCCGGTGAGCAGGCGGCACTCGGTCCAGGCTTTCCGGTACGTCAGGAAGTCACTGCGCAGCAGATTGGCCCCGTCCTGCAGCGTGACTTCGTTGCAGACGTTTGTGCGGAACGGGCCACAGGTGTAGTTTGTCTCGCCGCCGCTGGGAGCGTTGAGCAACATGTCGTACTTTATATAGGGTGTGGCGGTTGCTGCCGGCGTGAGCAAGTCATTTCCCGAAGCCGTCATGTCCAACAGTTGTACGTTCCGGGCGGCAGTGCCGGGCAGCAAGACATTCGTGAAGTACATGGGGACGTAGGCCGAGGCGCGTCCGTTGGCACTATTTGTCATGTAGGCGTACAGCGGGTTGTCGACAGCCAGCGCCTCTCCGCCGGGATTGAGGTCTGTCAGGTCGGCACGCTGCCAGTTGTCGTCGTTGGTCCAATCGGCAGTGGCGCTACCGTTCCACAGGGCGTACTTGGGCACGACCTTCAGCTGGACGACTGCGGTGCCGTCGCAGGGCGGATCGGAGGGCTGGGTGCCGGAATAGACTTCCTCGAACTTGAAACGAAGCGTGTAGTAATAGCCCTCGCGCGGCTGGAAGGTATCGTGGAACCGGAGGCGGGCACTTATGGTGGAGCCAGCCGGCAGGTTGCCGTCGGCGGGTACTTCGGCCGACGGCACCGAGAATTGGGTAACCCTACCTACGACATAGAGGTTGTGATCGTTCTCCAAATCTGCGGGATTGAAGTTGAAGCGCGGGTCATTCGTGCCGGCCAGCAGCAGCTTGCCGTAGGTAGTCCCGGCCTCAGTGACGCGGTCGCTGAATTGGAGGGTCGGCGCGAGGCTGCGGTTGGCGAAATTTATTTTGCAGAAAGGCAACACGAGCTCCGGCGCGCCGGCTGCATCAGACTGCAGAGCGGCCACCTGCTCCAATCCAAGGCGCAGGGACATATTGTCCACCACGGCGGGATACGTCTGTCCCGGCAGTCCGACGACAGCCTGCGGCGTATTGCCGGTAATCTGGATATCAATCTGCTGCGGCTCGTAGCAATAGAGCACGTTGCCTGCATCGTCGGCCCCGGGCGGGATGGGGAGTACGGTCACATGGCTTCTACTCTCATCATCCGGCAGGTCCACACTGACGGTGATGCTGTTGCGATAGAGCAACAGGGGGGCGGGATGATTTTCATCGGCCGGCTCGACAAACGTGCGGAGGTAGTCCAGCATCTCCTGGGTGAAGGCGTAGGGACGGTCGGCGCCATTGCCCAGCAAAGCACCGTTGAGCGTCTCGGCCTTGGGATTGTAGGCGCGAAATCCGGCCAGCGCTTCCGACAGGTAAAGCTCCTCGCCGCCGGCTGTGGTCGTCCTTTGGTCATTGAAGGCTCCTCCCACAAAATCCAGCCACCAGTCGTGGTACACACCATAGGAAAGGCTCTCCTCGGCTTCTCCCGAGGCATTCTCGCCCAAGCCTACCAACTCCGTACGCAGGGTGGTCGTGGCACCGCGGCAGACCTGCACGCTGCCGTCGCTGAACGAGGAATCATCGTTCACCTTGATGGAATAGGCGGTGGCCACCGTAAAGCTGTTGGTGACGCCGCACTTTTCCTTGGGGTCGAGCAAAGAGGCTCCCAAACGCACGAAGTCGTTCAGGCTCCAGCCGGCATCAGCGGCCATCACGATGACATATTCGCGGCCGGGCTCCATCTTGACGTCCTCGATGCGGTCCACGAAGACCAAGGTGCGGCGTCCGCCGACTTCGCGGCGGTATGTGCGGATAGAAGTGGCTTCGCGGGCGTCGGCAAAGTGGAAGAGCGTGTTGTCGTCAAAGGCTGTCTTGTAATAAGCCTTGTGGAAGGCACCCTTGCCATAGGCGGAGGAGGTGGGAACACCCAGCAGGGCCTGGCTGAAAGCCGCTGCGGCATTGGCGGAATTGCCGGCGTAGACTTCTTCGTACCTGGCCCTGTCGAGGAAGCAGTACCAGACGGCGCGCTGCTGCCCGCTGCCCGTGTCGGCCTCGGCGTCGCCGGTCGTGTTGAGCAGGGCATCGAAATCGGTCTCGACGGTCATATAGTTTACAGCCGCGCCACAGACGGGCGCAGTCTGGCTCACCTCGATGGTGGGGTGAGAAATATAGACTTTCACGTTGTCGAGCAGGATGTCACCGCCCACCGAGTTCATACAGTTGTTGCGCAGCCGCAACATATAACTGGTATAGGCTTTTCCGCTGTTGTCGCTGAAATAAAAATATACCTGCTGCCAGAAACCGCCGCCGGCCTTGCCGGCATCGGGCTGGTGGACGGTGTCGCCATCGCGGTAGCGTCCGGTGATTTGTCCCGGACAGTAACTATAAATCAGGGTTTCCTCGGTATTGCCCTCCCCATCGGTGCTCACACCCATGAGGTCGAAGATGACAGAGGCGGGCGAGGCGGAGAGATTTTCGTTTCCGCTGGAAATCCAGGCGGAGAAGTACATTTTACTGCCCGGGCAGAGTCCGCCCTCGAAGGGCAAGGAAGCGATAGCTCCCGGTTTCTCGGACGAGTCTATGTAGAGGAAATAATTCGACTGTGGTTCGCCGGCACTACAATAGTATTTGTAGAGCTCAGGGTAGGAGTCCTTGAGCGTCTTGTAGGTTTCGTAATACGTTTTGGTGAGGTCGTAGAAAATAGGCTTGCGGTCGTCCGCATCAAAGCCGTACTGGTACTGCCGCACGACGGCATACTCGCCCCAGGCAGCATTGTAGTCGTGACGGAGAATCGTCGGGCTGACAGGAAAGTAGGCATAGGAGATATCAGCCCAGTTCAAGGGGAGACCATACGTATTGGTATTGGGGTTGTTCTCAACTCTGTCGTCGGGGAAAATAAATGGCCGGTTCGCGTTCTGGTCAAAGGTCAGGGCGGCCACAGGATCGCCAAAGCTGGCATTGAGGCTTTCGGGGCTGCGATGCACCTCGGGATGGCCGATAATATCGGTGTAGAGCTTCACGTCAAATTCCTCACGGAAGGTAATGACAAACTTGGCCACATGGCATTTCCGGACGGAATTGTCACCGCCCGGTTTGGTGTAGACATTTATCGTGACAGATTTGCCATCGGAGCCGGCAGGCAAACAACCATCCGCGGGATAGGTGAAAGCAATCAAGCCGGAAGCGAGCGAAGTGGCGAGCTGCGCGTTCGTGGGACGGCCGATGCCCAGCGCATCGTTGTCCTCAATCTCCACAATCAGGCCGTTGGCCACGTAGTCCGTGCCTGCAGTGTTCCAGCTGAAGTAGCAGGATTCCGTCATGGAGAGGGGGAGCACCTCGTAGGCGTAGGTAGATGCAGGGCTGCCGTGCACCTTCGTGGGGAAAGTGATGTTGTATTCCTCCAACGCGGCGTCCGTGCCCTCGAAAGCCAGCAACTTGTCGGCTATCTGCTTGGCCTCGTGAATTTGGTAGACGGCGCGCAATTGCAGGGTGGGCTCGGTGGGATTGATGTCGGCATTGTCGAAACCGTTCACGTCGACGTATCGCGACATCTCGTAGGCAATCGTATAGTCGTCGGGGACCGTGTAGTCCTCGACGCCCGTGCCGATGCTTACCACCTCGCCGGCATTGGCGGGCATGGTGAAGCGCGCAGCGCCATAGGTATGGCCACCGGTCAGCGTGGGAGCATCGCCCAGCACCAAGCCGTTGCGATAAGCCAGCACCTGCTGCGTGCCGCGCCAATCGTAGTCGATGGCCAGCACACCGTTGGCGGGCGAACCGCCGGAGGTATAATCGAACCAGCGCTGGTAGTACTTATGCTTGAACTCGTCAGCAGAACGGCGCGTGGGGCTTTCGAGAGCCACGCTCTGCCCTTTCTTTACATACAGGGTCATGGGATATTCATTGGTAGACTGCAAACCGGTGGCATAGTCTATACCCAGTTTGTGCCCCTGGCTGTCTGTGGCATCGGCGGGCGTACCTTGCTTGTCGTAGATGGCACTCCGCTTGTGCAGGACGTGGTGTCCCGCCCGGTCCTGGTACCAGGAAACGCCGTCGAAGTTCCACAGTGTGGAGGTTGCCGTCGAGGTGGACTCGACCTCCGTCAAGCTGCCGCCGGCGGTAAAGGAGATAATTCGGCCTGTGCCCGAGGGAGAAAGCTGCCAGCCGGAGATTTCGGAATCATCATCGGCCCAAACGGGCTTCAAGGTGAAGTCGGTGGCAGCTGCCTCCTTGGCCGACGTGAGGTAAGTGGCTACGCCCTCCCCGTTCTCGGTACGCACGAGGAAGTTGCCGGCATTGCTCTCGATGCGGAAGGTCGCGGGAATGCCGTATGCATCGTAAGAGGTCGCCGTCACGCGCCACAATTGCGTAAACTGCTTGGCTGAGGCCGCAGCCGAAGCCTCCCGGCCACCGCCATTGTCGACCAAGTTGTAGTCATCGGCGGGATGGCTGATATTATACCAGGTGTTGTCCCACAGTGTGACCAGGCCCTCCTGATAACTGAACGAGAGAGTGGGATACATGGCACGGACAGCTTCCTCCGTGGTGAGCAAAGTGATTTGCAGGTCGGCGTCAGTGGATTTTTCGGCGTCCGAGAGGACACCCGTAGCGGGGTTCTCGGTCAGCGAACTGCCTTTGCGATACAGCTGCCAGTACTTTTCCTCCTCGGCAATACCCTCCACGAGGCAGAAGACGTCGGCCTCTGCCACATACTCGGTCAGTTGCATACCACGCACGTAGAGTCCGTTGCCATTGCGCAGGTAGTAGTCGCCACGCACGGCGTCGTGGGTGACCAGTTGCCAGATATTGTTGCGATTGTCGATGAATACGCCGGCCTTGCCGTAGATAGAGACGGATTTGTTCGAGACCAATCGATGGCTGCTGCCGGCAAAAGCGATGCGCAGGTAGCCATTGGTGGAAATCTCGCGCGGCGTGGCGGAAATGCTCTCCGCAATATTAATCGTGGTGAAGCGGGTGCTACTGCGGTAGTCCGACATAGTGACTGCACCGGTAGCGGGATTGACCGTCAGGATGGCTGTGCCGTCGGCCAGACATACGTCCCAGCGCGTGGGACGCAACTCATAGGTGCTGCGACGCAGGCGGAAGGCCGTGGCCGAAGCTTCGTCGGCGGTTGTGGAAAGGCTTGCGCCGTCCCTATGCAGGAAGCGGTTGCCCGTGGGATTGGCCAGGATGAAGCTGTCGCCCGTCCCGATGAAAGCCCAACGGAATTCGTCGCTGCCTGTATTGTTTCTCGCCTTCACGGAAGTGCCGGTGGGGTCGGCGTACAGGCCGGCCGTCCCGGCTGTGGCAAAGCGGAGGACCCGCAAACGGTCGTTGACAATGGCTGCGGTGGAGCTGACGAAAATGTCGGGGTAGCTGACGGACGACTCTTTCACGGTAAAATAGTTGCCCGACGAGGTCGCGTCGTATTCACCGACCTCAGGCCCACCGCCAAAAGGCTGGTGCAAACAGTCATTCACATTGCCGCCGACACGATACAGGCGCCAGGAATCCGCCTCGCTAACGGAAGTTGTGTCGCAGTCCTCGATCAGTCGCATCAGTGTAGCCGATGCTGCGGATTTGGTCACCGTGTAGCGGCTGCCGTTATAGGTAAGATAGCGTCCATCGATGTCGCGCAGTACAACTTCTCCCCGGTCCACACCGTCCTGGGAGAGTTTCTTTTCGAAGCGCCACAACTGGGTGTCACCCAGGTCGTCGGGACTGACGGGCATGGTGGTGCCCTCATTTGCGGGCGTCGTCATATAGGCATTGTTGTAGCCGAAATGGATGCGATACCAGCGCTCTTCGTCGGCATTGCTCAGCACAAAGGGCACCACAACGGGGAAGGCCGCGCCCCGAAGTTCCTCGGCCACACGAATGGTGGAGTAGCGCGTGCCGCTCACCGTGCTCCAGCCCAGCGTGCCGGCTTCGTCGGTCAGCGCCAGACGCTTGCTTGCGTCACCCACTTTGCAGAAGTCGTAACGCGCTTGGTGGTCTTTTTCCTTGGTGGCCTTTAGCGCGAAATCAGTGGCGACTTTCCGGAGATGGACGGCTCGGGACATATCATCGGTGACCACGAAGCGGACAAAGCTGCCGTCTGCGGCCACCTCCTCGGCCAGACAGTGGTTGTTCTTGTCCACCAGGATGAAATTATCGTCCGTACCGCTGAGTGCCCACTTCACTTCGTTGCTTAGCGTGGCGTAGGTATCGGCACTGCCGGCCGTTGTGGCCGTAACGGTCTCGCCGACAGCGCCGGCTGTCAGCAACTTGCGTCCGTTGGCAGCGAACTGAATCAAGCGGAAGTCGCTCAGGAAGGGGAAGAACTCCAAGGAGGTAGCAGCCGAAATGGCGTCCGTCACCACGAGGCCGTTCTTGGCAGCGTTCAGGCCCAGCGCCTTGGTCGCGTCGTCCCTGAGCACGATGCTCCAGACGAACTTGTCGGTGAAGACGCTGTTGTTGGGCTGCAGGCAAAAGTGGGTGGCAGCGGCTGCCTCGGTTGTAAAACCGAGCGAAGGGCCCGCATTGACCACTACATACTTGCTTTCGGCCACGCTGTAGAGGACAAAATCGCCCGCATTGCCGACCAATTTCCAAACCCCGTTTGCGGGGGCAGCGGTCCCGACGGCGAAACTGCCCGTATTGGTGGATATATAATATCGGTCGGACGCGCCGTAACCGTTGAAGGCGATAAACATGGCCAGATCCTCGGAAAGGCTGCTGCAAAACGCCATTGGGTACGGCAAAGCGATTTCCTCGAACGTAAACTTCGGACCTTCCCAATCGACGGGGCGGGCTGTGATCTTGTAGTCGTTTTCATAAAATCCCGAGATGCTCATGCCGCCATTATTGACGTAGAGCTGCCAGCTTTGTGTGTAGCCATCGCGGTCCAAATTCTCCTGCAGGGCCATCACATTATCGGTCGTACTGAGCGTGAACAGGTTGCCGTTGTTCGTGCCTCCCGTCAATTGATGACCGGCGTAGCTTTTCAGCAACACGTCGCCGTTGCCTGTGCCGGCATCAACTAACTGCCAGTAAAATTCCGGCTCGGCTACGGAAAAGGCCTCCAGCGTGGCATTGCCGCCGACCTCGCCGTCCTGCAGACTGTTTTGCGGTTCACGCCTATTGGCAGTGTAGGTAAATTTCAGCTGGTACCACTTGGCAGCGCTCATCTGGCCCTGCTGCGCGATGACGGGCTTGTCCTGCACGCGTACGTCCTTTTCTATACGCAGCGTGTTGTAGCGCGATGCCGCTACGTCCGACACCATGAGCACGCCGTCGTCACCGCACGCCAAATAGCGGGTATCGCCGTCCACGGTAAAAGCCAGGCGGTAGCGGCTACCGGCAGAGAGGTGGTGATAAGGGTTGCGCTGCTTGGTCAGCACAAGGGCTTGCGCGGCATCTGTCGTGGCGGTGTAGCCGTCCTTGTCGTCGTTCAGCGCCAAATACCGGTGGTTGGCCAAGGCACGCATACGATATTGTCCGACCGTCCCCGTACTTTCCAGCATCCAGGTATAGGCTGTGACCTCGGCTTCGTTATATGCCGGTGCGGAGACCGTACCTGTCGATCCGTCCATCCGCAGCACGTGATTGCCGGTCAGGGGGAAACTGATGTAATAGCGCTCTGCGGCCTGCTGCTCGAAGCTGAAATAACTGTCATCGGTCGTTGCCGTCTCCTTAAAGGTGTTGTTGTTCTGTCTGGTTATGGCATTGCCCAGATCGGTGAGCCTGCGGCGCAGGCGCCAAAGCTCGTAGCGCGGAATGCCGTTGACGGCGTCCGTTGCGTCGGCATTCTCGGCCAGACGATGCTTGCCTTTGTCATCGGTCGAGGCTGCCATAGGACCGGATTTATCCTTGATATGCAGATAGTTGCCGGATTTGCTTTTCAGGAAATAGCCGTTGGTGCCGTCTCTCTCCACGGCCCACAGATAGGCATCCTCCTCGTCGGTGTCGAAGTCGGCAGCCTCCACGCTGTGGTAGTACTGATAGTTTGGGTTTGACGAGCTGGAATGGGCTTCATGGCCGCCGGACATATCCTTCAGGTACCTACCCGAAGCCGGGAAGTAGATGCACTGATACGTGCCGGTTTCGAACGACGGCAACTGCGGTCCATGCAAATTTTGTGCCAAGCGCAGGATGGTGTACGGGTAGCCGTTTTGATTGCTTGAGCAGTGATTGGTCGACAGGGTCAGTGTGCCGTCCTCCAGGACGTGCAGGTATTTTGTAGAATTGCAGGATATTTCGTAGCGGTTGGGCGTCAGGTCCAAATAGGTGAGGCTGGTGAAGGTGAAGACGGTCGCCGCACCGGCGTCAGTGGTAGTTTCGAGTCCGGTACCGGCACCGTTGGCTTTCAGGTAGACGGTCCCGTTTGAGATTTTCCAGGTATTGGCGTTGTCATCTGCGTCATCCACGAGCGTCCATTGGTGTACGCGCGGCGCATCGTAGTCGCCGGCCTGCACAGCTGCTCCGTCGTAGTAAATGACCTTGCCCAAGGCGGGAAATTGCAGGTAAACGTTGTCACCGTTGCTGAAAGCCGCAGCCTGGGTGACTATGCAAAAGAGTGCCGACAGCAGCGCCGGCCAACGAAGTCGTATGTAGCGAGAGATATTCTGCATGTGCTGAACATTAAGGAGGAGACAAACGGCAGGGGGCTATTCGTGAATTACATAAAAGACGCGGGTATAGGTTTGCGTGACGCTTTCGCTGATGATCAGCTCAGCGGTCAGCTTCACGATGGCGGAGCCTTTCGTGCCGTTGAGCGTGCCGAAGATTTCCGTCCCGCCGTTGAAGTGGGGGTCCACGGCGAAGATGCCCTTCGGGTCGTCGACGGTCAGTGTTTTCGACTTCACGAAGCGTTCGTCATTGATGTCAAACCATTTTTCCGGCTTGTTGTAGTCTTCGTACTTGTAGATAAACGGTCGCATGGCGAAGTCGCCGCTGCCGGTAAAGGTGCAGTAAAATTCCGTGTCGTTCTTTTTTGTGATCGACACCTCGGGATAGCCGCCTATGGGGGCGTAGTGGTAGGCGCGCAGCTCCATGTCGTAGCCTGTCAGGGTGATGGGCAGTGTCACGATGGCGTTGCGTCGGATATTGTCGAGGGACGTCACGGCATAGCGCGTGGGATTCATGCCCGGGATACCCTCTATTTCCACCCAGATGGGGAAGTGGCGGGTATCGTGGGTCAGCGATACGCTCGGACTGATATAGTATTCGAAATCATGCGAGTCTCCGTCGGCCAGCACCAGCGGACTGGCGCCCTCGCCGGTCTGATCGTAGAAGACATAGTTGCCGCCGGCGTGATGGGCCGGGAAGCGTGCCAGGATTTCTCCCGTCTCGGTACGCTGAGGGAAGAAGTAGATTTCCGAGGGGGCGTCTGCCTTATTGTCATAGGTGATGTCGCCCATGGTAATCTTCTTGATTGTTACGTCCCTCCCGCACTTGTTGGTAAAATGGAAGCGGAGGCGGCTGAGCACGCGGTAGACGTAGACGGTTTCGGTGGAGTTGTTGTCGACCATGACGTCCGTCTGCACGCCTGTCATGGGGATGGAGAAGCCGGGCTGCGTGGCCGTCTGCGCCGGTTCCAGTCCTGTATTGCTGACCGGGTAGCTGATTTCGTTCAGGGCCGACAGGGCGGGCAGCTCTTTGCCTTCTACGAAATCCGCACCAGTATATCCTGCGCTTTGGAAGCGCTGCAGGATGTCGTCGCGGCTCAGGTTGGCGAAACTGAAGAAAGTGCGCTCGCCGGCATCGCCTGTGAAGGTGAGCACATTGTCCTCATCGACTTCGGGGTTGATGCTGTTGTTTTCGACGACCGCCTCGATCTGGAGAACTGTCGAGCCGCTGCCGTCGTCCACCTCCTTGGCCATGATGACCAACCAGGACTTCATCAGTTCGTTGGTCATTACGTTGATGTCGTTGGCGCGGCTGTCGGGCGCCAAGTCGGCCGTAGCGATTTTCAGGTGGAAGGTGATGGGTCCCTCGCCGCCGCTTTCGGCCACTTCGTCGCGGGTACAGGCCACCGCGCCCGCCATCAGCAGGAAAACGGGCAAGCTCCGGACAAGGGTGCTTCGGCCCCGGAGCGCACGGCCCCAGGCTTGCAGTATTTTACATATAGATTTCATCGGCACGAACATTGAGCCAGTTCATCGTTTCGATAAGGATGAGTCCCGTGGGCGAGACCTTATTTATATATATACGGTATACGTTGTTTCTGACGATGCCGTATTTCATGACAAGTGCGTCGCTGTTGGAGTTGGAGGGGTCGCTGTGGCGCACATAGTAGACGTAGTTTTTTGCCGCGTAGGTATAGTTTTCGCCTGCTCCCTTCTTGGCATAATAGCCCTTGATTATGATGCCTGTGGCAAAGCGTTCCTTGGGGCTGTCGCTTCGCTGGGTATTTTCCATGGCGTAGGCCAATACATGATAGCGACGTCCGTCCTCCACCATGTCGAGTTGGTCGTCGTGGACCAGCTGGAACTCGGAGGCCGGGGGCATCAGGCCTGCGCTGCCGTCGTAGTATTTGTTGTAGATGGCTGAATAGTTCACGCCGGAGAGCAGCGAGGTTTTTTTGGCAGTGAGGGGGTCGATCACGTAGTTGACCTGCTGCATCAGTCCGGGGTCCATGGTGGTACCGATGTCGACAGCGCGTTCCCTGCCAAGGTAATCGATGTGCGTGCCGTCGGCATAGTCGGACACACGTCGGAACAAATAGCACTCGTCCTGCCGCAAATTGACAGGACACCAGCCCACCAGGTAATAATAGTCGCCCGTGGGTGTTCCTCCGGCGTCCTTCACTGCGTATTTATAATAGGCCGAGAGGGTCACTGGCTTGCTTTCGCCGGTCGGTGTGAACGTGAGGGGTGTATTGTCGTAGGTCGCGATGCTGCCGGGCGAGAAGTCGATGCGCGCTGCCAGGCGCGACACGTTGGCCTGTATCCTCACGGGATTGTCGGGACCGGACAGGCTGCCAAACGTGACGCTGAGGTCCTCGCTCGAAGTCATATAGAAATAGTCGTAATTGCTGACATTCATACCGCTGCCGCTCCAGGGAAGTCCCGGCAGGGAACTTCCCACTTGCAGCATGCTTACATCCGTCAGGTGCTCCGGGCTTCCGCCGGTGTAGCTGCTTCCGTCGCAGTTTCTGACGTAGCTGCGCGTGGTGAGGTCGCGCACCTGGTACAGGCTTTTTCCCTTGAGCGAAGTCATGTCGCCCATGTTGACCAGCACCAGCAGGTGATACGTGCCGCTATAAATGTAGCTGTCATCGTGCAACAGGGGGGAGCGGTACATGCCCACGCCGTCCACGATCACGTAGTCCAGTGTCGGTGTGTAGAAAGCGTATTCGATTTTGATATTCTGTGCCTCGGCGGCTGTGGCGTTCATGCCTTTATCCGAGCGATAAAGGAGCACGGTGGCGTTGTAGGCCACATCCTCTTTGCCGCGTGCATTCTGCGTGCCGTCGCCCGCTTCGCCGCCGCTCGGTCCTGTGGCGCGTGTCTGCCTTCCGGCGTCGGTGCGGATGCTCAGCTGGAAGTAGGTGCCTCTCTCCGTTTTTACGTCATCGGTGAAGTCTTCCCTGTCGGTGCTGCATGCAACAAGAGCCAACACTGCAAGGCAGTATTGGCACAGTCGCATACATATAAGTGACAGTTCTGTTGTCTTCATTTCGTTTTCTTTCGGATGTGGCAGGCACCGGCGGCCGGTGTGCAGATGTTTCCAGGCTTACAGGTCCACGTTCATCACGCGTCGGCTCCATCCCAGGATGCCGATGCTCATTTCTACGTACTCCCAGCGGTCTCCGACGAGGAAGAGGTGCAGGTCGTAGTCGTATTCCCGGTCCAGGTATTCCTGTGGCGTCCAGCGCAGGGACTCGTAGGCGTTTCGTCCCTCGGCCAGGAAGCGTGGCAGGCTGGTTTCAAAGACGAGTGCGCCGGTACTTTTCCGCACGACGCGGAGCAGTGCGCCCTGCTGTCCCGTTTCGGGGTAGATCAGCCTCGAGGTATTGAGGTTATAGTGTGCCGTTGTGCCGGTGGCCACGGCTTCCCGGTTTTCGGGTGCTTGGGCGGCGAGGCTTGTATTCCAGGCCGCGTAGGGCGTATATCGCAGAGGGGTCGGGTCGGTCAGGCTGTTGTCGGCAGCGATACGTCCGTTGGCGTCGACGATGCTGACTTCGTAGTCCTCATGGTTGATTTCGTAGGGAGCTGCGCCTTGGCGCAGGGTCAGATGTATGTCCTTGGTATGTCGCACCAGTCGTGCGGTAGTAAAGGTGGGATTGATGTGGTCCACGGCCACGGCCTGTTCGGGCAATGTCAGCCAGAGGGTGTCGAGGGGCAGTCCGTCCTGCTTTACGGGGCAGGTGCCGTCGGCCTCGGGTGCTTCATGGTCGAGCGTGGCGTAGAGTTGTGCCATCGTTTCCCCGATGGCGGGTGTCGTCAGTCGGAATTTTGCGCCGGGTTTTCCCAGCAGTTCCCGGCGGTCGTGCTGAAAGGCAGCGGCCAGCACCTGGTAGTTTCCCGCGGGCAGGTCGTCAAATTCCATGGTGTAGCCGGGTGTCTTGAGGGGTTGGTTGCTATCGTCATTGCTGACGCATCTCGATGCGACGAGCTTGCCGTTTTCGTCGAAAACAAATACCTCGATGCCGCCCACGTGGTCGCAGAACATATCCGCCCGCTGTGTATTGTAATCGTAGGCAAAGCTCACGTTGAGTCCCTCGGGACAGTGATCGCGGTCCAAGTCCATCAGGGAGCATCCTGTCAGCAGGGCAGCAGCGCAGAGCAGTCCTATAGCTCCGGCCCATTGCTTCAGCATCGCAGTATTCAGCATCATAATAATATCCTTTCGGAAAGTGATTAAAGTGTAAGTACTCTGTGGAGTGTTTCAAAGTCGGGGCGGGCCACAGGCGGGCTGCCGCCCGCCCCGAAATGATAGGGAAATAGGATTAGAGCTCTACGTTTTGTGTACGCTTGGTCCAGGAAAGCACCTTAACCGTAGCCTGGATGTAATAGAACTCCTCGTCGTCGATGTTCTCAGTAAGACCAGGAACCGTCGGAGTACCGGGAGCAGATACGCCGGTTACGTTGATGACATAGCTATTGTTACGAACCACGCCATAACGACCCAGCCATTTGGCCTCCATATCATAGGTGTTTCCTGCATTCCAAGCGCTTACACCATTGTCATACGGATCTGTGCCATCTTCGAAATGACGGATACGCACGGGATAGTAGCAGTAACCATCTTCATAATAAGTCAACTGGCCCAGCATTCCTGTAATCTTTGTCATATAGGTGGACAGGTCCACAGGCACAGAACCCGTTTTAGTTATGACAATCTTATTATTGCCATCATGTGTAAAGGGAGCCTTGCCTACTACCAAATTCTCAACATTAGCGCTTTCAATATCTGCGGCCGATACTGCGCCGGATGCTACCACAGCGGCTTTAACTTTGGCAAGCATGTCGGCCTTGCTGTAGAATGTAACGGACTCACCCAAACGGAACAAGCCACCGGTAGGAGCTGTGCCATTCGGCTTAATCTGACCGCGCAGAACCACACGCGTAGTTCTGTTCTGCTTCATATTGCTCAAATCAAAGGTGTTCTCAAAGCAGTAGAGAGAAGTATTCAGTACATTCGTAACAGCTTCCTCGTCTACAGTATTGAAATCACTTGCAGCATAAGGTTCACTATAGTTGTTGTCCACAGACCACTCATAGCGCTGGGGAACTCCGGCTGATTTTGCAGGCGCAAATCTGTCTAAGTTAGGCCAAGTGGCAGCAATCCGGCGGAGAGGGAACGTAGACTTGTTTGTGACGTCCAGTACCCATCCGTCAAATTCTATCTTGTCACTGGTAAAGCCTGTGCCCGAGAAAGTATATTCCTTATTTGCGACTTCAAGATTGTTGAAAGTGAGAGAAACCTTTGCAACGGCGCGCTCCACATAGATTACATTGCTGCTTGCTGCTGCCATGGCCGCTTCCTTGCTCTTTTGAGGAGTAATTACTACCAATTGCTTGTGGGGGTCATTAGCATCAAGATTGGTAGCATTCTTAATGGAAGCGTTGGCCATAAATGCGCCACCTATTCCGGCACTCTTATATTGGTCAAGAGTCAGAGAAGCGCTGTTCTGTACTGCCTCCAAATCCTCAATCGTTGAAATAGTTGAGCCGCCTTTAAAGGCAATAGAACCTGGATTAAGGACAGTATTGTTACCTGTCGCGGGGTCTGTCGTGTAATTTGCCACCGTGAAGATGTCAGAACTGTTCACCAAAACCAACACGCTCTTGGCATTTGCGTCAGCCATAGGCACAACAGGCAGTACGGAAGCAGAAGTAATGTCATCTATGCCAGTACCTTCCTTGTTCCAGTCGGTGCTGGTGAACTGTACCACTTGCTTGATGTCGTGCTTGCGTGTTCCGGCATTGTACTCCGAAAACACAAGTGTTACATCCTTGACGCTATAGTCGTCTGTATCACCATCGTCATACTCTACCGCACGGCTGCCGGCACTTGTCGGCATGGTAATCGTCAGGCCTACATAGCCCTTTACAGCAGAATCGTCGGAGGAACAGCCGGCCATCAAAAGGGCGGCGAGTCCCATTGTCAATAGTTTTTTGTTCATAATAATTGAATTTAAAAAGTGAATGAATAGGATTTATTTCTTTCTAATCAGGATTCTTCCTTTGTTGATCAGGAATTGGGCCATTCGGCAGGATGCTGCCGGAGGGCGGAATGCCATGGTAGGCGGCTGTGGGACGCAGGCCGGAAGGCTGCTCTCCGTGGCCGTCACTCCAGCATGCGCTGTGCACGCAGGTTGTCGGCAGCATGAGGCACGCCGGCGGCAGCTGCTGCCTCGAGCAGGGGGGCAGCGTCGGCAATGCGGCCCTGCAGCAGGGCCAGAACGCCACGCGCGTGCTGCGCCTCGACGCTGTCGCCGGATTTCTGCAGGTGCGCCTCGGCCGTAGGCAGGTCGCGCTGCTGCAGGGCGATGATGGCGACGTTGAGGTTGGCTTCGGCGTCATCGGGATAGAGGCGCCCGGCGGTCCGAAGTACTTCGTTGTATTCCTCACTACCCTCCTGGAAAGTATTGGCTACCATATAGAGTTCGCTCAGCGAGAGCTGGTAGGGCTTGTCGCGGTAGACGCGCAGAGCTTCCTCGGCGGTGGTAAAGGAGCGCACGGTGTAGTTGACCACATAGTCGGAATGGCGCAGGGCGGGATACCATTCCTTTAATATAATATTGGTATAGGCATCGGGCCAGCGTCGCTGCAGCTCGTCGTTCTTGCGGTCGGGATCCATCTCGGTGCGGACGAGGTCCAGCATCTCCTGTCGCTGCGGCAACTTGCTGCGGCTGATGAGGCTGTCCAGGCCCTCCCAGTCCTCGGGTGTGCTGCGCACGGTGAAGACGTCGGCGGGGAAATTTCGCAGACTGCACACATAGTCGCGCAGGGCGAGGGCGCGGTTTTCGGCCAGGTAGACATTTCGGCTGTACTTACCCTCGGGCGATGCGTAGCCGTGGATGCTGATGCCGGTGATAGTGGCATTGCTGTCGTCGCGCACGGCGTCTATGCTTCGCATGATCTTGGCCAGTTCGGTGGGGTTCTTGCGATAGCCTGCATCGATGTCCACGCGGTTGACGCGGAAGTCGAGGAAGGCGCGTCCCTCGATGGCATAGGTTTTCTCCTCACGACTGTAGCGGGGCTTGACGCAACTGATGCTGACGATGGCGAGGACGCGCTCGGGCTCCTGGCGCACACGTCCGAGGGGCTCGGCCCAGGCGTTTTTCGCCAAGGTCACGCCGCAGCCACAGCTGTCCTCGACAATTCGCACGGCGGCGCCGTACATCCACGGTTGCAGCTCTACGACCTGTCGATAGTCCACCTGCTGCGCCGTACCGTTGCGTCGCCACACCTCGATGGCACCGGGGTAGTGGGGATTGGGCTCGCGCTGCTGCACGAAGTGCTGTCGGCGTCCGACCACCATCACGGAGGGCAGGTAGAACTCCTCGCCGCCCTGTCCCACGATGTAGGGCGTATAGACGCGCATCTCGTTGGACCGCAGGCGCAGGCCGTCGAAGCGGAGCTGCATGGTGACGGCGACTTGCCGGTCGCCCACGATGGTGACGGCGGGGTCGTTGATGCTCACACCATTGGAGATGCCGCCCCCCGTCTGGGCCGAAACGACGGCCGCGGGCAGCAGCAGGATGAGCAGGATGAGGTATTGGGAGAGGAGCCTTTGCATCTTTGGAATTAGGAATTAGGAATCTTTCTTTAATTAGGAATTAGGAGTTAGGAATTAGGAATTAACCCTGCGGAGGAGGCTTTCTTTTAATTAGGAATTCTCTCTTTAATTAGGAATTAGGAATTAGGAATTAACCCTGCGGAGGAGCCTTTCTTTTAATTAGGAATTAGGAGTTAGGAATTAGGAATTAACCCTGCGGAGGCTTTTTTGAAATTAGGAATTAGGAATTAGGAGTTAGGAATTAACCCTGCGGAGGAGGCTTTCCTTAATTAGGAATTAGGAGTTAGGAATTAGGAATTAGCCGGACGGCATTCCCAATTTCTCATTTCTGAGTTCCAAATCCTCTTTCCTAAATTCCCAATCCTGAGCGACGCCTCAGAAGACGTAGAGGACGCTGAGGGCCAGCTTTGTGGGTCCGAAGTAGTTGAGGTGGCTGTCGTCGTAGATACGTCCGCAGTCCACGCAGTCGTACCGCTTGTACTTGATATAGTTATAGCCGACGCCGATGGAGGCCTCGACGTTCCAGTGGCGTCCCAGTATCCACTGGTAGCCATAGGTGACGCCCACGCCGGCATTCCAGCCCGTATAGGTATGATCCTTCCACTTGGGGAAGAGCCCAAAGGGCGCGTCGACCTGACTGATGCGGTACTCGCCGCCCATGGCATGGACGCCGAAGAAATGGCCGTTGAACTTGCTGCAAGTCCAATAGCGGTACTCGGGCATGAACTGCCAGTGGCGAAGGGTACGTCCATCGCCTTTCTTCCAAGGGTTGAGCCCGTAGAAGAGCTGCGCGGTGTGGTGATGCCCCAGGGCCACCTCGATGCCGAGGTTGGGCGTGCCCGTGAGGTCGTAGAGCAGGTTGTTCTTGACCGCTATGCGCTGCGCTGTGGCAGGCAGACTGCCCGCCACTGCCCATAACAGGCAGCACCGCAGGAAAAGGGATAGTAGCTTACGCTGCATGTGTTTGTCGGTATGTACTGAATACATGGAAGATTGGCTTTGTCGGCAGGACTGCACATCCCGAAGGATGTCCTCGCGGGCGCGTACACGTATATATAATAAGAGTAGCCGCCCTGTCCTCTTCATAAGGACCGGAAAAGGGAAACGAGAAAGAAGCAAACTCTTTTCTACACAAGTTCCTCTCTGCAAAGTCCGTCTGACAATTAAAATTGGGCTGCAAATTTATTAAGTAAAAATCACCCCCCCCAATTTTTCTCGGACTTTTTTTGATAAAAATCTCAGATTTAGCCAGAAATTAGTGGGTAGATTTACGAAAAAAGGTCCACCAAGAGCACGCCGAACAAGCAAAAAAAGACAAAAAAACGACCATTCTTCTGCAATAATAGAGATATACCTCTCCTGACAAAAGGTTTATCCCGGTTTTGGTGAGCCTGTGCCAACAGAAAAGACAGAAACAGAAAAAACCAACCTTTCTCCTGCAATCATAAAGGTGTATCTCTTCCGAGAAAAGGGGGTTATTTCCTGTTGAAAAATCAGCGAAATTCAAAAGAAAATCCCCGTTTTCGCTGATTTTTAAGCAGGAAAATACACGCGCCTAAGATAAAAATGTACCTTTGCAGCACAACAAAACAACTTGGCATGAAGTACCCCAAAATCGTAGGCAGAGAAGTGGAAATATAAAGGTATACACCGTCCGAAAAAGGGGCTATTTCCTGTTGAAAAATCAGCGAAATTCAAAAGAAAATCCCCGTTTTCGCTGATTTTTAAGCAG